>CAXMSF010000245.1:0-41680 GCA_964196055.1 uncultured Gammaproteobacteria bacterium | reverse complement strand
TGCTTCTGGGCGTCGCTCTACAGCTGGTTCAACCCCGCCTGGCCCGTGGCGATCGAGGGCCGCGACAAGATCGACCCGCGCGAAACCTACGTGATGATCGCCAACCACCAGTCGCTACTCGACATCCTGGTCTACTTCCGGGTGTTCAACCATTTCAAGTGGGTGTCGAAGATCGAGAACTTCAAGATTCCCTGCATCGGCTGGAACATGCGGCTCAATCGCTACATCCCGCTCAAGCGCGGCGACAAGTCGAGCATCGTGCAGATGCTCAAGCTGTGTCGTGAAACGCTCGCAGCGGGCAATTCGATCATGATGTTCCCGGAAGGCACTCGCTCGGTCGACGGACAGCTGCGGCGTTTCAAGGAAGGTGCCTTCGAGCTGGCGAAGGATTCCGAACGGCCGATTCTGCCGCTGGTCATCTCCGGCACGTCGAACGCGCTGCCGAAGCGGGGTTTCGTACTCAAGGGGCGGCATCCGATTACGATCAGGATCCTCGACCCGATCCCGTACGCGAAGTTTGCAGACGAACCGATCGACGAGCTGACGCTGCGCGTGCGCACCCTGATCGCGGCCGAACTCGAGAAGCTGTCTCCGCCCAGAGCGGACTGACAGCGCGTTGGCCGCTCCGCGGCCAAAGCTTTGCCCGGCTCTCGATCCGCTCCCGCGGATCATTCACCTCGCAGCGCGTTGGCCGCTCTGCGGCCAAAGCTTCCGCGAGGCTACTCGGCCGGATCGAGCCGCGTGGTCTCGGCGGGGTGCCCGGGTGTCTCGACGATGTGCTCGACGGGAACCGCAGCGTCGCCGACGTAGCGGTAACGGTCTTCCCGCACGACCTCACCGCGTTCGACCTGTTTGAAGCTCACGACCCGATCCCGGTCGTCATAGACGGCTTCGTAATAGCGGTAGGCCTGGTAGACCTCTTCGTAGTTCTTCTCGCCGGCGAGATCCCGAACCACGCCTTCGAGGCTGAAGTCATCCGAGTAATAGGGATGGCCCGCGCGAATCCGCTCGGGGCGAGCCTCGGCAGCGGCGGTGGCGATCACGAGCGCCGCCAGCGTCCACACACCAAACACCGGCAGCCGACAGGAGAATCGTCGAGACCGCCGTTCGCGGCGCTCCAGCGCCGAACCCTTTCGGCGAAACGTTCCACCGGCACACCACCACCCAGCCATGAGCCATACCCTAAGGGCTGCGGCGCGCGGTGTCATCCGGAACCGCAGCGCCGGATCTGGTGCAAACGCCCGATCACTGCGAGAATGCGCTGCCATGAGTGCCCGAACTCCGCATCCGCAAGTCGCCTGCAACCTCGCCCTGATGGGGGGACGCGGCTCCGCGAAGAGTTCGATCAGCAAGCGCCTGGCCCTTCGCAACCGAAACTTCAAGCTCTTCTCGCTCGACGACCTGATCTGCTACGAGGCCGCAGGCCGGAGCATCCCCGAGATCGTCGACGCCGAAGGCTGGGGCGGATTTCGCAAGCGCGAATACGCGGCGCTGCACAAGCTCGCGGCCTTCGACCGGGGAGCGCTGATCGACTGCGGCGGCGGGGTCGTGGTCGACCTGGACGACTCGGGCGAGGAGATCTACAGCGAGCGAAAGGTCGAGCTGCTGCGCGAGAACGGGCTCCTCGTCTACCTGCGGCGCGACAGCGACTACCTCTACAATCGGATCTCGGGCGACCCGAATCGCCCGCTTCTCTCCGGGAAGAAGTCGTTCCGCGAGATCATGAAGCTGCGCCATCCCTGGTATCGCGAGGCTGCCGACTTCGAGGTCGACTGCGCCGATCTCACGAAGGACGAGATCGCCGCCCTCATTCTCGCGTGGTTCTACGACCGGACCGGCGTCTCCGAAGACTGATCGACGCTCGCGCTCGCGCACTGGCGGTATAGGGCAGGATCCGGGACCGCGGCCATCGCGCCCACATCGAGCCCGCCTCCGAGGAAGGCAGCGACGGCGCCCGCGACCGCCGCCGGGTCGCGGATCGCTTCCGCGTGCGCGACCTCGAGAAACTGCAAGTGGGGCTGCTGCGACACCCACGTCAGCGTCTCGTCGACTTGCGCCCGGAAGATCTCGATCATGCGCTCGGGCGGAAGAACGTCGCCGGGGCCTCCGCTTCGCGCGAGCATCGCGCGTTGCGATGCGACCACTTCGTCGAGGTCTCGCTGCATGAAGACGATGCGGGCCGCGACGTCGTCGGGGAGCGCCTTCAGTAGCGCGTAGACCACCTTCACCGCGTGTCCCAGCGCCTCGGGAAACCAGCTCGCCTCGTTGCGGAGCCGCCGGACGGGCGCGAACTCGAAGTAGCCGTGCGGGTTGTCGGCGTCGGGAGCGCGCTCCGTGTCGGCCAGCAGCTCGATTCCGCCCGCGGCGAGCATCTGCATCATCAGCGAAGTCCCGGAACGCGGGACGCCGCTCACGACGGTCGCAAATTCAGAACGGGGCGAGGAATTCGTCACGGCCACAGGCGGGAGATTGACGCAAACGGCGGCAGCCCGCCCATCCGTCGATCCATTCCCGTACGCTACCGGGCGGTTCCCGCAGCGCTTGCCGGTCTACCGCCGCAGCTTCCCGCGAATCGCGTCACCTGCGAGCGGCTTGGGGCCACTCACCAGCATGACCCGCGAAGAAGCTCTCGATTGGATCCAGCAGGTGGACGGCCGCCTGTACCAGAACCCGAAGAAGACCAACGAACACGACGAATGGGTCGCGGTGATTCGCACACCGCCCGCCATTCGCAAGCGCGGCAAGGTCATCATCGGCATCGGCAGCACCCTGCAGCAGGCGACGACGATCGCCGAGCAGGAGTGGAACGACCTCTTCGACGAACTGAGCGGCGTCCACTAGGCGGAGACCCGTTCCAGCAACTCCATTCGCCGGGCGGAAGCTTTGGCCGCAAAGCGGCCAACGCGCAGCCAGCCCGATCCGGGACCCGCCTCAGGGCACGAAGCGTGCGCGCTCGTCTTCGCCCGGCGTCGGGCAGACGTCGAGCTGCCCGAACATCCGGTAGCGGTTTCGCGCGAACAGCCGATAGCCCCAGTCGAGGATCGGGCGCGGCAGCACGCGCAGCCAGGCGAGCCGTCGCCACGGGCCGTCGATCACCGCGACGATTCGGAGCACCGCGTCGGAGCGCAGCCGGATGTGCTCGCCGTCGCTGCCGCGCTCGAGCAGCACGACGGTATCGACATCCGCTGGAAACTCCGCGTGGCGTGCCCGCACCGCGGCTGCGGTGTCGCCCTGGAGCGAGGCGTAGTGCAAGCGGCGCTGCGGATCGCGTTCGATCAACCAGCGGATCGCCCGATTGCAGAATCCGCAGACCCCGTCGAAGAACACCACGCGCTCGGGCAGCGTCTGCGGTCGCGAGTGCACGGCGGGCATCCCGTCAATGTAGCCCGTGCGGCGAGTCGCTCGCGAAGTCGGCGACCGTGTCGCGGTGAACCTGCAATTCACGAGCGCTTTGCCGGCGAGGCCGGCGCGCGGCCGCGAAGCAGCTGCGCGAAACGCCGCAACACCGCCGTCGCGTGCGGCGCGGGGCCGACCCCGGCGATCAGCCGATCGACGTCGAGCCCTTCGCTCGCGATGTCCGTTCGGCGTGCGCACAGGTAGCCGCGCGTGATGTCCGCGTCGAACTCGGGATGGAACTGCACCCCCCAGGCCGACGGGCCGACTCGGAAGGCGTGGTTCGGGTCGAGGTCCGTCGTCGCGAGGCGGGTCGCGCCGGGCGGTAGCTCGAGCACCGACTCGAGGTGGCTCGCCTGGGCGCGAAAGACCGCAGGCCCGCCGGCGAGGAGGTCGTCGTCAGCGGCTTCGCGCGTGAGCGTGACATCGACGCTGCCGATTTCGCGACCGCGCGGATTCTTCGCCACCCGGCCACCGAGCCCATGCGCGAGCAGCTGGTGGCCGTAACAGATCCCGAGCAGCGGAGTCGCGTCCGCGGCAGCGTCCGCGAGCCAGGCGGCGGTCGCCTCGCTCCAGGCCTCGCGCTCCGACACCATCGCGCTCGAGCCCGTGACCACCACCCCCGCGAAGTCGCTCGGCCGCGGCAGCGCTTCGCCCGCAAATACCCGCACCACCCGCACGCGGGCCGAATCCACCCCCAGGCCCGCGCCGATCCACGACTCGAAATCCTCGCGCCGCGCGGCGATCGGCGCGAGCGTGTTTCCGGTCTTTACGATCAGGACGTCGGACACGCGAGGACTTTGCAGCAGCGGCGCGGCCGCAGCCAGTCGCAGGGCAGATTCCACGCGCGGTTCACGCGAACCGCGCGAGTGGATAGACTGTGGGCCGGAGGAAGACTCGATGACGCGACCCGCCCGCTTCGGCGTGACCCTGCCCCAGATCAAGCGCAGCTGGGAAGAAGCTCGGAACGCCGCCGTCCGTTTCGACGCACTCGGCTTCGACTCGCTCTGGGTCTGCGATCACGTCTATGGCGTCCCGATGCCGACGCTGCCGATCTTCGAGGCCTGGTCGCAGCTCGCCGCGGTCGCGGCGTTGACCGAGCGCGCACAACTCGGCACGCTCGTGACCCCGCCGTTCTTCCGCAACCCGGCGATCTTCGCGAAGCAGGTCGCGACCATCGATCAGATTTCGAACGGTCGCGTGATCGTCGGGCTCGGCGCGGGCTGGTTCCAGGCGGAGTTCGAAGCCTACGGCTGCGACTTCCCGAAGCTCGGCGAGCGCATGCAGGCCCTCGACGAGACCGCCGAAATCCTGCGACGGCTTTGGAGCGAGGAGCGGGTGACGTTCGCGGGGCGCCACTTCTCGGTCAGCGACGCGATCTGCGAGCCCAAGCCCGTGCGCCGCCCGCCGCTGCTGATCGGCGGCAGCGGCGAGCGCGTGTTGATGGGAATCGCCGCACGTCACGCCGACATCTGGAACAACCTCGCCGCCTTTCAACCGCAGCTCGGCGCCAAAGTCGAAGCGCTGCGCCACCGCTGCGGTGAACTCGACCGCGACTTCGACTCGATCGAAGTTTCGCAGCAGTGCGTGGTCGTGATCGGCGAGGACGAGGACGAAGCGCGCGCGTTCCTCGAAAAGGCCAAGAAGGTCTACGGCGGGCACATGGGGGGCAGCATCGAGGAGCACGGCATCTGGGGCACGCCCGAAGCCGTGATCGAGAAGATCGAACAGCACCGCGCACTCGGCTGCAGCGCTTTCGTGATCGAATTCTTCGGACGCGACACCACGGTCCCCGCGCAGCTCTTTGCCGAGCGCGTGATGCCCACATTTGCCGTCTGATCGGCCCGGCCCGAAGCGCCCCCGCCGCGCGAGCCGCTACTCACCTGCTCCCGCAGCGTAGTGGCGCGCGCACTCGGACTCGCGGCCGCGCACGACGCGCCGTCCCGTGAGCGGGCCGTTCCGCTCGGTCACGACCGTGCACTGATCTTCCTCGCCGTCCCGCTCGTAGTAGACGACGACCCAATCCAGTGTCGCATCGAATTCGTGAGCCCGCGCGGTATTGGAGAACAGCGCCGTGAACTCCCACCCCGCCTGCTCGACGTGGAGGACCGGAAGCCAGGGCCGTTTTTCCGGATTGAAGCGACGCGGTGTGATGGTATGGAGCACGCCCGCGTCCGCCTTGCTCCGGTAATCCGAATCGACCGCGAGCAACGTCGCGACGCTGGGGCGAACCGCCGGCCGTCCCGGCGGGTTGGCGACCGCGTCCGGCACCGGTGTGTGTTCCGACTCGGACCAGCGGCGATGACGCGCGTGCCGGCGAGAAGAACGTCCGAGGATCCCGGCCAGCGAATCGCGAATGCCGCTCGTACGCCGCGGCCCCAGGCCGTGCACGCCTTCGAGTCGGCCGTCGTGTGCCGCGATCTCGAGTTCCTCGAGCGTCTCGACCCCCAGGGTCCGGTGAATGCGCCGCGCGAGTTCTTCGCCAATGCCCGGGACGGTCGCGAACAGATCCTCGGGCGAAACCTGGCCCTCGAGACGCTCGAGCATCGCCATCCGGCCGCCGTGGAGGAACTCGTCGATCAGCGCCGCGATGCGTTTGCCGATTCCGGGTAGATGCAGGAGCCCTTCGCGTCCCTGCTCGAGGACGATCCGGTCGAGCGGGCTGTCGCTCGATCGAACATTGAGCGCAGCAGTCCGGTAGGCCCGTACGCGGTGCCGATCTCCATGCTGCGCCTCGAGCAGATCCGCGATCCGATCGAGCGCATCGGCAATGGCGTCGTTGCGAAGTCTCATCGCACCCTCTCGCTGCGCCCCAGCCGACGCGCCGGGGCCGCGATCAATCCAGCGGAGGGCCGAGGTCGTCGATCGCGGGAACCTCACTCCAGCGGTCGAGCGCATCGTCGTAACACCCCCCACGCCGAATCGCACAATCGAAGCAGAGAACCAGCGACTCACCGAACTCGAACTCGCGACTCAATCCGCTCGCTACGGACGCCCCACACTCCGAGCAATCGGCCTGCCCCGCCGTTTCAGATCGATGCATCTCCTCCTCCTTTCCAGATCGACTCTAAACCCAAGCACGCAGCGAAGGAATCCAAGGCCTCGAAGGAAATTAGTTGCCAGACTCTGCCTGCGGGAGCTTGCGGCGCCTCTCCCCCGTGGAATCCGCAACAGCGCTACCCTTTCGACCGGGGTGGCGACCACTTGAGCGACGACCGCAGACCCAAGAAGAAGACACGCGTTCCGACGGGCCGTGTCGAGCGGCTCGCACGCATGGGCTGGATGGCCGGCGAATTTGCGGTCGGCGGACTCACCGAGAGCGCGAAGCGCTTCGCCGGCTCACTGCCCACCGATCCATCCAGCGCATTCCTCTCGGCCAAACGCGCCACGAAGCTGGCCAGTCGCCTGGCCGAGATGCGCGGCGCGGCGATGAAGCTCGGACAGTTGTTGTCGCTGGAGGGCGACGATCTGTTGCCGCCGGAGTTCGTCGAAGCACTCGCGGTACTGCGCTCGACCGCGGACACGATGCCGGTCACGCAGCTGCGACGCGCACTGGGACGGTCCTACGGCAAGGGCTGGGAGGCGCGATTCAGCGAGTTCGACTTCGAACCACTGGCCGCGGCCTCGATCGGCCAGGTGCACACCGCGAGGACCACCGCCGGCGACGAACTCGCGCTCAAGATCCAGTACCCGGGTGTGGCGCGCAGCATCGACAGCGACGTGAACAACCTCGCGAGCCTGCTCAAGATGACCCGCATCCTGCCGGTCGACCTCGACATTCGCGAAATCATCGCCGAGGCCAAGCACCAGCTCAAACAGGAAGCCGATTACGAGAGCGAGGCGAGGCATCTGGTGCGCTACCGGAAACTCGTGCATGACGAACCAGATATCCGGGTTCCGCGGCATCACCCCGACTTCAGCACTCGACGTGTACTCGCGATGGATCGAATGCACGGTCGACCGATCGAGGATTTGCGCAGCCCCGAATACTCCCAGAGCCTACGCGACGAGATCGGCACGACGCTGCAGCGGCTGATGTTCCGGGAGTTGTTCGAGTTCCGATTCATGCAGACGGACCCGAACTTCGCCAACTACCTCTTCGACCCGGAGGCGGGCGCACTGGTGCTGCTCGACTTCGGTTCGGCGCGTGAGTTCCAAGCAGAGTTCGTCGAGAATTTCCGCCGGATCGTGCGCGCGATGATCGCCGAGGATCTCGACGGAATCCGCGACGCCGCCATCGCGATCGGCTACCTCTCGGGCGTGGAACCACCGGCGCGCCAGGATGCGGTCGCCAGCCTGATCGCAGTGGTGGGCGAGCCCCTGCGCCACGGCGGTGTCTACGACTACAACGATTCACAGCTGGCAGCGCGGGCACGGGACGGCGTCTTCGACCTGGTCTGGCGCGAGGGCTTCAATCGCGCACCGCCGCCCGAGACCATCTTCCTGCACCGCAAACTCGGCGGGATCTTCATGCTGTGCGCCAGAATCAAGGCGCGCGTCGACACCGCATCCCTGATCGAGCCCTTCCTCGTCGACGAGCGATAGCGGCAGAGAGTCTTCCGCGGCGAATCGAACTCGCAATATTCCAGCTACATGGGAATTCGAGGAATTCTTCGCTGCAATCGAATTCCAGAGAACGAGACACCGTCCTACCTACCAGAGACCACCGATCCCGCATCGGGCACCGGCGGCGACTCGAGGAGAAAGGACTCACCATGCTGAACGAACGAGATGTTCATGATTCGAAATCGCGCGGCGCCGTGCGCCTCACACTGCCGATCTTCGCTGCAACTCTGCTGGTCGCTCTGGTGATCGGATTGGGAGCGGCCTCCCCCGCACGCGCGGACCACGATTACCGCGGAGGCGCTGCAGTGACCGTCCGGGCGGCCTTCCCACTGCCCTTCCTCTTCCCATTCCCCATTCCCGTTCCGGTCGTTCACCAGACGTCCTACCGGAACGACCATCACGATCATGGCAACCACTACGGTCACTACCGTGACTACGATCGCCACCGTGGCCACGCACGTCGCGGCTACCGAGACGATCACAGGCGGTACGCGAAACACGCGAAGCGCCACAAGCGTGGCGGCCGCCACGATCGACATGACGGGCGGCACAGCGACCACCGTCGCCGTTAGTCGACCGCCCATTGACCAAGGCTGCGGGGGTGCTGGTGAAAGCCGGTACCCCCGCAGGCGCTAGGTCGACTTCCATCCAGGTCAGCTACGGCTGGAGCCGATCAACGCCGCCAGCTCGAAGACGTGCTCGTCCTCGAGTTCGAACGCGCGCAGCACCTCGGCGAGTCGCAGCGCGTATTCGATGTTGGGGCCGCTCGGCCCGACCGAGCGGCGAACCTGGGCCGCGATCTCGGACAACGGCGCGGGCCCCAGGTAGTTCGGATTGCCGGGCCCGGCCACATAGGTGATCGCGCGAACCGTCGGAGTGCGGTCGCGTCGCAGCCTGACGTCGAGGTCGACGCGGTCGAAGCCGCCACGCTCGCGGTGGTCGAGGCGCCCCAGCACCGCCCCGACTTCCGCGGCCAGCACGCGATAGGCCAGCCCCCAACAATGCGCCGCCGGCCGAGCTTCGAGGGTGACGACCCGCCCGGGCGCCTCGGGCACGCCGCGGTGGTCGGTCGAGCCCTGCCAGAAACGTCGCGACCAACCCGAGGCGACCCCCACGCAGCGTTCGGCGAACGTGAAATCCGGTCGCCACATCAGCGATCCGTAGCCGAAGATCCAAAGGTCCGCGCTCACGCCGCGAAGCTAGCGACTGTGTCGCGGTGAATCTGCATTTCACGAGCGCTTTGCCAGCGAAGCTGGCACGCGGCCGCGAAGCCAGCGACTGTGTCGGCCGCGAAGCCAGCAGCCTGCGCGAACGGGCTAGCATTCCGCTCTCACGGAGGGGCCATGGCCACAGCAGACCTCGACGGACGCATCTGCCTCATCACCGGCGCCACCTCCGGGATCGGTGAAGCGACCGCAACGGGGCTCGCGCGCCTCGGCGCACACGTGATCCTCGTGGCCCGCGACAAGCTGCGTGGACAGGCCAGCCGCGAGAAGGTCCGCGTGCAGAGCGGCAACCGGCGGGTCGACTTGCTGATGGCGGACCTGCAATCCCCGGGCGAGATCGAAGCACTCGCACTCCAGGTGCTCGACCGTTACCCCGCGTTGCACGTGCTCGTCAACAACGCAGGCGTCGTCAACCTTAGACGCGAAGTCACACCCGGGGGTCTCGAGCGCACCTTCGCGGTCAACCATCTTGCCCACTTCCAGCTCACGAACCTGCTGCTCGCTCGCCTGCACGCGAGCGCGCCGGCCCGAATCGTGAACGTCTCGTCGCATGGGCACAAGTTCGGCAGCATCGACCTCGAAGATCTGCAGACCGAGCGAAAGAAGTACGCCTGGCTGCGCGTCTACGGTGCATCGAAACTCGCCAACATCCTGTTCACCTATGAGCTCGCGCGCCGCCTCGAAGGCAGCGGGGTAACGGCCAACTGCCTGCACCCGGGCGCGGTCGCAACCTCTCTCGGAAAGAACAACGGCCGTCTCGGTCACATCGTGCTGCCGCTGCTCAAGCCCTTCTTCCTGTCGCCCGAGCAGGGCGCCCGGACGTCGATCTACCTCGCGAGTTCGCCCGAGGTCGCGAACACGAGCAGCCGCTACTACGTGAAGTGCCGCGCCGTGCCCTCGTCCGCCGCAAGCCACGACGAAGCACTCGCGCGCGCGCTCTGGAAGGCGAGCAAGCGCCTCGTACCGATATCCATTTGAGCCGCAGATTCGCGCGGAATCACGTGATCAGCAGCAGAATTACGGGAATCATGACGACGCTGACGAGGGTGCCGATCACGATGCTCGAGGCAACCAGGCCGGCATCACGCCGATAGCGTTCCGCGAAGACGACGTTGATCACCGCGGGCGGCATCGCGGAGGACAGCAGCAACACCTGCCGCTCCAGGCCCTGCACGTCGAAGAGGCCGACGAAGACCACACCGAACGCGATGCCGCCCCCCATGCGGATCGCAACGGCGACGACCGAATGCCGCAACTCGGCGATCGGCAGGTTGCGCAGCTGCGCGCCGAGACTCAGCAACAGGATCGGGATTGCCATGTCGGCCAGCATCTCGATCGGTTCCATCACGATCCGCGGCAGCGTGAAGTCGCTGACCGCGAGCGCGAGCCCGCCCGCACTGCCGTAGAGCAGCGGCAGGCGCAGCATTTCGGCAAAGCCGTTCTCCCCCTTCGCGATCCAGATCCCGAAGGTGGACGTGAGCATCGCGGCCGTGACGAAGACGATCGCCGCCGCTTCGAGTCCCTCCGGCCCGAAGGCGAGCCGAGCGGTCGGAAGCAACATGTTGCCCGCATTCGCAAAGATCGCGGGCAACAGCAGGCCGACCCGCCCGTCACCGGCGGTCCGCAGATAAGCGAACGCGAGCAAGGCCGCTCCCGCTGCGATGAAGATCGTCCCGCCCGCGAGCGCAGCCCACTGCGCGGCCACGAGCTCGCTGCCCGACAAGACCGAGAACATCAGCGCCGGCGAGGTCACGAGGATCGCGAGATTCGACAAGGTGGGCAGATCGAGCGCTCGGCGCCCCGCGAGCAGGTAACCGAGTGCGATGACCGCGAAAACCGGCCCCACAGCGTTGAGGACGAGTTCCATGCGCGGCCGACGCTACCGCGCCTCGCAGCGGAAAGCCCCGTCTGTGAACCGCTTTTAGAGTGCTTGACACGCTTTCAACGGCTTGCAACACTGTATCCGCATAAACAAATGAATCCCTTGAGCCCCCACCCGAAACCCGCTTTCGGAAGGCGGGCAAGCTGCAAGCAGCGCGACCCCGCGCCGGCTGACGGAGAACACTCGATGAGCGCAACCCAAGATGAACGCCCGCCCTTCAAGGTCGCCGACCTGAACCTCGCCGATTTCGGCCGCAAGGAGATCCGGCTCGCCGAGCACGAAATGCCCGGCCTGATGGCGCTCCGCGAGCGCTACGGCAAGAGCAAGCCGCTCGCCGGCGTGAAGATCATGGGCAGCCTGCACATGACGATCCAGACAGCCGTGTTGATCGAGACCCTCACCGAACTCGGCGCCGACGTGCGCTGGGTCTCCTGCAACATCTTTTCCACACAGGACCACGCCGCCGCCGCGGTCGCGGTCGGCCCGCACGGGACCCCCGAAGAGCCGCAGGGCATCGCGGTCTTCGCGTGGAAGGGTGAGACACTCGAGGAGTACTGGTGGTGCACGAAGGAATCGTTGGTGTGGCCGGACGGATCGGGCCCCGACCAGATCGTCGACGACGGTGGTGACGCCACGCTCTGGATCCACAAGGCACGTGAATTCGAGCAGGCCGAGAAGGTGCCGGACTTCAACCCCGCGACCGACAGCGAAGAGTGGGGCGTGATCCTCGAAATGGCGAAGGCCGAGTACGATGCGAACCCCAAGAAGTGGACGCCGATTTCGGACGCCATCGAGGGTGTTTCCGAGGAGACGACGACGGGCGTGGCCCGCCTCGAGCAGATGGCGCGCGCCGGGACGCTGCTGTTCCCCGCGATCAACGTCAACGACTCCGTCACCAAGAGCAAGTTCGACAACGTCTACGGCTGCCGACACTCGTTGCCCGACGGCCTGATGCGCGCGACCGACGTGATGCTCGGCGGCAAGATCGCGGTCGTGTGCGGATTCGGCCAGGTCGGCAAGGGCTGTGCGCAGTCGCTGCGCGGCCAGGGCGCTCGCGTCATCATCACCGAGATCGATCCGATCTGCGCACTGCAAGCCGCGATGGAGGGCTACGAGGTCAACACCCTGGACAACGTGGTCGAGACCGCGGACATCTTCGTCACGACGACGGGGAACTTCAATCTCGTCACGGCCGACACAATGGCGCGAATGAAGGACAAGGCGATCGTCGGCAACATCGGCCACTTCGACAACGAGATCGACATGGCGGGCCTGAAGAAGATCGACGGCATCAAGCGGATCAACATCAAGCCGCAGTACGACGAGTGGGTCTTCCCGGACGGCCACTCGGTGTTGATCCTCGCCGAGGGCCGGCTGCTGAACCTCGGCTGTGCCACCGGCCATCCGAGCTTCGTGATGAGCGCGTCATTCACCAATCAGGTACTCGCGCAGATCGAGCTGAAGCAGAACCGCTCCGCCTATGACAAGAACGTCTTCGTGCTGCCGAAACACCTCGACGAAGAGGTGGCGCGGCTCCACCTCGCCAAGCTCGGAGTTCAGCTGACCGAACTCACGAAGGAGCAGGCGGATTACATCGGTGTGCCGGTCGAGGGCCCCTACAAGCCCGACAACTACCGCTATTAGCGAAGGCAGCTCGCGGCAGCTTTGCCCCGCGGGGCGAAGCTGCCGCGAGTCGAGCGCGTTCGATCCCTATCCACAGCGACTGCCAGAGCGATCGAGTGACGCCCCGCGGGGTCTCACGCGAAAAGCGGCGAACCTTCGAAGCTCGAATAGAATCCATATCTACAGGACCGGTGGCAAAACGGTCGATGGCGACCCTTGAGGCCCGCCGACCGGGCGGCAACACCCCGACAACGCCAGGAGCGGCAATGACCGAACTCGCATTCCAATCGGCCGGTCAGCTCCTCGAGCAGATGGCGACGGGCGCGATCACCAGCCGCGCCCTGCTCGACCTCTATCTGGACCGCATCGAGCGCTTCGACGTGCGAGTGAACGCATTCGTGGCGCTCGACGTCGAACGCGCACGCGAACGCGCCGACCGCGCGGACGCAGCGCGCGCGCGCGGCGAGTGCTGGGGCCCACTGCACGGCCTCCCGATCAGCGTGAAGGACTGCATCGAAACCGCGGGCCTGCGAACGACCGCGGGATCGGAGCGTCTCGCGACTCACGTACCCGTGCGCGATGCCGCCGTGGTCGAGCGGCTCACCCGGGCGGGCGCCGTGATCTTCGGAAAGACCAACACGCCCGAATTCGCATCCGACTGGCAGACCAGCAACGCGCTGCACGGTACGACCAACAACCCCTGGGACGAGACACGGTCGCCGGGTGGCTCGTCGGGCGGTTCGGCTGCGGCGATCGCGGCCGGCTTCGCCGCGCTGGAGGTCGGCAGCGATATCGGCGGCTCGATCCGGATCCCGGCGCACTGCTGCGGCATCTTCGGCCACAAGCCGACCTGGGGGATCGTGCCACAGCGGGGCCACATCCCGGGCCTCCCCGGCTCCTGCATCGAAACGGACATCAACGTGCTCGGTCCACTCGCGCGCAGTGCGGGCGATCTGGAACTCGCACTCGACGTGCTCTCGGGCCCGAGCGAACTCGACGCACGCGGGTGGCAGCTCGAACTGCCGCCCGCGCGGCGAGATTCACTGCGTGATTTCCGGGTCGCGGCCTGGCTCGACGATCCGGCCTGTAGCGTCGATTCTGAAATCCGCGAGTGCCTCGAGCAACGTGTCGAGCAGCTACGGAAGGCCGGCGCTCGCGTGGACGACCACGCTCGCCCGGCTTGTGACCTCGGCGAGATGGTTCGCATCTATCGGCGGCTGCTGGCTCCGATCATTTCGGCCGTATTCGACGACGCGCAGTTCGCCGGTTTCGAAAGAGCGGCGCACGAACTGCCCGCCTCGGAGACCGACGAGCACTCCGATCTCCTGCGCGATCTCGCCGCAACCCACCACTCGTGGTTGTCGGCCCACGAGGCGCGCGAGGGGCTCCGCACGGTGTGGGACGCGTTCTTTCGCGACTACGACGTACTGCTGTGCCCGGTCTCCGCGGTCCCCGCCATCCCGCACGACCATTCGCAACCCATGACGCTGCGCCGCCTCCTCATCAACGGACGCGAGCGATCCTACCTGGACCATTTCGGCTGGATGGGGCCGATCGGCGCGCTGAAGCTGCCCGCCACCGTGGCGCCGGCCGGCCGGACCGCCGGCGGCCTGCCGATCGGCGTCCAGATCGTCGGAGCCCACCTCGAAGACCGCACCACGCTCGCCTTCGCGCGACTGTTCGCGGACGAGTTCGGTGCTTTCGAGAATCCGCCGGGCTTCCAGGACGCGGGGCGCGAGCGTCCGCAAGCTGAGGTAAGTGTATGAAAGGTCGAATCCCAAGCCATGATCTCGAGAAGTAGAATGCCCTTCAATCGCCTCATCATTCTATCGCTATCGATAGGCGCACTGCTCGCTGCGGCCGCGCCGGCCCAGGCCGCCACGGTGGGCTGCGAAACGGTCTCCCGCTTCATGGCCGCCTACCTCCAGAACCACATCCTCCACCACCGACTCGACGATCAACTCGAAGAGCGGACGATCGACACCTACCTCCGCCGCTTCGATCCATCGCGAACCGTGCTGCTCGAGGGCGAGGTCAGCGAGATCCAGAAGGAACTCAAGGGCGCGTTCGCGAATGTCCGGCAAAAGTCCTGCGCCTTCCTGGACGGTTTCCACCAGACACTCGTCAAGGAACAGAAGGCGGTCGAGGAATTCATCAGGGAGGTCGTCGGCAAGGCGGATTACGCGGTCGACACCACGGTCGAGCTGATTCTCGACCCGGAAGATCGCGGGCACCCGAAGACGGCCGAGGAGCAGCAGAAGCTGCTGCGAAACCTCATCCACTTCCAGATGTCCAACTACCTGAGCGCGGACGAGACCCTGGAAAGCGCCAAGGAGCTGCTGGTTCACCGCTACGAATTGCGCACGAAGCGGCTCAGCGAACTCGAGACGGTGGATCTCTACAACGCGTTCCTCGACGCGTTCGCAACCTCACTCGATCCGCATTCGAACTATCTCTCGGCCGAAGTCCTCGAGGATTTCCGGATCAGCATGACGCTTTCGCTCGAGGGAATCGGCGTCGCCCTGTCCGAGCGCGACGGCTTTGCGGTGGTCGAGCGGGTGATTCCGGGCGGCGCCGCCGCCCGCTTGGACGTGTTGCTTCCGAAGGACAAGATCATCAGCGTCGCCCAGGCGGACGGCGAGGCGGTGAACATCATCGACATGCCGCTTCGCGAGGCCGTGAGCCTGATCCGCGGCAAGAAGGGCACGGAAGTGCAGCTGACCGTGCTGCGGCAGGGAGAACAGACCAAGCGCTTCCCGCTGACGATCGTGCGCGACAAGATCAACCTGGAGGACCAGGCCGCCAACCTTCGTTTCGAGGAGCGCCAGGTCGAAGGCAAGAAGATCAAACTCGCCATCCTCGACCTGCCGTCGTTCTACGGCGGCTCGAACCCCACCGAACGCCAGTCGACCGACGACGTCGCACGGCTGTTGCGCCAGGTCAACGAGGAGAAGGCCGACGGGCTGGTGCTCGACCTGTCGCGAAACGGCGGCGGCCTGCTCGACCACGCCGTCACGATCTCGGGGTTCTTCCTGCGCCGCGGCGAAATCGTCGGTGTCGAGAACGCGCGCGGCGGACGCCAGATCCTCTCGGACCAAGACGACGGCATCCTGTATTCCGGCCCGATGGTGGTGCACACGTCGCGAGTCAGCGCGTCCGCGGCCGAAATCCTCGCCGGCGCACTCCAGGACTACAAGCGCGCGATCATCGCGGGCGACGACCACACCTTCGGCAAGGGCACCGTTCAGACGGTTTCGTCCCTCCCTCCCGGTCAAGGTGCGCTGAAGATCACCACCGGCATGTTCTTCCTGCCGGGGGGGCGATCGACGCAGAACGACGGCGTTCGCTCCGATGTCGTGATTCCGTCGCTACTGACCAGCAACGACTTCGGCGAGAAGACCCAGCGCTACGCGCTCGAGAACCAGGCGACGACGCCGTTTCTCAGCAGCTACGCGAATGCGGTGCCGGCGACGAACCGCTGGCAGCCCGTCTCGTCCGATGTCGTGTCGAAGCTCGCACAGCGCTCCCACGAACGCGTCGTCAAGAGCGAGGAGTTCGCAGAAATCCGCGAGAAGCTGAAGGAAGCCGAGACGAACGACGGTGTCGTTCGGCTGGCTGACATCCTGAAGGAACAGGAAGAGGTCGAGGAGGAAGAGGAAGCCGCAGAAGGCGAGGAGGAAGAAAAGATCTCGCCGCAGCTGGAAGAAGCGACCAGCATCCTCGCCGACCTCGTCGCGCTTCACATCTAGCTCGCGCCAGGAGTCCGGCATGCCGCTTCAGATCCTCAGTTCCCCCTCGAGCCCCGACGAATTGGTCGAGAAGCTGTCGAGCGTCATCGCCGAAGCGCTGCCGGGCTCGCAAGTCGAGGTACAAGCCACGGGAGCCGGGCACTTCGAGATCCGCGTCGCCTCGGAGACCTTCGAGGGGCAGTCTCGGGTCGCGCAGCAGCAGGCCGTCTATGCCGCGATCGCCCACCTGATGAAGGGCGACGCCGCTCCGGTCCATGCGATCGACAAGCTCGAAACGCGGGTCCCGTAAACGGCGGTGCGCCCCCGCAACGCCACGCTCGCGGGCTGGCATCTGGCCCTGGTGATCGCCTGCGCGAATTCGGGCTGTGCACCCTACCCTGAACCCGCCCCCGACTCGCTGCAGCGAGTCGCAAGTGCCGAGGCCGACGCAACGATCGGCTCGGAAACACGCCTCGGCACCGGGCCCGCCGGGAAGATCCTGCATTACGGCGACTTCGCTTCGACTTCGGACGTGCCCGAATTCGTGCAGCTCTCCGAAACGCTCGCAACCGGGAGCCGCGTCGTACTGGCGCGGCGTGTGTGGCGCCGGACGGCGCAAGGGCGCAGTGCGGCGCCCGTGTTGCGCTCGGGCGTCGTAGCCGTCGACCGCAGCGGCGCGCAACCGCGCGCACGCCTCGCCGACCTCGGCGAAATCGGCCACACCGGCCCGCTCAGCCTGCAGATCGTCGCGTTCCCGCTGTCGGACTCCGCGAGTTCGGAGTTCCGCAGCGAGGTCGTCGTTCCGGAAGGCGGAGTGCTTGATTTCGGAATCGCCATCCGGCAGGAGACGTGGGGCCAGAGCGGCGGGCCGATCGAATTCGAGGCCTCGCTGCAAGACCGCGACGGTCGCGAGCAGACGCTGTTCAGCGCGGCCGTCGATCCGGATGCCGGCGACGAGCCCGGCTGGCTTGACCAGCGGATCGATCTGGCCGACTTCGGGGGCCGCCGCATCTCGCTCCGCTTCGCGACCCGCCGGACGCTGGGGGAAGCGAGCTTTTCGCTGCCGGTCTGGAGCGACCCGGTCGTCTATCCGAAGCAGCGGCGCGACGCGCGCCCGAACATCCTGCTCGTCTCGATCGACACGCTGCGCGCGCGTAGCCTCGGGGCCTACGGCTACGCGCGCGACACCTCGCCGTTCCTCGATTCAATCGCCGAACGCGGCGCGCTGTTCGAAAACGCCATCACCGCATCGGTCACCACGAGCCCTGCCCACATGAGCCTGTTCACCGGGCTGTATCCGGTTCGGCACGGTATTCGCGAGGGCCTGCACCGCAAAGCATCGCACGCCGTCACACTCGCCCGGCACTTCCGCGACGCCGGCTACCGAACCGCAGCCTTCACCGAGAACGGCTATCTGCTTCGGCGGCGCGGCTTCGGCGACGGCTTCGCGCAATACACCGAGAACGTCGGCGAGACCCGGAAAGCCCCCGGCGAGGCCCGCCGCACCTTCGGCCAGGCCCGACGTTGGCTCGAAGCGAAGGCCGAGACCCCGTTCTTCCTGTTCGTCCACACCTACGAAGTCCATTCTCCCTACGACCCCGAAGCCTCCTACGCACCATTGTTTCGCAACGACGGCGAAGCCGGTGCCGGGAGCGCGGCGATCCGGGATGCGCGCGACCGCTACGACCGCGAGATTCGCATCGTCGACGAAGAACTCGAGCGGTTGTTCGCCGCGATCGACGAAGCCGGACTCGCGGAATCGACCATCGTCGTAATTACCTCGGACCACGGCGAAGAATTTGCAGAGCACGGCGGATATCAACACGGCGGGGCGGTCTACGAAGAAAGCGTGCGGGTGCCGCTGGTATTCGTCGGGCCCGGAAGAATCCCGGGGCCGCGACGGCATGCGGCACCGGTCTCGCTCGTCGACGTCGCCCCGACCCTACTCGAACTCGCGGGCGTGCCGGTGCCTGAAGAACTCGACGGCACGAGTCTCGCGGGCACGCTCGAGCGCGGTGATGCGCCCGCCGCACACATGATCGTATCCGAAGCACGGGCGAAGAAACGCTGGCTCGACCCAACCCGCCAGGTGGGCTGGAATCCGCCGCTCTTCGCCGTGCGCCAGGGCAACAGCAAGTTCATCGTCCACCGCCCCGCCAGCGGCACCGCAGAGCCGATGCTGCACTTCGACCTCGCAGACGATCCGACCGAGCAGCAGCCGCTGGCGATCGACCCCGAAGCGGCCCGCGCGGTCGACGCGGCCGTCGACCGCTACCTGGGGCGGTCCGGCGCACAGCCGGGGCCGGACACCGACGTCAGCCCGATGCTCAAGGAGCGGCTGCGCGCGCTCGGCTACGCGGAATAGGCCCGCCCAGTAATTTGCTGGTGGCGCCCAGGACAGTGCAACAGACGGCAGCTGCACGCGCCGCCAGCGCGATCGCTGACTCGAACTCGAGGCCGTGTGCGAGCCCGGCCGCGAACGCGCCGTGGAAGGCATCGCCTGCGCCGGTGGTGTCGCGCACCCGGACCCGCTGGGCGCGGTAGCGGCGAACGCGCCGCCCGCGAAAGTAGAGTCCGCCGCTGCGGCCGGTCGTAACGATGGGATTGCCGCCGAAGCGGTCACGCAGGCGCCGAAGCGCGCGCTGGGGATCGCCGTCGCCATAGGCTTCGGCGAATTCCAGCGGGACGATCGGGAAATCAACGTACGGGAGCAACCTGGAGATCGCGGGCCGGGGCAGGCTGAAGTCGCCGACCACGGTCGCACCCAGCGCGCGCGCGCGTTCGACCGCGCGGATCGCCTGCTGGGGAAAATGTCCGTCCACGAGCAGCACACAGCCGGGGCCGATCGCGTCGAGTTCGAATTCCGGTGCATCCCGCTCGAGGCTGCGCCGGTCGGGAACGATGAAACGCCGTTCCCCTCCCCGCTTCGCCACCAGCACGACGGAAACCGTCGTCGGAAACTCCGGAAGCAACAAGACACCGCGCGTGCCGACCTTCGCTCGTGCGAGGCTTCGCCGCAGCCAGCGACCCTCGGTTTCGTCTCCGAGCGCGGTCAGCAGCTGCGTATTGCAACCGAGTCGTGCAGCCTGGATGGTCGCGTTGCACGCCATGCCGCCGGTCGAAACCAGGCGTTCGCTGGAACGCGTCCGGGCGGCCCCGAGGTCGATGTCGTCGACCAGGTAGACGTGGTCGACGACACACAATCCGAGCCCGACGATCCGACGTGTACGCACTCCCGACCTCCGCGCCGTTTCTTACCGGAATCGCCGTGAATCCGCTACGCTCGCCAGCCTTAGGGCGTTTTGCATGGCACATCCCACCCACGAGATCCGGGAGACCTACGCTTGATCGCGTTGCTGTTGATCTCGATCGGGATACTCGCAATCGGGATTGCCGGCTCGCTGGTGCTGGTGCTGCGAACCGGCGAAGCGCGCGTTGCATTCCTCACGCTGCTCTTCGCTCTGCTGGGTGTGCGTCAGGGAATCGAGCTGTGGTCGTCGTGGGGCGCGCCATCCGCGTTGGCCTTCGATATGGCAGGCGTCGCCGAAACCTCCATATTGGCGGCCGGCGTCGCGGGTGTCATCGCCCTGGTCGCGTTTTGGCGGTCGCTGTACGAGCGCGACCGCGCCGAATCGCTGCACTGGGACAGCATGGAGGCCGTGCGCCTCCTCGGCGAAGTAGCGGCCCAGCCGAACTTGACGCTGAACGAGAAGCTCGAAGAGCTGCTGAAGATCGGCTGCGAGCGCTTCGACCTCGAAGTCGGGCTCGTCGCGCGCGTCGACGACGAGCGCTCCGAGATCATCGGCTATCGAGCGCCCCACGATTTCCCGCTGTCGCAGGGCGCCATCTTCCTGCTGGCCGACTCCTACTGCAGGCGCACGCTCGCTTCCGAACGCCCGGTCGCGTTGGAGCGGATCGACGGCATCGCCAACTCCAAGAGCGACGGCCATGAAGAACTCGGCTTCCAAGCGTATTTCGGCGTCGCCGTGCGTGTCAACGCTGAGCCCGTCGGCACACTCTCCTTCGGGAGCCGCGATCCCCGAAGACACCGCTTCACCGCCACGGACAAGGACCTGCTGAACCTGATGTCGCAGTGGATCGGCGGGGAGCTCGAACGCCGCTTCGCGGCCGAAGAACGCAAAGTCTTCGCCGAACATCAACGCGGGCATGATGAGAACGATCGACCCGCGATCCGACGACACGAGACGCGCGCCGCACGAACGGTGGATGTGAACGCGTCGATCCAGCGTTCCGAGAAGAACCTGCGAAATCGCGGCGGCCCTGGAATCACACTCGAAATGCACCTCACCGCCGGCCTCATCGAAGCCGCACGGCTCCCGGTCGCGGTCGGTGCGATCGTCGAGAGCATCGTCGCACAGGCCGTTACCGCGCTGTCCGGCGACGGCAGCATCACGATCGAAACCGCGAACCTCGAACTCGCCAACCGCGACCCGGATCTGGTACCGGCGATCGCACCGAACCACTACGTCACCGCATCGATCACCGCGACCGGCAGCCGCATCGAAGCCGACAGCTTCGCCCATGCGTTCGACCCGCCCGCGGACGAATCGCACCGCGGTGCCGTCTGGGACCTCCAGAACGATCTGCCTCTCGCGACGATCTACCGCCTGCTGCAACGCTCCGGCGGCGATCTATCGGTGGAAGTCAAACCAGGCCGCTGCTGCACCTTTACCGTCTTCCTGCCGGCTGCCGACTCCCCGTCGAAACGCCCGCACCCCTTCGAGAGCACGGCCCAGCCGCCCCCTTGAATTAGAGACCGGGCCTTGAAGTCACGAAGCACTCCGAACCGACCGATCATCGCAGCAGCGCTGTGGGCGCTGGCACTGGGCTGCGCGGGGACTCCCATCACCCCGGAGGCGGCCTTCATGACGGGTGTCGTCTTTCACGACCGCAACGGCAACGGCATTCGTGACCGCTCCGACTTCGGCATCCGCGGCGTCGCGCTCTCGAACGGACGCGACGTCGTGCGCAGCGACGCGCACGGATGCTATCGAATTCCGGCCGACGACGACTTCAGCTTGTTCGTCGTGAAGCCCTCTGGCTGGGCAGTCGCGACGGACACGAACAACCTCCCGCGCTTCTACTACAGCCACAAAGCCAGCGGCTCCCCGGCGAATACCTATTTCCCCGGAATCGCGCCCACCGGCAGCCGACCTGCTTCGATCGACTTCCCGCTCACGCGCAGTCGCGAGCCCAAGGCCTTCGATGTCGTGCTCTTCGGCGACACCCAGCCCTACCGGGTCTCCGAAGTCGACACCCTCTCCCACGACATCGTCGAGGAATTGATCGGTGTCGAAGCGGCTTTCGGCATCACGCTCGGCGACGTGGTGGGTGACGACCTTTCGCTCTTCGAGCCGCTGAACCGCGCGATCGGGTTGATTGGAATCCCCTGGTACAACCTTCCGGGAAACCACGATCTGAACTTCGATGCGAACGATGATGCGAACTCGGACGAAACCTTCGAGAAGGTCTACGGACCGGGTACCTATGCCTTCGAATACGGACGGGCCCATTTCATCGTGCTCGATGACGTCGTCTACGGCGGCTTCGTCGAAACCGGCAACACCGCCCAGAACTATGTCGGCGGGCTCTCGGAAGATCAGCTTGCCTTCGTGCGCAACTACCTTGCGGACGTGCCGCGCGACCACCTCGTCGTCGTCATGATGCACATCCCACTCGCCGGGCCCGCACCCTCTCTCGAAGTCCCACAGCGACGCGAGCTATTCGCCGCGCTCGCGTCCCTCCCCTACAGCTTCTCGATCGCATCGCACATGCACCCCCAGAGCCACGAATTCTTCGGGCCCGAAGACGGCCACCACGGCCCGTCGCCGCATCACCACCTGATCCAGGGCACGACGTCGGGGAGCTGGTGGCTCGGCGCTCCCGACGAAGTCGGCATCCCGCACGCGACCATGCGCGATGGAACGCCGAACGGCTATTCGATCCTGCACATCGACGGCAACAGCTATTCGCTTCGCTACAAGGTCGCGCGCCGGCCGGCCGACTACCAGATGAACATCTTCGCGCCCGACGCGGTCACCTCGGCGCAGGCCACAGAGACCGAGGTGCTCGTGAACGTGTTCGCGGGCTCCGATCGCAGCCGCGTCGAAATGCGCCTGGACACCGACGGTGCCTGGATCCCGCTCGTGCGGGTCGACCGCCCGGACCCGTATTTCCTGGAGCTGAAACGCCGCGAAGCCGAGTCTGCGGACCGCCCTGCCAGTCCGCTGCCGCCCGCGGATCCCTCGCGCCATTTGTGGCGCGGCACGCTACCCGCCGATCCAGCCACCGGAACCCGCTTGTTGGAAGTCCGCAGCGTCGACCTATTCGGAGCAACGCATCACGGGCGCCGAATCCTCCGTATCGAGTGAAGCGAACCCACGTCCCGCGACGCGGGACCGCGCGAGTGACCCGAGTTCACGGCCGAACGCGGTATTATCCCGGCCCGTTCCACCAGAGGAGAAGAGGATGTCCGACGAGCGAAGCGAGCCTAGGTCCCGCAACGCGGGACCGCGCGAGCGAAGCGAGCACGGGTCCCGCGCAGCGGAACCGCGTCGCGTCTCGGTGACCGTCGACAACGGCGTCGCAGATGTCCGCCTGAACCGCGCCGACAAGCTGAACGCGCTCGACGCGGCGATGTTCCAGGCCCTCACCGAAACCGGAAGCGAGCTGGCCTTGGATCCCTCGCTTCGCGCAGTCGTGCTGTCCGGAGAGGGTCGTGGCTTCTGTGCCGGGCTCGACGTCGGCAGCTTCGGCGCGCTCGGCAAAGGGGCGGATGGCGGGCCGAAGCTGCTCGAGCGGCCTGCCGGCCGGATCGCAACCAACGCCCAGCTCGCCGCTCACGTCTGGAGCGAGCTTCCGGTTCCGGTGATTGCCGCGGTGCACGGCGTGACCTTCGGCGGCGGCCTCCAGATCGCGCTCGCAGCCGACATCCGCCTGGTCACGCCCGACGCGCGTTTATCGGTGATGGAAATCAAGTGGGGACTGATTCCCGACATGACCGGCAGCCAGACGCTGCGCCGCCTCGTGCGCCTCGACGTCGCCAAGGAACTGACGTTCACGGGCCGAATCGTCTCCGGCAGCGAAGCGGTGGAACTCGGGCTCGCAACGCGGGTCTCGGACGACCCACGCGCCGACGCGCTCGAAATGGCCCGCGACATCGCGGGCCGCTCTCCCGACGCAATCCGCGCAGGAAAACGGCTGCTCGACGAATCGGCGCTCGTCGATCTCGAGACCGGGCTGCGCCTCGAGGCCGAACTACAAGGTGAGTTGATCGGCAGCGCGAATCAGATCGAGACCGTGAAGGCAAACCTCGAGAAGCGCGTTCCGAACTTCCGCGATCCCGAATAGCGCCGCGAGCGGGAGGGACCGACATGATCGAAAGGGCACCGTTCGGAAGCACGGGCCACGCGAGTTCGCGCATCATCTTCGGTGCGGCGGCGCTGGCTGGAATGCGGCAGGAGCGCGCCGATCGGGTGCTCGAGAGGCTGCTCGAGTTCGGGATCAACCACATCGACACCGCGGCCTCCTACGGCGACTCCGAACTCCGCCTGGCTCCGTGGCTGCGCGAGCATCGCAAGCGCATCTTCCTGGCCACGAAGACGGGGGAGCGTACGGGAGAGGGCGCGCGGGCGAGCCTGCAGCGTTCGCTCGAGCGCCTCGGGGTCGACTCGGTCGATTTGATTCAGCTCCACAACCTGGTCGACGCCGAAGGCTGGGAGACGGCCTTCGCTGCCGGAGGCGCGGTCGAGGCGCTGGCTCGCGCCCGGGACGAAGGGTTGGTGCACCACGTCGGCGTGACGGGGCATGGCACGCGTGCGGCGGAGATGCACCTGCGAAGTCTGGAGAGCTTCGCATTCGACTCGGTGCTGCTGCCCTACAACTACACCCTGATGGCCCAAGCCGAATATGCGGCGGACTTCGAGGAACTCGTTCGCGTGTGTCACGCGCGCGGCGTGGCGGTGCAGACCATCAAGGCCGTGGCGCGGCGCCGCTGGCAGAACGATCCCGAGCGTCGCTTCAGCTGGTACGAGCCGCTGCGAGACCCGGATGCCGTGCGTCGAGCCGTGCACTTCGTGTTGAGTCGCGCCGGGCTGTTCCTGAACTCGTCGAGCGACGCGACGCTATTGGGCCTGGCCCTCGACGCGGCCTCGCAGGCTGCCGTCGCGCCGGAGCCGGCGGCGCTCGACGCCGACGTAGCGCGGCTCGGAATCGAGCCGCTATTCATACGAGACGTGACCGAGGGGCTCTGACCATCCGATTCGGTCGCGCGGCGTAGGTCCGCTTCCGGCAGAATCCAGAGGAGAATTCGAAGATGATCGAGAAGACGGTCGAGAACTGGCACAAGCTGCTCCGGGGCGAATTAGAGGGAGGGTTGGACGTGATCCTGGCCGACGACGTGGTCTTCTACTCGCCCATCGTCTTCTCGCCGCAGAAGGGCAAGGCGACCACCAAACTGTACCTCGAGGCGGCCTTCGCCACGCTCGCCGGCGACCCCGATGCCGACTCGGGCGAATCCCGGGAAACGCAGGAGTCGAAGAAGTTTCACTACGCCAAGGAGGTGATCTCGGGGAATCACGCATTCCTGGAGTTCGAGACCCATGCGGCGGGCAAGTACATCAACGGCGTCGACATCATCAGCTGCAATGACGCAGGCCTGATCAGCGAATTCAAGGTAATGATCCGGCCGCTGCAGGCCGTCAACCTCCTGCATCAGCAGATGGCCGCCATGCTCGAGAAGATGCAGGCCTGATTGCCGGCCAGGCTCACCACGACGATTCACCGTGCACGCGGCGGTGGTGATGGGTAGTCTCGACCGCATGGGCCCGTTAGCGAAACAACTCGGAGCGCTGGCGGCACTGTCGCTCGCCCTGCTCTGGCCACTCGCGGGCCCGACAGAGGCGCAGGCGCAGATCTCGCTGGTCGGTGCACTCGACCCGTTCGCCGGCGACGACGTTTACGCGGACGTCTGGGGAGAGGGAGATCATGCCTACATCGGCACGCATCTCGGCACGGGAGTGGGGATCGTCGACATTTCGAATCCCGCCGTACCATCGCTCGTGACGACGTACGGCGCGGGCACCCATTTCAAGGACGTCAAGGTCCACGACGGCATCGGCTACTTCGCGGGCGAGGCGGGCGGTGGCCTCCACATCCTGGATCTCGCCAATCCCGCCACGCCGGTGCTGCTTTCGCATGTGACCGCCGCGGACGGTGGCCACGCATCCGTACACAATGTCTTCGTCGCAAACGGCTTCGCATACGAGGCCGACAGCCGCACGGCGACCATCGTCGTATTCGACGTCAGCGATCCCGCCAGCCCGACGTTCGTGCGCGACATCGTCACGCCGGATACGGGCTTCATCCACGACGTCACGGTGATCGGTCATCGGCTCTACGCCTCGGGCTGGGGCGGGTACACGTACATCTACGACGTCTCGAACGTCGCCAGCGTGGCCCCCACCCTGCTGGGCAGCGTGGCGACCGGCACCCAGACCCACAGCAGCTGGGCCACCTCGGACAATCGCCTGCTGATCAGTGCCGAGGAGATCTCGGACGGCGACATCAAGATCTTCGACGTCACGAACCCGGCCTCGCCCGTGCTGCTGTCGACGCTGGACCGGACCTCACTCGGCATCGACGCCTTCACGCCCCACAACCCGGTCCTGTACGACGACAGCCTGCTGTTCGTATCCTGGTACGAGGCCGGCGTCGTCGCCATCGACATCAGCGATCCAGCCAATCCGGTACTCGTCGGGAACTACGACACCTTCCCCGGAGGTGCGGCCGGCGAGGACGGCAACTGGGGCGTGTATCCGCTGCTGGGCCTCGACCGCGTGCTGCTGAGCGACATGGATGCGGGTCTCGTCATCGTGGACGCCACCCCACTCGGGCCCCCGGCCGTCCCGGCCCTTCCGTGGCCGGCGAGCCTGGTGCTGGCAGGGCTCCTGGTGGGCGCCGAAGGCATCAGGCGACGCCGACGGGTGCCGCAGCGTTCGACTCCGCGCTGATTCGAGCGCCAAGTCTCGCCCCAACAGTTCGATACTCCAGGGCGAGCTGATCGTGTGACGCCTAGTCGAACTCGATCGTGCCGTTCGCGTGCACCTCGATGCGGCTGCTGCCGCCTTCGACCGCGGGCGCGCGCACCTGCGACGCAGAAGCCATCTCCATCGCCATCATTGGAAGCTGCCGCCTCTGGACTCCGCCCTGCGTATTGATCGAGATCTGCACGACCTCGTAGCCCCTCGCGCCGAGGCTCTGACGGACGATCTCGGCGCGAGCGCGGAAGGCCGCGAGCACCTCGGCGACGAGTTCGTCCTCGACGCCGCGGCGACGTTCGGGCGAAACCGAGAAACCGATCGAGCGCAGCTGCAGCTCGCTCTGGAGTGTTCCAATCAGCTTGGTGACGGCCTCGACATCGCTCGACTCGAGAATCAGATCCTGACTCGCGCGCCAGCGCCGCAGCTTGCCCTTCTCGTGCACGGGGTGCGTCGAGTAGCCGCCGCTCTTCACCTTGACCCCGTCCGCGCGCTTCGCGGTCGCGAGCGCCTTCGTCATCGTCGCGTTGATGCGGTCGGCCAGGCGCGACGAATCCGCATCCTCGTCGGTGATGCCGACCACGGCCTGCATCCAATCGTTCGTCACCTCGCGCGAGCGCTCGACCTGGAAACTCACGCGGTGCATCGGGTCGGGCGCGTCGTCCGCCCGCGCACCGGCGACGAGCAGCGCCAGCAGCGCCAGGCCGAGCGCTGCCGATCTTCCGAGCTTCCCCGCCTTCCCGGAACCATCGCTCCAGTCGTTTCGCTCCATGGCTCGTCGTCCTCCTCGGTGATCTCGAGTCGCCATTGTATCCTTCGACCGGCACCACGCCCGAGCAGAGCGAACATCGGTCTCGCTCGACGAAATCGCGCGCGAGGAGTCCACAGCTTGGAAACGCAGCAGAACTCCCGCGCGAGCTCGCTCGGCGTGCTGTACGCGCTCGGCGCATACGGCATCTGGGGCTTCGCGCCGATGTACTGGCGCGCGCTCGAGTCCATCCCCGCAGCGCAGCTTTTCGCCCACCGGGTGCTGTGGTCGATGGTCGTGGGAGTCGCCCTGCTGCTGTTGACGCGGCGCGCGAGCGAGTTGCGCGCGGTGCTGCGCTCGCGCCGCCGGCTGCTGCCGATGTTGCTCTCCGCGCTCCTGATCGGCGGCAACTGGCTGGTCTTCCTGTTTGCCGTCGAAACCAACCGCGTCCTCGACACGAGCCTCGGTTACTACATCAACCCGCTCATCAGCGTGCTGATGGGAACCCTCCTGCTCGGTGAGAAGCTGCGGCCGTGGCAGATCGCCGCGGTATCGCTGGCTGCGGTCGGCGTGCTGCTGCTCACGCTGTCCTTCGGGAAATTGCCGTGGATCTCGCTGGTGCTCGCGCTCTCGTTTGCGCTCTACGGCCTGGTGCGGAAGCTCGCCCCCGTGATGCCGGTGGTGGGCTTCACCCTGGAGACTGCGATCCTGGCGCCACTCGGGCTCGCGTACCTGTTGTTCGTGCGGGGGAACGGCAGCGATGCGTCGGCGGATGCGACAATCGGCTTGCAGCTGCTGATCGTAGGCACGGGAGCATTCACCGCGGTACCGCTGCTGTGCTTCAACAGCGCAGCCAAGCGCCTGAAGCTGTCGACGGTCGGCCTGTTCCAATACATCGCGCCGAGCATCTCATTCGTCCTCGCGGTCGCCTTGTACGACGAGCCGTTCATGCGCGCACACGCGGTCGCATTCGCCTGCGTCTGGCTCGCGCTGGCGATCTACACCTTCGACTCCCTCCGGGCAGCCCGCGGGATATAGCGGCCGGTACCGCGCGACACAGGCTGGACGGCGCCGCCGCGTTCACCCACAATCGGCCGACCGCAGGCGGAGCCGAGGGAAGCCCCCCAAGCCTGCCGGAGGAGTCCAATGCAGCACCGCGCCGTGATCTTCGACCTCGGTGGGGTGATCCTCGGATCCCCGCTGCACGCGATCGCCAACTTCGAGACCCGGCACGGCATCCCGTCCGGCCGAATCAACCGCGTCGTGGTCGACAGCGGGCGCGACGGAGCCTGGTCGCGCCTCGAACGCGGTGAAATGCCGATGCGGGAATTCTACGCGGCCTTCGAACTCGACTGCGAGGCGGCAGGCGTGATGCTCTCGGCGCGGGTGCTGATGGAAGAGATCGGAGCCGCCGCCCAGCCACGCCCGACGATGATTCGAGCCGTCGCGCGGATCCGCAACGGCGGGCTCGGCACCGCAGCGCTCACGAACAACTGGATCGGCGAAGACGACGCCGGCGCATTTCTGAAGCCCCACTTCGACGTCTTCGTCGAGTCGAGTGTGATCGGGCTGCGCAAGCCGGATCCCCGGATCTATCAGCACACCTGCGAAGCCATCGGTGTCGAGCCCGAAGAGGCGATCTTCCTGGACGACATCGGTCGGAACCTCAAGGCCGCGCGGGCGCTCGGCATGACGACGATCAAGGTCGACGACCCCGACGAGGCGCTGGGGGCTCTCGGCGAGTTGATCGGCATCGCGTTGCTGGGGGACGCCTGATCCCCGTGGCGACTTGGAGTCCCCACGGGGCAACGACGCCTCGCGTATCCATCACTGCATTGAGATAAGCTGATCTTTGCTATGATCGCGGCATCGGTCGGCCGACCCCTTCCTCGGCCTGAATTCCCAGCCACCATCAGCCAAACGGGCCCAAATGACCTCCACGACGATTCGCGATCGACTGCTGCAGCTGCTCGCCGAGCGCATTCTGGTATTCGACGGCGCCATGGGCACGATGATCCAGGGCGAGAGGCTCGCAGAAGCCGACTTTCGCGGCCAACGCTTCGCCGACCATCCGTCCGATCTGCAGGGCAACAACGAGATGCTCTCCCTCACCCGGCCGGACGTGATCGAGAAGATCCACGGCACCTTCCTCGAGGCGGGTGCCGACATCATCGAGACCAATACCTTCGGTAGCACCCGGATCGCCCAGGCCGATTACGGCATGCAGGAACGCGCCTACGAGCAGAACGTCGAAGCCGCGCGGATCGCGAAGCGGGTCGCTGCGCAGTGGAGCGCTCGCACCCCCGACAAGCCGCGCTTCGCGGCGGGCGCGATCGGGCCGACCAACAAGACGCTGTCGATCTCGCCGCACGTCGACGATCCGTCGTTCCGCGACCTCGACTTCGATGATCTTCGCGCAGCCTACGCGGAGCAGGCTCGCGGCCTGCTCGATGGCGGCGTCGATGTCCTGTTGATCGAGACGATCTTCGACACGCTGAACGCGAAGGCCGCGATCGTCGCCGTGCTCGACATCTTCGCCGAAACGGCGAGTGAGGTCCCGATCCTGATCTCGGCGACCATCACGGACAAGAGCGGGCGAACGCTCTCGGGCCAGACCATCGATGCCTTCTGGACCTCCGTCGAGCACGCCGATCCGCTGTCGGTCGGTATCAATTGCGCGCTCGGTGCGGATGAAATGAGACCGTTTCTCGCCGACCTGGCCGCGGTCGCGACCTGCCACGTGAGTTCCTACCCGAACGCCGGCCTCCCCAATGCATTCGGCGACTACGACGAAGAACCGGCAACCACGGGCAGGCTGGTCGGCGAGTTCGCAACCAGCGGACTCGTGAACCTCGTCGGCGGCTGCTGTGGGACGACACCGGAGCACATCCGTGCGATCGCCGAGTCGGTCGCGGACGTGAGCCCGCGGGCGGTGCCCGAGCCGGACGGCAACAGCTATTTCAGCGGCCTCGAGCGCTTCGCGATCCGGCCGGACTCGAACTTCAGCATGATCGGTGAGCGCACCAACGTCACCGGCTCGCGGCGTTTCGCAAACTTGATCAAGAAGGGCGACACCGTGACCGCAACCGAGGTCGCGCTCGACCAGGTACGCAGCGGCGCGAACATCCTCGACGTCAACATGGACGAGGGCATGCTCGACTCCGCGGCCGAGATGACACGATTCCTGAACTTGATCGCGACGGAACCCGAGATCGCGCGCGTACCGATCATGGTCGACAGCTCGAAGTGGGAGGTCATCGAGGCCGGGCTCAAGTGCGTCCAGGGCAAAGGGGTGGTGAACTCGATCAGCCTGAAGGAGGGCGAAGTCGACTTCCTCGAGAAGGCGCGCAAGGTCCAACGCTACGGCGCGGGTGTGGTGGTCATGGCCTTCGACGAGACGGGCCAGGCCGACACGACCGAGCGCAAGGTCGGGATCTGCCAGCGTGCCTACCGGCTGCTCACCGAAGAAGTGGGCTTCGCACCGCAGGACATCATCTTCGACCCGAACATCCTCGCCATCGCAACGGGTCTCGAAGAGCACGCGCGCTACGCGATCAACTTCATCGAAGCCACACGGACCATCAAGCAGACCTGCCCGGGCGCAAAGGTGAGCGGTGGCGTCAGCAACCTCTCGTTCTCGTTCCGCGGCAACGATCTGGTGCGCGAAGCCATCCACACCGCCTTCCTCTATCACGCGATCGAAGCCGGCATGGACCTGGGCATCGTGAATGCGGGCCAGCTCGGCGTCTACAGCGACATCCCGGCCGATCTTCTCGAGCACGTCGAGGACATCCTCTTCGACCGGCGGCCCGACGCCACCGAGCGGATGGTGGAATTCGCTGAAACGGTGAAGGGATCGGGCAAGAAGAAGGAAGTCGACCTCGGCTGGCGCGAGAACTCCGTTGGCGAACGGATCTCCTACGCGCTGGTGCACGGTGTCGTGGACTTCATCGAGGAAGACACCGAGGAGGCGCGCAAGCAGGCCGAGCGGCCGCTCGAGGTGATCGAAGGCCCGCTCATGGACGGCATGAAGATCGTCGGCGACCTCTTCGGTGCCGGCAAGATGTTCCTGCCGCAGGTGGTGAAGAGCGCGCGCGCGATGAAGCGCGCGGTCGCCTACCTCGAGCCCTTCATGGCGGCCGAGAAGGCGCTGCGCAAAGATACCAGCGGCAAGGGCAAGATCGTGCTCGCGACCGTGAAGGGCGACGTGCACGACATCGGCAAGAACATCGTCGGCGTGGTGCTCGCGTGCAACGGCTACGAGATCATCGACCTCGGCGTGATGGTGCCGGGTGCCGATATTCTCGACCGCGCAGTCGCGGACGACTGCGACGTGATCGGGCTGTCGGGTTTGATCACACCTTCGCTCGACGAAATGGCGAGCGTCGCCGCCGAAATGAAGCGCCGAGGGTTCGACAAGCCGCTGCTGATCGGCGGCGCAACCACGAGCCGACAGCACACTGCGGTGAAGATCGCCCCGAAGTACGAAGGCAGCGTGGTGCACGTGAACGATGCCTCGCGTGCGGTCGGCGTGGTGTCGGACCTGCTCGACTCCGAGCGGCGGAAGACCCTGGACACGGCCAACCGCGAGACCCAGGAAAGCCTCCGCTATGTCTACGACCAGAAGAAGGCGAAGCCGCTGCTCAGCTACGCGGATGCCTGCGCGAATCGCCTGACGATCGACTGGCAGGAGCAGGACATCGCGATCCCCGAGCAGATCGGCCTGCGCCACGTCGACGACATCACGCTCGAGGAGATCCGCGGCTATATCGACTGGACTTTCTTCTTCAGCGCCTGGGAGCTCTCGGGCAAATTCCCGAAGATCCTCGATCACCCCAAAAAGGGAGCGGCGGCACGCGAACTCTTCGACGACGGCCAGGAGCTGTTGGAGCAGATCATCGCCGAGAAGCGGATCACGCCGCGGGCAGCCTATGGCGTCTGGCCGGCTGCGAGCGACGGCGACGACATCATCGTCTACGCAGACGAAAATCGCGATCGCGAACTCATGCGCTTCAGCATGCTCCGCCAGCAGGCACCGACGCCGGGCGGGAAGGCCAATCTGTCCCTCGCCGACTTCATCGCGCCCTTGGGCGCCGGCGTTCGCGACTACATTGGCGCGTTCGCGGTGACCGCGGGCATCGGAGCCGACGAATTCGCGCGCTCGTTCGAAGAGCAGCACGACGACTACCGCTCGATCATGGTCAAGTCGCTCGCCGATCGCCTGGCCGAGGCCTTCGCCGAGTGTCTTCACCATCGCGCACGGAACGAATGGGGCTACGGTCGCGACGAGAAACTCGATAACGAAGATCTGATCTCCGAGCGCTACCGCGGCATCCGGCCCGCGCACGGCTATCCCGCCTGCCCGGACCACAGCGAGAAGCGCAAGCTCTTCGCGTTGCTCGACGCACCCGCGCAGGGAATCGAACTCACCGAGAGCTGCGCGATGATGCCGGCCGCGAGCGTGAGCGGGCTCTACTTCGCCCACCCGGCGGCCCGCTATTTCACCGTCGGCCGGCTCGATCGAGATCAGGTGGCAGCCTATTCGGCCCGAAAGAACATGGATCTTTCCGAGCTGGAGCGTTGGCTTGCGCCCAACCTCGGGTACGATCCCGAGGCGTGAGAGCCGACTCGAAAGCCCGAAGGATTCGTTCCGCCGCGATGCACGCCCTGGCGTGCGTCGCGCTCACGGTCGCCTGCAACTCGACTCCGGAGGAACAGCTCCCGGAACCGCCGCCGGAAGCCGAGATCGCACTCGCCTCACCCGAACCCGCCGGCGACGTCGCCCGCTTTGGCCGCGCAGCCGACTACTCGGCCGCCCACGCGGGGCACGTGCTGCTGATCCTCCACTCCGGCCAGGTGGTGTACGAAGCGGGCCAGAACGGCCATCTCGCCGACGAAGTCCACCGCCTCAACAATGCCAGCGAGAGCTTCTGGGGAGTGCTCGGGGTGGCGGCCGATTCCGATGGACTGCTCGACCTCGACGAGCCCGTGACCTTTTCGCTGCCGGAGTTCAAGAACGACCCGCTCAAACGCGAGATTCGGATCCGCCACCTGCTCGACTACAACAGCGGGCTTGCGCCCGGCGTCGCCGTCCTGCAAATGGACCGAACGCCGAATCTGAACAAGCGCGCACTCGCGCTCGGACCCGTTTCACCGCCCGGCGTCGATTTCCAGTACGGACCGAGCCACCTCTTCGTCTTCGCCGAGATCCTGCGCCGCAAACTCGAGCCGCAGGGAATGGACCCGCTCGCGTACCTGAAGGACCGCCTGCTCGACCCGATCGGTCTACAGGTTGCCGCCTGGGACCGTGACCAGGCCGGCAACCCGGACGTCGCCTTCGGTGCGTCACTGACGGCGCGGGAATGGGCGAAGCTGGGCACGCTACTGATCGACGACGGACTTTGGCAGGGTGAGACGATCGTTGCAGCGGACGATCTCCGAGAGGCCTTCACGAACCGGAATTCCACACCCGAATTCGCATTCACGATGTGGCGCAATACCGAGGACGAGGGCCGCGCGCGCAGAATCCGGCTTCGAGTCTTCTATCCCGGTTCGATTCCGAGCCTGCTGGTCGCGGCGGGTGTCGGCAACCAGCGCCTCTACGTGATTCCCTCGCAGGAGTTGGTCGTGGTGCGCTTCGGTGCTTCCGACCGTGGTTGGCAGGATCGGAATTTCCTGCAGGCCCTGCTCGCGCCGCAGGACTGACCGCGACGCCACGCACCGAAGTGCGGCCGCCCCTCGGCGACCGCACCCCAGCCCGCGGCTTTAGGCGCGGAGGTTTCGGCCGATCGACGGCCGACGCGCCTGCTATCCGTGGAACATCCAGTGCAGACCGTGGTTCACGATCACCCGCGAGAACAATCGTGACGGAATGTGGTGGCGCGAGTGCAGGTGGCGCTCGAAACTCCGCCGCGACTCGTAGCGGTTCCGATGCGGCTCGCAGTAGTAACCCCTGCGTTGATCGTGCTTCGTGTAATGCCGGGCGTGCTTGCGAGCGTGGCGCGCGTGACGGTCATGCCGCGCATGGCGGTCGTGGCGATCGTCGCGTGTGTTCCGCGCATGGCGGTCGTGGCGCGAATCGTCGTGGCTCGAATGCCGATCCCGCTGATCGTAGGAATGCCGCGAATCGCGATCGCTCCGATCTTCGTGGCGCTGGCGTTCCTCCCAATTCGAATTCGTGCGACCGTCTCGATCGTCCCGGTCGCTCCGAGCCGAAGCAATCGTGGGCAGTGCCAGCAACAAGGCCGCCGCGGCAGCCAGTACTATGGAATTGCTCAGTCGTCGTTGCTTCTTCGTCATGTCGAGTCTCCTCTCGTTGGCTCATCGGATTCGACGAGGGGATCCATCGAAAATTCACGTCCGTACCTGCGGGGACAAAAAGCGTCGAGAATTCGCGGAAGTCATTGAGGAGAACGCACTTCTGGGCGACGATGCCAGGCGCCGCTGGAAATCAGCCAATGGTGCCGAGCGAGCTCATCGATGGATGGAGGTGGAACCAGCTTTCATGGCCCGAAATAAGAAGAAGGACAAGAAGCGCAAGAAGTCGAAGAGCACCGAGGCGTCGCGAGCGGACAAGCACGACCTCTACCAGCGTTCGGTCCAGGAGCCCGAGGCCGACGCGCCGTTCATGCATCGCGTGTTCAAGAACCACTTCGGCCGTCCGCCCCGATCGCTGCGCGAAGATTTCGCCGGCACCTCCGCATTGGCATGCCACTGGGTCGAGCGCCACCCCGAGAACACCGCGTGCGCCATCGACCTCGACCCGAACCCGCTCGACTGGGGGAGAAAGCACAACGTCTCGAAACTCAGCGACGATCAGGCCGCGCGCATCAAGCTCATCGAGGGCGATGTCCTCGACGTCGGTAACAGCGGTTTCGACATCACCTGCGCGTTCAACTTCTCCTTCATGCTCTTCGACAAACGCCCGCTGATGCTGCGCTACTTCAAACAGGCCCGCGCGACCCTCGGCGAAGAGGGCATCTTCATGCTCGACATCTACGGCGGGCCGGACGCGCAGCGGAGCCTCGAAGAGACCCGCGAATGCGATGGTTTCGACTACGTCTGGGACCAGCATTCCTTCGACCCGATCCAGTCACACGGCGTGAACTACATCCATTACGAGTTCTCGGACGGCAGCCGGCTGCGCCGCGCCTTCAGGTACGAGTGGCGACTGTGGGGCATCCACGAGCTGCGGGATCTGCTGGACGAAGCCGGCTTCTCGAAAACCGAGGTCTACTGGGAAGGCACCGACAAGAAGACCGGCGAAGGCAACGACATCTACAAACGCCGCGAATCCGGCGAAGATGACCCGGCCTGGGTCTGCTACCTGGTCGGAGTCCGATAGTTTCGCCCGGGGTGCGATAGCGGGCCGCTAGAGTTTCACGGACGGACCGAAGCTCGCGTACATCTTCTCCATCCAGGTCGTCATCAGCGCCCGCTTGGGCAGACCGAGGCTGCGGAGCTGGTCGGCGATCAGGCCCTCGCCGAGCGCGAGTTCGGCTCCGCCGAGCCGCACTCCGAAGCCCTCGGCGCCCGACGTGAAGTCGTTCCGGTGTGCGACGCCCTCGATCGAGGTGTAACCGGTCAGCGTGCTCTCGGGCAGCGACTTGCTGCCGCCGCGCGGCAGCAACAGCGTCAATGCGTGCCGACCGTCGTAAACGAGCTTGCAGCTGGCGCGATCGACCCCGTATTCGAAGTCGATCTGCTGGACGGTCTTGGGGAAGCCCCAGATCACCGAACCCGCCTCGCATGTAAATGCCTGGTCGACCGGGAGGTGCGTGATGCAGGTCCCGAGCCGACTCTTCAGCATGTCGACGATATTGCCGAGGTAGGGAACGCCGCCTTGCCCGCGCGGCTTCACGAAGAACGCCACCGAGACTTCGTTGTAGTCACCGAGATCGTTGTCCTTGTAGTCGATGGTCGCGAGACTCAGGAGGGCCTTGCCGGGCAGCACCTCTGCGATCTCGATCTCGGAGATCGGCAGCATCGCGCGGGCCGGCTCGGCCGGGACCAGATAGGTGGCCGAACCCGCGGTCGCATGCCGGACGTTCACGGGGAACGTCACCGAGCGCCCCTGGATGGTATAGGCCTTGGATACCGCAGAGCTTTCCTGATCGTCCATGCGAGTGCTCCACGCCGGGGGTGGCTGCCGCGGGACCGGCGGAACCCCGCTGGAACAGGTTTCACCCGTGGCTGCGAGAAGTCAAGCGCCGGCAGCATTTCGCGAAGCGGCCGATGGGCAGCTAGGCGTCTTTGACGATGCCCCGGGCGTTCTTTTCGTGCAGTTTCTCGAGCAGGTGCGCCGGCCCGCCGCGACTCAGCACCTCGCGAAACTGGTCGCGAAAGTTCGAAACGGTGCTGATGCCCTCGATCACCACATCGATCACGAGCCAGCTGCCCGACTTGTTCCGCATCCGGTAGTCGACCCGCGCATCGTCGAATTCGCCGCCGACGATCTTCGTCTGGACGGTCTTGTCGCCGCGCGGCTCGTCGCGTACGCCGATGATCTCGACGGACTGTTGGTCGTAGCGGTTGATGCGATCGCCGTAGTTGTTCGCGAGATAGAGCTTGAAAGCCGTCAGATACTCGTCCTTCTGTTCATCGCTGAAGCGCTTCCAGTCCCGCCCCAGCACGAGCCGCGACATCGTCCGCATATCGAAGCGCGCGTACGCGATCTCCTCGATGGCCGCCAAGCGCTGCTCGTGGTTGCGCTCGGAGTCGTTCAGCACCGCGAGCACCTGGTCGATCGTCTCCTGCATCGTCTCGCGCGGATCGGCCGCTGCCGCGATCCCGGCAGAGCCCACCAGCGTCGCGATCAACGCAACCAGCACCAACCCACGCCGCAGCGCATCATCCGTCCGAATTCGCTTCACCTTCCACGTCGGGATCCTTGCCAGCCCCCCCCTCGACGGGTGTCTCACCGGCTTCGCCAGCGGCTGGATCGGATTCCTCTTCGTCCTCGAAATAGTACAGGTCGTCGTCCTGCGGATCGGCAGTCGGCTGGTAGTCATTGACCAGATTCTCGCGTAGGGCCATGTAGGCGTTCCGCTGAAACGCGTAGAAGTCGAGCGCCGAGGCGCGGTTCTCGTCGATTACTTCGATGTAACGGGCGCGCGTATTGATCAGGTTCGTGGTGGTGATCGCTGCGGAGATGTACCAGACGAGAAAATACGGGTGCACCATGGTCGCCGCGTCGGCCGCGAGCCCGACGGTGTCGCGCGGATTGGAAGCGCCGAGGATCGGCAGCACCAGGAAGGGCCCCGGCGGGACGCCCCAGTAGCCGAGGGTCTGGCCGAAATCCTCGTTGTTGCCCGGAAGACCGATCCGCTTGGCCGGATCCCAGAGGCCGCCGATTCCGACGGTGGTGTTGACCACGAAACGCCCGAGGTCCTCGCCCATCTGGACCGGCTTGGCCTGGAGCATGTCGTTCAGGAAGATGATCGGGAAACGGGCGTTCTGAAAGACGTTCCGGATGCCGGTTTGCACCAGATCCGGCAGCACGAAGTCCCAGCCGATCGCGATCGGTCGCAGCAGGTAGATGTCCAACTTGTCGTTGAACCAGAAGATCTTGCGGTTGAAGCCCTCCCAGGGATCTCCGGGGCCTTCGATCTCGAAACCTGCCCCCGGATCGCCGCTCGAATCGGCGACATCGATCTCGGCCTCAGCGGGTTCCACGACATCGATTTCGGCCGCGCCCGTTTCCGTGTCCGCCTCGACCTCGGGCGCCGCGACCGCCAGCGTGAACAGCGCAAGCAGCGTGACGAGCGTTCGGATCCCCACCGATCGCATCTTCAATCCTCCTCGTCCAGCCCCGCGTCGTTGACGAACTTTCCGATCAGGCGTTCGAGCAGCACCGCACCCTCCGTAAACGCGACTTCCTCACCATTCTTCAGCAACTCGTCTTCGGCGCCAGGCTCGAGCGCCAGAAATTTGTTGCCCAACACACCCTCGGTCATGATCGACGCCATCGTATCGACCGGGAGTTCCAGACTCGGATCGACGTCCATATTAACCCGAGCACGCAGGTTCTCGTCGAGTTCGATCGAGGATACCTGACCCACCTGGACTCCGGAAACCACCACCGGAGCCCGCGGCCGAAGCCCTCCGATCTGGTCGAAGGTCGCGAAGAGGTGGAAACCACGCTCCCCCTGCAGCCCCCCGACCTGGACCGAGAGATAGGCAAGCGCGGCGAGGCCGGCGAGCACGAACAAGCCAACGGTCAGATCGCGAATCGGTGAGGGTTGCATGGCGTCATGCCTCCGAGTAGGGACCGGACATCATCAGATGCCCCAGAGTGCGGTGATCACGTAATCGAACAGCAGCACGCAGACCGACGCGGTCACGACCGTGCCGGTCGTCGCGGCGCTCACGCCGCTGGACGTCGGCTCGCTGGTGTAGCCGCGGTAGGTCGCGATGAATCCGACCAGAGCGCCGAAAACGAGTGCCTTGCTGAAGCTGGGGACGATGTCGTCCCTGAAGGTGATGGCCGACTCAAGGCTCGCGAAGTAGGTCCCGCCGTGGAGCCCCAGCAACACCACCCCGACCATGTAGCCCCCGAAGAGCGCAAAGATGATGAAGAGCGCGGCCAGCAGCGGCATCACGACCAACAACGCCAGGGCCTTCGGGCCGACCACGAAGTCGACCGGGTCGATCGACATCATCCGTAGCCCGTCGAGCTGCTCCGTGGTCACCATCGTTGCGATCTGGGCCGCCGCGGCGGAACCCGCACGCCCGATCACGAGCAGCGCGGTGAGAACCGGACCGAGTTCCCTGACGAGCGAGAGCCCCACCATGGCACCGACGTTGGCCTCGGCGCCGAAGCGCACGAGGGTGTCGTAGCCCTGAAGCCCGAGCACCGCACCCACGGCGAAGCCCGAGAGGCAGACGATCGATAGCGAGAGCACACCGGCATCGAATACCTCGTCGACGAAGCGCCGGAACCGGTACGGCGGCAAGGCCGCGCAACGCAACACATCCAATGTGAAGACCGCGAGCCCCCCGAGGTTGTCGATGAACAGCTGGCTCTTGAACCCCAGCCGCTCGACCGCAGGCAGCCTCATAATGCGCCTCCGCCCACCGGAAACGCTTGGGTCCTGGCGGCGAAGTCCTCGGTGCTCTGATCCTTTTCCGCCTCGAGGAACTCGACGACTCGTTCGTCGTCGCTCGCGAGCAGGCTTTCGGGGGTGCCGCTGATCGCGCGGCCGTCGACCATGAACACGATCCGGTCGGCCATTCGAAGCGACGATGCGAGGTGGTGCGACGTGACGACCAGGGTGATTTCGAGGCGACGGTTCAGCTCCACGAGCAACGCCTCGATGCGACGCACGTTGATCGGATCGAGCCCGGAGAAGGGCTCATCGACCATCACGATCTCCGGGTCGGTCACGATCGCGCGGGCCAGCGCGGCGCGTCGGTTCATGCCGCCCGAGAGCTCGCGCGGATACAGCCCCTCCACCTGCTCGAGCCCGACCGAGGCCAGACGTTTCGACACTTCGGCTCGGATCTCGGGCTCCGTACGCTTGGAGTGCTCGCGCAGCGGCAGCGCGACGTTGTCGAAGACCGTCATCGAGTCGAGCAGCGCCCCGCCCTGGAACAGCATCCCGATTCGCTCGCGGATGTCGAAGAGGCGGCGATTGGACATCCGAGTGATGTCTTCACCTGCAACCCGCACAACGCCACTGTCGGGTCGCGTCAGCCCCCCGACCAAGCGCATCAGTGTGCTCTTGCCGCAGCCGCTTCCGCCGAGCACGACGCTGATCCGACCACGCGGGAAGCCACAGGACAATCCACGAAGGACCTGCCGGTCGCCCCGCTTCAGATAGACCCCGTCGAGGGCGACCCGGAACTCCTGGCCCGGCTCGGTGCTCATTCCCCCCCCCCAAATCCTCCGCGCGGCGCGACTCCAAAGCCGGCGTGATGGTAGTGCAGGATGGCCGATAAACAGCGCAGGGCTGGAAGATACCCGCGCATGCGGGTGCGGGAAGGTGACCAGCGCCACACCCCGCACCGAACGACAAGCCGAACTCAGGACACGGGGCAGCCGACACAAACGCCGTTTAGCTCGAGTCGCCGGCCGGGCTCGCATCCCGCGGTCGCGTGGGTTAAACGGTCGCTGCCGAACCGAAGGGAGGAACGATGGCGGCGACGATCTCCGAGCAGCTGGTGCGCGCAACCTGGCGTCTTCGCCGCGAGGTTGCGCCATTGCGATTCAGTTCCCCCGTCACCCACGTCTACAATCCGCTCGACTACGCCCGCGCGCCGCACAAGCACTATCTCGAGAAATTCGCCGCCCCCCGCAAGCGGGTCGTCTTCCTCGGAATGAACCCGGGGCCGTTCGGAATGATGCAGACCGGTGTGCCGTTCGGGAACATCGACCATGTTCGCGGCTGGTTGAAGGTCTCGGGCCGGATCTCGAATCCCGAGAACAGCCACCCGAAGCGCCCGGTCCAGGGCTTCGACTGCCCGCGAAACGAGGTCAGCGGGGCGCGATTGTGGGGCGCGATCGCCGACGAGTTCGGCGAGCCCGAGCACTTCTTCGCCGAGCATTTCATCTCGAATTACTGCCCGCTGGCATTTCTCGAAGAGAGCGGCCGCAACCGCACCCCGGACAAGCTCCCGACCGCGGAGCGCGCGCCGCTCTTCGACGCCTGCGACCGACATCTGCGGAGCCTGGTCCGAATCCTCGAACCCGAATGGCTGGTGGGCATCGGCGTATTCGCCGAAAGCCGCGCGCTCGAAGCACTCGGCGACCGTGTGCGAATCGGCCGGATCCTCCACCCCAGCCCCGCGAACCCACGCGCGCAACGCGATTGGGGCGGACAGGCACGGCGACAACTCGTCGAACTCGGAATCTGCAGCCGATAGCTGCGCTTTGGCCGCCGTGCGACCCATGCTTCCGCAACAATTTCGTTAGAATCTGGGGATCCGTCCAATGGGCGAAAGTGGAGGCCCGAGATGAACAAGCGGCAGATCACGACCTGGGTGCTGCTGCTGTGCGCGGCGCCGATTCTCGCGACGGGAGAGCCCGGCGATCCGCCTCCGGATCCAGCCCCGGATCCGACCACGTTCGAGGGCGGCCGAGCGTCCGTCGCAGCCGTTCGCGCGCAGAGCCCCACAACCGGACGTGCAAAGAACGTGATCCTCTTCATCGGAGACGGCATGGGGATCAGCACGCTGACCGCAGCACGCATCTACCAGGGGCAGCTTCGCGGCGAATCGGGCGAAGAAAACCAACTGGCATTCGAAACCTTCCCACACGTCGCACTCGTGAAGACCTACAACACCAACCAGCAGACGCCGGATTCGGCGGGCACCATGACCGCGATCGTTACCGGCAGCAAGACCCGCGCAGGCGTGCTGTCGATCGATCGCAAAGTCGCACGCGGCGACTTTGCGAATGTTCCGGGCAACGAACTACCGACGCTGCTCGAAAACGCGGAAGAGCGCGGGGTCGCGAC
>CAXMSF010000244.1:0-15147 GCA_964196055.1 uncultured Gammaproteobacteria bacterium | reverse complement strand
GAACCGTATCGTCGCAGGTCCGTGTACCACCAGTAGGGCTCTTCGGGCAGGCCGGAAGCCCGCATCCGCTCGAGCAGCACGTCCCGGCGATCCTCCCGCTGGGCGCCACCGATGATCTCGCCGATCTTCGGCACCAGCACGTCCATCGCGCGAACGGTCTTCTCGTCGTCGTTCAGATACATGTAGAAGGCCTTGATCCCCGCCGGGTAGTCGGTGACGATGACCGGGCGGCGGATGTGCTCCTCGGCGAGATAGCGCTCGTGCTCGCTCTGGAGATCGGCACCCCAGCGCACGGGGAACTCGAAGTCCCGACCGCTGCGCTCGAGTATGCCGACGGCCTCGCTGTACGTGAGGCGCTCGAACGGTGCCTCGACGATATGGGTCAACGTCTCGAGCACGGTGTTGTCGATGCGCTGATCGAAGAACTCCATGTCGTCGGGACAGGCCTCGAGAACATCTCGAAACACCGCTTTCAAGAACTCCTCGGCCAGCTCCATGTTCCCGCGCAGATCGCAAAAGGCCATCTCGGGCTCGACCATCCAGAATTCCGCGAGATGCCGACTGGTGTTCGAGTTCTCGGCGCGAAAGGTCGGCCCGAAGCTGTAGACGTTGCTGAGCGCGAGTGCGCCGATTTCGGCACCGAGCTGCCCCGAGACGGTCAGGAAGGTCTCGCGCGAGAAGAAATCCTGTGTGTGGTCGACCGCGCCGTCCTCGCCGCGCGGCGGATTGGCGGGATCGAGGGTCGAGACCCGAAAGAGATCGCCCGCGCCTTCGGCGTCGGACGCGGTGATGATCGGCGTGTGGAGCCACACGAAGCCGCGCTGCTGGAAGAAGTCGTGAATCGCGCGCGCGGCGGCGTTGCGCACGCGCAGCACCGCGCCGATGGTGTTCGTCCTGGGCCGCAGGTGCGCGATCGTCCGCAAGTACTCGAACGAGTGCCGCTTCTTCTGGAGCGGGTAGTCGTCGTCGACGCCGCCGACCAGCTCGATCTCGCTCGCGTGCAGCTCGAAACGCTGGCCCTTGCCGGGCGATGCCATGAGCGTCCCGACGACCGCGACCGCGCAGCCGGTCCGCATCGCACGCACCTCGGACTCGAAGTTCGGCAGCGCCGGATCGGCGACGACCTGGAGGCCCGCGAAGCAGGAGCCGTCACTCACTTCGAGGAACGAAACGCCCTTGGAATGACGTGCAGTTCGCACCCAGCCCCGGATCGAAACCTCGCCCCCGGCGTCTTCGCGCGCGAGAATCTCTCGAATCGATTCCTTCATTTCACCCCCACCCCACCGCGTTCGCCGGCTGCGAACGCTACTGCCGGTTCGTTTCCCATGTCAAGCGACCACCTCGACTCGGTCGGCGCGTAGGAACCAGAGTTCGAAACGCGGTGCGGCTTCGAGCCCCAGTGCATCACGCAATGAGCGTTGATACGCACGACCCTGTTCGGTGTAGCGCTCGATGCGTTCGGCGATGTCCGCATCGGACTCGACCCGGTCGGTCTTGTAGTCGACCACCACCCACTCGCCGGTCTCCGGGTCGCGATAGCACAGGTCGATCGAGCCCGCGGAGAAGCCGAGTGCGCCCGCTGTTCCGGTCGGCGGGAGCAGCACCGGGAATTCGCGCGCGACCACGTGATCGCCGAGCGCAGCGAGCCGGGTGAGCAAAGCGCCGCGCGCGAGCGCGTCGAGCACCTCCTCCGCGATGGCGATGGTGCCGGCGCCATCGCCGGGCCCTGCGAGCGCGAGCGCGAGTTCGGGCAGCCGTTCGCGTTGGCGCGCGAGCTCGATCGCCACGTCGGCCGAGAGATCGAATTCCTCGAGGATCCGGTGCACCACGGTGCCCGCCGCCTTCGCAGCCGAGCGCGTGCCGATGCGAGCGCCTTCACGCGCTTCGTTCGCCGTGCCTGCGAAGCGCCGGGCCGCCTGTTCTTCGCGCGCTTCCGCATGCGAGTCCGCAGACGGGGCGGAACTCCACGGCCGCCCCGCCCTCTCGGTGGCGAGGGCACAGCGCTCGCGCAACGCCTCGGCCTCTTCGCGCAGCACACGCGGCGGCGGAAGCTCCGAGCCCTGCGTCGCACGCTCGGACTCCGGAGCGCGCGACGGCCATAGCCCCGGAAAGCGCCAGAGTGCTCCCGAGTGCTCGCATCCGTCTCCCTCGCCGCTCGCGACCGCGTCCGACATCGCGCCCGGCAGATCCGGCCCTTCGGGTGTGCGCGACGCGAGCAGGTCGAGGTGTGACTTCGCACTCGCGACCGGCTTCGGCACCGGCGCTTCGCTGCAGTTGCCGAGCAACACCAGGCGGTCCTCCGCGCGGGTCATCGCGACGTAGAGCGACCGCACCCGCTCGGCCGCCTCGACGCGCGCGCGCTGGGCCGCGATCGCATGAAAGCCCAGGCTCTGAGCGCCGAAGAGGAGGTACTCGCTGCGCCCGTCCACCCGCTCCAGTTCGGCCTTTTCGTCCGCGCGGCCGCGCCCCCGGCTCTCTTTGTGGAGCTGAACCAGGTAGGTGTGCTTGAACTGGAGCCCCTTGGCCTTGTGGATCGTCATCACCCGCACCGCGTTCGCGAAACCGCCCGGCCGCGCCTCTTCGGCGTCCGCCTGCTCGGCGACCTCGCGGCGCAGTCGCCGGAGCAGCGCGGAGGAGTCGCCGAGCGTTTCGAGTTCGCCGACGAGATCGCGGAAGAAGCGGTCGAGGTTCGCGACACGGTACGCGCCGAGGTAGCGCGCCGCCTCGGTCGACTCGAGCAGCGACAGCCGCCGCAACTTCTCGACGAAGACATCCGCCACGTCTTCGACGAAGCTCGCGCGCAGCACCGCGAGCCTGCGCAGCGCGCCGCGTAGGCTCACGTCCCAATCCGCGAGTTGTGCTGCCGCGGGCACGCCTTCGGGTAGATCGGCGCACGCAGCCGCGATCAAAGCATCGATCTCACCCCACTCCGCCGACTCCGCGTCGTGCAATTCTGCAACGCGTCGCGGGAAGCCGCGGCGCCACAGCGGCAACAACGCCACGTCGGGCAGCCCGACCGTGGCGGAACGCAGCATCGCGAGCAACGCGAGCTGGTCGTTCGGATCGATGACGCAGCGAACCAGCGCCGACGCGTCGATGATCTCGCGCCGTCGGTAGTAGCCGCGATCCCGCTCGACCGCGTACGGAATGTTTGCGGCACGCAGCGCCTGCAGGTAGACGTCGAGATCACCGGTACTGCGAAACAAGATGCCGACGTCGGACCACTCGAGGTCGCCGCGTTGCTTCCGTTCGGCCAGGTCGTTCGCGATCGCGGCGGCCTCCTGCCGTGCGGCCTCGGACGCGTTCGGGAATTCGGGCGCGCCGGACTCGGCGCTCCAACGCCAGGTGACCCAATACTCGACCGATCGCGAATCACCCTCGGGCTTCAGCCGATTCGCAAACAGTCGTTGAAATTCGGGTTGCATACCCGACTCGCGCTCCATCACCGGCTCGATCGCGCGCTCGACCTCGTCGAGCACCTCGGGCAGCGACCGGAAGTTGCGCGAAAGTCGGTCGGGCTCACGATCGCCGAGAACCTCGTGGGTGAAGGCGTCGTACGCGCCGAGGTCGGCCCGGCGCCAGCCGTAGATCGACTGCTTCGGGTCGCCGACCAGAAACAGCCCCGGCCTTTCTTCGGAGTCGCCGTCCCGCGCGATGCAGCGGATCAAGTCGCACTGGAGCGGGTCGGTGTCCTGGAACTCGTCGACGAGCAACTGATCGAGATCGCCGCGGACCCGGCGTGCGACACCCGGATTCGCGACCAGCAGATCGCGTGCGCCGCGGAGCAGGGAGTCATAGCTGGCCGCGCCGCGCCGACGCATCTGTTCGAACACCTCGACGAGCAACGGCTGGATCACGCGCAGCGCGCGCTGCAGGCGCTCCGGGTCGAGGTCCCGAAGTCGTGCGAGCGGGCTCGCGAGTTCGCCGGCCCGCCGCGAGACGGCTTCGGTCTCCTCGTCGAGGGCCTTCGCTTCGCCCTTGGCGAACTTTCCCTTCGCCCACTCGCCGATCCGCTTGCTCGCCGCGTCGGACCAGTACGCGCCTGCTTCGTCGAAGAAACGCGACAAGCCCGCGAGAGACGCCTCCACGCCTTCGCCGATCCGCGCACGCGTCCGACCGATCGCCTCCACGGTCGCGACTGCGGTCTTGACACGCTTCGCACCCGCGAGCCGACCGCCGTCCTCGCTCTCGAAGGCCACGAGTGCACCGTCGAGCTCGGCAACGTACGCGGCGACCCGATCGGGCGAAAACGGATCGTCCGCCAGCGCGTCGGGCGATGCTCCGGCGGCGACCAGCTGCGCGACTGCGGTCTCGATGCGATCCGGCCCATAGCCGTCGACCGCGAGCGCGACCCAGTCGGGATCGGGCGGCTGCGTGTACGCGCGCACGGCCGCGGACTCGATCACCTCGCGCACGACTTCCGCCTGCACGAGTTCGTCGGCATCGACCTGAAAGCCCGGGTGCAGCTTCGCCTCGAGCGGATACTGGGCCAACAATCCGCGACAGAACGCATGGATCGTACGCACGACGAGATGGTCGAGCGCGCCGATCAACATGCGACTGCGCGCGCAGCGAAGCTCGAGGTCGGGCGGGAGAAGCTCCTGCGCGACGCCGATCGGCTCGTCGCCATCCGCAATCCGGGCCAGCGTCTCACCCGTGCGCAGCGCCATCTCTGCGGCCGCGGCGTCGGTGAACGTGATGGCCGCAACGCGACCGAGTACTTCCGCGGCGATCTTTTCGTCGGGCGGCGGGCCCGCCTTCGCGTCCGCCGCGAGGCGCTCCGCAGCGCGCTCCCAACCCTGCGAAAGCGACCAGACCACGATCCGCGCGACCAGGATGTTGGTCTTGCCCGTGCCGGCTCCGGCTTCGACGACGACCGGCTCGTCGAAAACCGATTGCGCGCGCAAGCGTGCATCGGCGTCGGCGGCAATCGCACGGCTGCGCAGATCGTCGCTCATTCGCCCAGCTCCAGCGGCGCCGCTTCGGCTTTCAGCCCGGGGAGTTGCAACAGCGCACGCAATGCGCGCAAGGGCGACTCGAGGGATTCCGGGGCGGCTGCCGCGATCGCACGCGCGCCGCGCTCGACCCGCAGGCGCTGGCCCGAATCGCCGCGCACGCACGCGATCGCGACGTCGCAGTACTCACAGGCGGGATTCTCCTTGTCGAGCTTCGCGTCGAGCAGCCGCGGGAAGAAGGAACCACGATCCCAGGCTTCGAACAGCGTTCCGACCGCCGCATCGAATGCGTCCGCGAACTCCGGCTGCCGCGGCGATGCGCGAAACTCCGCGGCCTCGGATTCAAGATCGGAGCCCAGGAAGAGGTAGCGACCGCTCCCGTCCGCACCTGCGGCCAGCGCATACGCGACCGCCTGCAGCTGCTTCCCCTGCAACACGCCACTCAGGAACGCCTTGCCGCGTGTGTCCGAACCCTTGCCGTCCGAGATCGGCTTGCCGGTCTTGTAATCGCTAAGGACGCGCGCCCCGTCGACGATGTCGACCCGATCGGCGCGGAAGTGCACCTCCCGCGGACGGCCAGACGCGTCTTCGCGCACGACGACGCCCTTCATCTCGGTGCCGAGCACGAACGGTTCGCGGCCGGGCGCCCAATCGAGCGCGCGCGCCCGCTCGAGGAAGGGCCGCGCCTGCAGCACGAGGACGGTTTCGAGTCCACGCAACGCGATGCCTTCGTCGTCGAGCACCCGGCGCGCAGCCTCGCACAGGCTTTCGTCGACCACCGCCGCGTCGGGCCACGGAACACGCATTGCATCGGCGTCGCGCGCTTGCGCGAGATCCTGCGTCGACTCGGGCATTACGGTGGCGACGATCCGGTCGAGTGCCTCGTGGACCACGGAACCGACCAGGCGCGGATCGCTGCCGGGTAGCGCGAGCAGCGGGTCGGGGGGCGCTTCCAGGCGCAGCAGCCTCGCGAGAAAGGTCTGCCACGGACAGCGCGCCATGCGCTCGAGGGTGGTGACGTATGGCGGCGCGCTCCGCGGGTCATCGGCCGCAATCGCACCCGCAAAGCCGAAGTGCGGTGCGAGCAGGTTCGGGCGACTGCGAATCGGGTTCAGCGCCTCGAGGACGGCCCGCTTCGCCGCGGCTGCCGCGTCGACATCACCCGCCCGAGCGGCCTCCGGCAGCCGCTGCTCGAGATCTTCGAGCGCGGCCGGGAGTGCGATCGCCCACGCGTCCGCTTCGTCCGCAAGGCCTGCGGCGGTCAAGCGCTCGTCTGCGGTAAAGCAGCCTTCGACGCGCGCCGCGAGCAGTCCAGCCACGATCTCTACCGGAGTGTCGTCGCCCGCCCACGCGAGTCGCTCGACCAGTGTCGAGGGCGCGCACTCGCGCCCCGCATCCGTCTGCTGCTGCCAGCTCAGGGTGACGGCGGGGCTCGCGGACAGCAGCTGCGCGAACAGATAGCGCTCCTCGTCGAAGCCGGTCGCCTTGATGGGCAGATCGGGCAGCACCTCGGACGCCGCGCGCCGCACCGAATCGGGCAACAATGGATCGGGTCGGATCGTGCGCGGGAAGACATCGCGGTTCATCCCGAGCACGAAGATCGCGTCGAAAGTTCGCGCGCGGGCGTCCATCACGCTCAGCAGCTGCACACCGCCGCCCGCGCCGCCGATCGGCTGCGTCCCGACATCCGAGAGACTCCTCTGGAGCAGTGTCGTGAAATCGTCGAAGTCGAGCGCGAAATCCGCGGGCAACTCGGCCGCGAGATCGTCGATGCGCGCGAGCACGCCGCCGCATTCCGCGTCGGCGTCCTGCCAGCCGAGATTCCTCTCGAGCAGCTCACGCGTGAGCCGCAACAGTTCGCCGAGCCGATCGCAGCGTTCGAGTGCGACGAGCGCGCGCGTGAGCCCCTTCGCCCGCCGGACCGCACTCTGGAGCGTCGCCGCGGGCAGGGTTCGCCGTTCGACGCGAGCCACCGACTCCTCGTCTCCTTCGCTCCAGCCGCCGACTGCTGGCAGACGAACGTCATGCGACTTCGCTTGGCCGGCGACGTCGTCGAGACGCACGAGCCCCACGTGTCGCAGCGCAAGCCGCAGGTCGGAGCGTTCGTTCGGGTCGTCGCCGTGCCGGTCCACGTCGAGCCAGCGATCGGCGGGCGTGCGCCCGCGGCGTTGCAACAGCTCGAGCAGCGCCTGGACGCCGCGCCTCGACGCGCCCACCGAACCGCGTTCGCCCACCCCCGAATACGGCAAGCCGACGCGGCCGAAGTGCCGCCGCAGTGGCGTGCGATAACTCGCGAGGTCGCGCGCGACAACCGCGATCCGCTCCGGCTCGATTCCTGTCTCGAGCAGCGCGAGGATCCTCTCCGAAACCGCCCGGACTTCCGCCTCGGCGCCGTGCGCACAGAGCTTCGCAAGTGCGACCGGCACCTGCGGGGCTTCGATGGTCTCTTCGCCCGCAACCCCCGCGAGGCGCTCGCGCAAACGGTGGCTGAACGGCCAGCCTTCGAGACTTGCGACCGGATTCGCGGGATCGTGCGGCTCGTCGAAGAAGACCTCGGCCGCACGGTGCCGGACGAGCTCCTGCAACAACTCGGCGAGCAGCCCCGTCGCTTCGGCGAAGCCGTGCACGAAGACCCTCCGCGCGGGCAGCGCTTGCTCCGGGTCGCGCAGCAGTGCGTCGCGAGCCTTTGCGAGCAGCGTCGCGCGGTGACCGACTCCGTGCTCCGCGAGCGCCGCGAGAGCTCGCGCCGCCACGCGCACGATGGCGCCACCTCGCGCGACGAGTTCCCGCGTCCCGGCACGCTCCTCGAGCAGATCGATCAGCGCCGCTTCATGGTCCCGAGTGAAGCCCGCGTCGAGCAGGTCCGTTACCACGTCTGCAACGGCCGCATAGCCGTCACTGAATTCGTCGAGGCGCTCGCGTAGCGCGCGCTCCTCGCGAGCGTACCGGCGCACGAGGATCGGGAACAACGCGTCGCCGCTCGGATCGACCGCCGCGTCGCGCTCGACGATCTCGAGCGCGACACCGTTGAGCGTTTGTATCGTCAAGCCGGCGATCGCGCGGCCGGTTCGGCGCATCAACGCCGCGGCCAGATGCCGTCGCAGACTGTGCGACGGCACGATCACGCGGATCGGCAGCGCGAGTAGCGCGGGGTCGCGGCGCCCGGCATCCGCCGCGTCGACCAGCGCCGCGAGCAGAGCCGCCTCGACCTGCCGTGCGCCGCGCCCCACCCGGATCGGGTGCGAACCGGTCTGACGCTCTCCCCTCACCCTGGCCTCCAGCCCGCGAACGCACGCAGGCACTCCGGCAGCCTATCAGAACCCATTTCGCGAAAAACTTTCAACCCCCACGGGGATACCGACGCTTGACTGGGTTGTCAAGTTGCTGAAAATGAAACAGTTTTCTGGAATCCGGGAAAATCTCCCGAAATGCAATGATGACTATGAACTTCATTTTCATAATGTTATGATCGATAGACAGAAGGCTGGACCGGGAATCCTCCGGCGCAGAATCGAGGGAGCCGACGTGATCGTTTGCCACTGCAGAGTCGTGACCGACCGGGTAATCCGCAAGGCGGTCCGCAACGGCGCACGCACGCGCAACGAAGTCGTATCCGCGTGTGCGGCCAACATGAGCTGCGGCGGCTGCGCTCCCGCGATCGACGAGATCATCGAGGCCGAAACCGCGGGCGAGAACGGACTCGGCTTCAGCGTGTTGAACGAGATCGCCGCAGTCTCCTGAGCCGGCGAGCGCGGCTCAGGCTTCCCTCTCCCCTGCCGTCGCCCCCACTCGCAACGATCTAAACGGTATTCATTTTCGATTAAGTGGCCGCTTCGCCCGACCCGGGTAGATTGTGGCCCTTCGCCCCAACCACAGGACAGGAGGCCCCCATGCAAGGCGATCCCCAGGTCATCGAAGTGCTCAACGACGTTTTGACCTCCGAGCTGACCGCAATCAACCAGTACTTCGTCCACCACAAGATGTGCGAGAACTGGGGATACCAGCGCCTTTCGGCGCAGAAGCGCGGGGAATCGGTCGACGAGATGAAGCACGCCGACGCCGTGATCGAGCGGATCCTCTTCTTCGACGGTGTGCCGAACATGCAACGGATGAACCCGGTGCGGGTCGGCGAGGACCCCATCGAGCAGCACAGGCTCGACCTCTCGCTCGAAGTCGACGCGATCGAGCGGCTCAACAACGCGATCTCGCTCTGCCGCGAGAAGGGCGACAACGGCACGCGCGAGCTGCTCGAGGGGATCCTGCGGGACGAAGAGCAAGGCGCGGACTGGCTCGAGGCCCAGCTCCACCTCGTCGGCGAGATCGGCAAAGAGAACTATCTGATGGAACAGATCCGAGCCTGACTGGATCTCCCGCCCACTCGCACTACAATCTTGCGCCCGTTCGAATTCCGTCCAAGGAGCTGGAATCATGGCCGACGATTTTCTCGGTGACCGCAAGAAGGCGCTCGAAGAGTCGTTCTTCGCCAAAGAAAACGCAGCACTGCTCGAGCGCCTGAAGGTCGAGGAGTGGGCCCAGGCCACCAAGGCCAAGCTCGCCGAACTCTCGGGCGTCGAGGACGACGAAGTGCTCAGCAAGATCGTCGCTCTCGGTATCGATCTCTCGACCTGGGCCGCGATCTCGCTCGCGCCACTGGTCGAAGTCGCCTGGGCGGACGGCAAGGTCGACGAGAAGGAGCGGCGTGCAGTGCTCACGGCAGCCGAAGCCAACGGCATCCTTCCGGGCAGCCCGAGCTTCGACCTGCTCGAGAGCTGGCTGGTCCGCCGGCCCGACGGGCGGCTGATGGAAGCGTGGGGCGGCTACATCGTCGATCTGTGCGCGACCCTCGGCCCGGCCGAGGTCGCTTCGGTGAAAGAGAAGGTCGTCGGGCGGGCGCGCGAAGTCGCAACCGCAGCCGGCGGATTCATGGGACTCGGCTCGAAGATCTCGCCCGAGGAAGAGATCATCCTGACGGAACTCGCCAAGGCCTTCGAGTAGCGCTTCAGCCGGCGCCGATCAGTCGCCGGCCTTCAGCGCCGCACGCCTTCGGCGACGCACGGCGACCTCGGGAGCCTCCATCAGGCAGGTACCGAGCAGCCGGATCGAGGTAAAGAAGGCCTTCAGGCCCGAGAGTTCGATGTCGGCCACTTCTTCGCCGACGCTCTCGAAACCGCGCTCGTCGGGGCTGAGCTTCTCCCAGTTCGCGAACAACTTGCCCCAACTGCTCTTCAGCACCTGCTGCACGCGCTTCTTGGCGACGAGCGGGTACCAGAGACTGTCGTGGTAGGTGACACTTGCCAGGTACGCCCACGGCGCGAGAACCGTCTTGAGTGACCACTCGATCGGCTTCTTGAGCGGCCCCCAGTAGATAAGATGCTGCATCCGCGACGCGAAGGTCATCTTCTTGTAGGGGCCGACGAAGTTCCAACTCGTATTCGCGACGGCCTCGTCACCAACGATTTCGATATCGCGCGGGTCTCCGCAGCCGAGGCCGCGCTCGTGCGCCATCCGGATGAACTTGATCTCCATCGGGTCGAAACCCATCATCTTCGCAGCAACCGCGTCGATCGCGACCTGGTCGCTGCTCGCGAGGATGACATCCTTCACATGCGGAACCATGCAGCGCGGGCCCGGCCCGTCGCCCGCGAAGGTGCCGTCCATCACCGCGAACAGCCCAGGGTGTATCCGCTTCTGGATCATCAACAGGTCGACCAGCGTTTCGTGGATCACCGGATGAGTCCAGTGGCGGTGCTCGTTCAGGAGTCCACCGAACGCGTTCTTCATCGCGCCCGTGGTGTGCGTGAATACGTGAGTCTTCACGGTCGGCAGGTGAATGATGTTTTCGCCAACGAAGCGCTTCGGGATCGAGAAGCCCTCCGGGTAGACATCGTTCAAACAAATGAAGTCGTCGGCGAGATCGCCGACCGCCTCGCGCACGTGAATCCACTCGACCCCCTCTTCGTAGAGGTGGATATTGCGCAGACCGTGCGCCTCGATCACGTTGATTTGCTTGTTCTCGCGTTCGCCGAGCTTCGAGTCGATCACCACGGTGCGGTTGTGGCAGCCGTGGATCAGGTCGGGGGAATAACCATCCCGGAGCATCGCGCGAATCACCGCATCGAGTTGCCAGGGCGTGGTCGAGCTGGCGGGGTAGAAGAAGTGCCACGAGATGTTGATCTTGAGCGCGGTATCGACTTCCTTCGTGAGCCGGTCCTGGTAGCCCGCGAGGTTCATCAAGCGGTGGTAGTCCTCCACCACGGTTCGCGGCGCGGTCTTCAGAACGGCGACCTTGGATTGAGTCATGGGGCCAGTCTAGCGCGATTTTTCGGGCCACCGCGTCGGCGCATCCGCTTCGGCTTCCGCTACACTGCCCGCCATGAAATCACTCACCTCGTTCGCAATGCTCGCCCTCTTCGTCCTGATCCTTCTACCGGGCTGCTCAGCGGCGTCCGAGAAATCCAAGGAGACGTCCCCTGTGGTCATCCTCACAACCTCGCTCGGCGTGATCAAGATCGAACTCAACCCCGAGAAGGCGCCGATCACGGTCGAAAACTTCCTCGCCTACGTGGATGACGGCTTTTACGACGGCACCATCTTCCACCGCGTGATTCCGAACTTCATGGTCCAGGGCGGCGGCATGACGGCGGACGGCGCGCAGAAGAAGACCAAGGCACCGATCAAGAACGAGGCCGACAACGGCCTGCTGAACGAGCGTGGGACGATCGTGATGGCACGCACGCAGGCGAAGGACAGCGCCACCGCACAGTTCTTCATCAACGTGGTGGACAACGCATCCCTGAACCACGGCGGCCGCGACTTCGGTTACGCAGTCTTCGGCAAGGTGACTGACGGCATGGACGTCGCCGACAAGATCGCGGCCGTGAAGACCGGCCGCGGCGACGTGCCGGTCGAGCCGATCTTGATCGAGAGCGCGAAGCGCGAGTGAACGCGAGCGCCGTCGGCGACTCGTCGCTGTACTTCGCCTACGGCTCGAATCTGAGCGCGAAGCGCATGGCCGAGCGAGTCCCATCGGCACGGGTCATCGCGGCTGCGCGCGCCGACGGCCGACGGCTGTCGTTCGGAAAGCTGGGCCGCGACGGCTCGGGCAAAGCCACGCTGATCGACGCGCCCGAAGCCTTCGCCTGGGGTGTGGTGTACGCGATCGATCGCCGCGACTGGCGACGGCTCGACCGATTCGAGCGCGGTTACGCGCGAATCTCCGTGTTCGTCGTCTTGGAGCGTGAGCAGCGCGTCGCCGCAACCACCTATATCGCGCCCGAAACCGCACCCGACCCGACCGCGTTCGGCTGGTACAAACGCCTGATCGTCGACGGTGCACGCGAGCACGGCCTGCCGGCCGCGTACGTGGCCGAACTCGAACGGCTCCCGGTACGAGACGACCCCGACCCGGTCAGGTGAGGCGCGCAGCGAGCTTGGCGACCGCTGCCAGCACCTGCTCCGGCGGCGCGGCGGTGTAGCAGAGCCGCACCCAGTCGTGATAGGCGGCGCCGCAGGAGGCACCCGGCGCGAGCGCAACGCCGTCGGACAGGCAGTCCGCGAGGAAGCCCGCGATGCCGCGCTCGTCGAGCTGCCGCCGCACGTCGACGAAGTGGAAGGTCGAGCCCTGCGGTTCGGCGAGTCCGAGCTTGGCTGCCGTCTCGCGGCCGACATCGCGATAGCTCGCTCGCGCGCCTTCGACCCAGGCCGCGCCGTCCGCGAGCGCCCGCAGCCCCGCGATCTGGCCCGCGGTCGGCGCCGAATACCAGCTGTGCGTCGCGAGCTTCTCGGCCTGCGCGATCGCGGCGGGCGGCCCGACGAGGTAGCCCGTGCGCACGCCCGCCATCCCGTACGCCTTCGAGAAGGAATACGCCGCCAGCGAGCGCTCCGGCGCGAACTTCGCCGCGGACACCTGCCGGCCGTCGTAGACGTAGTCCTCGTAGACTTCGTCCGAGATCAGCCACAGATCCTCGCGCTGTGCGAACTCCGCGAGTGCCACGAGCCAGGCCTCGGGCAACACGCGGCCGGTCGGATTCGACGGACTCGACACATAGAGCGCAACCGTGCTCCGCGTGAGTCTTTCACCAACGGCCTCGACCGCGGCCTCCGCGGAATCGACGCGGTCGAAGAACGGCACTTCGACCGGGGTCGCGCCGGATGCCTGCACGATGCCGCGAATCAGCGGCCAGAACGGCGCCAGGATCAGCACCTCCTCACCGGCCCCGGCCAGCATCCCGACCGCTGCCGCGAGTGCGCCCGTCGCGCCGGCCGTGACCAGCGCCGACTCGCGTTCGCATGCGAGACCGTTGCGCACGCGGACCTTCTCGACGATCGCGTCGACGAGTTCCGGCAGGCCGTGCGTCGCGCTGTAACGATTCATGCCCGGGTGGTCGACCTGCCGCAGATCCTCCATGCGCCCGCCCACGAAGGGATCCATCCAGGTGTCGCCGACGTTCAGCGGGCACGCGGCGGCGGAGTCGCCTTCGCTACCACTCGGCGCGTAGACGGCGCCGGACATTGCCTCGACTGCGGGAACGGCGTGGGGGGGGCGCGGCACGTCAGTTCAGCTCCTTCAGCACCGCGCGGTAGCCCTCGCGGAAAGTCGGGTACTCGAAGCGATACCCGGTTGCGAGCAAGCGGTCGTTGCGGCAACGCTTGTTGCTGCGCGGCGCGCGCAGCGCCGGGTCGTTTGCACCGACCGCTCGGGGCGGAGGCGCCCCGAGCGCACCCGCGAGCCACTGCAACACCTCGGAACGCTCGGCGGGTTCGCAATCGACGCCGAGGTAGAGCGGATCCAGCGGTCGGTACTGCATCAAGTGCCGCAGCACGCCCGCGCAATCATCGCGGTGAATCCGATTCGTCCAGGTGGCTCGCGATTTCCGGAACACGGCACTGCCGGTCCGGACACTCTGGGCCAGATTCGTCCGCCGCGGCCCGTAGATTCCGCCGAAGCGAACCACCGTCCCCGCATAGACGCTGTCCCGCAGAAGCTCTTCTGCTTCGATCAGGCGTTTACCCGAGAAGTGCTCCGGCTCGGCGGGAGAGCTCTCGTCGACCCACTCGCCGCGCCGCTGCGCAAACACCGATGTACTCGAAACGAAGAAGATGCGCTTCGGCCGCTGTTCCGCGCGAGTCAACGCCTCGATCAAATTCGCGAGGCCCACGACGTAGGCCATGCGATACAGGGCCTCGTCCGACCCGCCGGGTGACGCCATGTAGAAGACGTAATCGAGGTCGGGTGGGAGTGCTTCGAGACTGCGCAGCACGCCGAGGTCGGCCGCAATGGGCTCGACGCCCGGCGTCGGGGTCCCGGGGTGGCGCGCGAGCCCCCAGACGCTGTGAGATTCGCCCACCAAGGTTCGACCCAACTCGGCGCCGACGTATCCGAATCCGGCGATCAACACACGCGCCACCTTGCGCCCCTTCCACTCCCGCTTCCGCTTCCTATCGAGTGTCGATTGGAAGGTATAATCTGCGGGATGCGGCCGCTCATCGGAATTCCGCCTTGCCTGGACGATCGCGGTCGTTGGCGCAGTGGTCGCACCACCCAATACCTCGACACCGCCTACGCGCGTGCGATCGAAGCCGGCGGCGGCATCCCGATGCTGCTGCCGTTACAGCGCGACGCGGCCGGGGCCGTCGAACGGATCGACGGCCTGCTGCTGCCCGGGGGCGACGATTTCCCGCCGCCCCACCCCTACCCCGACGGTGTGAGCTTCGAAGCCGCGCCACCGGATCAGATCGATTTCGACGGCCGGCTGATCAGCCACGCATTCGCGCGCGGCATTCCGGTGTTGGCGATCTGCTATGGCATGCAGCGGCTCGCGCTCCACGCGGGCGGAACCTTGCACGCCGACATCGCGACCGACCTGCCCGACGCGGCGGAACACCGCCTGCCGGAAGACCACGGCCGTCACGCGCTGCGCGTCGAAGCTGGCAGCCGGCTCGCCGAGATCCTCGGCGTCGCGCCCCCACCCGTGAACAGCCGGCACCACCAGGCGGTTGCCACGGCCGGATCGCTCCGGGTCTCGGCGCGCGCGGACGACGGGGTGATCGAGGCGATCGAGCGCGCGACCGGGCCGTTCTGTATCGGAGTCCAGTGGCATCCGGAGAAGCTCGGCGGCCCGCACCGCGAGCAGCTGATCGGCGCTTTCATCGACGCTTGCCGCGCCGTCCGAGGCGACGGCGGGCCCGACCG
>CAXMSF010000243.1:0-14123 GCA_964196055.1 uncultured Gammaproteobacteria bacterium | reverse complement strand
GTCGAAGCGAAGCTGGAATCGACGCGGCTTCTGAATCACTTCATCGATCTACTGATCGAAAATCCGGAATTGAACGACCTCTTCATGCGCGGCATCGACGACCTGGACCAGCTCTCCAAAGAGGAGTACTACCGCTTCTCCAACATGAGCCTCAAGGCGTTCTGGTTCTTCTCCGCCTCTCACTTCCAGTTCAAGATGGGGACGCTCGCCGAGGACGACTTCCACGAGTCCCGCTCGGTACTTCGGTACTGGCTTCGGCGCCCGGGTTGTCGAGCGTGGTGGGCGAAGCTCGGCAGGAATTCCGTATCACCGACGTTTCGGGACTTCGTCGATTCCGAGATCGCCGAGCTTCTCGCCGCCCAGAGTGAATGAGCGAACGCTCCGACTGCGACCAGGTGGCGCGCGGGCTCGTGTATCATGCCATGGGATCGAGCCTGCGGCTTGGCGGCCGAATAGTAGTTGGGCGGCTGAATGAAATCAGAGCGAATCAGCTTGTGGCTGTCTCTCCTCGCCAACTTTGGCGTTCTTGTCGGCTTGGCCTTGCTGGTGATCGAGCTTAGGCACAACACGCTTGCGACCCAAGCGGCTCTCTATCAAGAGAGCATGAGCTTCGCTCGCGACCACGTTGAATTGTTGATCGGGGACGAAAACAGGGAACTCGCAGCAATCGTCTTTCGGGGCGAGACGGATCCCGATTCGCTTTCTCCAAACGAATTGGAGAAGTTCATCCTATTCACTGCATGGCGCATGAGCACGTGGGAGACCACGTTCCTAAACTACGACGAGGGTTTGCTCGAAGAGCGAATGTGGAAGAGCCTCGATGCTTGGTATTCGTCATTGCTGCAGCGGGGACCGGGATATCAGAAGTGGTGGGAGACGACTAGGCACGGTTACGACCAGCCCTTTCAGAGCCATGTCGATCGAGCATTCGAACGATCGCAATAGCCTTCTGAACGCAGCTGACAACAGACAGCTGGGCTTCCTGAATTGGGTAGCATTCTGGCATCGGAACTCTATGGCATGGCGTTGACGGTCAGCGCTGTCTGTTGCAGCTGCAGCCCGATCCGTTGGGCGGCGGGATCTAGCCGCCTTCTGTGTGAACATGGGAGGAATTCGCGATGCGGTGCCAGTCGCTCGTGATGGTGAGCCTGCTCGCAGTCAGCGTCTCGAATTCGGCTCACGGGGTCACGATCGACTTCGATAGTCTCGAAAGGTGGGACGTAGTCACGACACAGTTTCCGGAAGCATCCTTCTCCACGGAGGATGGATTTCAGATCACCGTTAGAACAGGAGATCTCGGATCCTCGCTTCCGAACTTCATATGTACCGATCTAGCCGGCGCGCCCGATATCGGCCCACCTTATGGCTGTTCCAACGAAATCATCATCAGTTTCTCGAATGGCGTCAGCGGTCTGAGCTTCTTGGCTGTTGGCGGGGATCATGTGGGGGTTGCTGCACAGGTCGATGTGTTCTCGTCCGGATCATACGCGGACTCCATCGGCATCGTCACCGATGGTTCGCCGTTCATTCCTGATCTGGTGGACCTGACGGCGTTCGAGGACGTGACGAGTATCCGAATCCACTCATACATCGATAACGGCGGCCTCGGCTTCGATGACTTCACATTCGTTCCCGAACCTTCTACCTCCCTCCTCGTCTGCTTGGGCCTGTTAGGGATCGGTGCGAACGCTCGCCGCCCAACAAGCAACCGTGATCGAAAACGGATCTAACTAGACGCTTCCTGCCAGGTCGTCCCGTCTCGCATCGTGGCATTCGGAATCGCTGAAGATTCGCAGGAGGGCCGCACTGATCGCACCGACCGGTCGCAGCATTGGTCGGCCTGTTACATGACCTGAGGCAAGCGGGTGAATCTCGGGCCGATCAGGCTCAAAAATCCGGAACATTGCCCCCTCTTATCCCCTTACCCTGCCCGGGTTTGACATCCGAGTCGACTCCGCGAATACTCTTGCGTCGCCGCTCCGATTGCCCGGGGCCGGCTTTCACCTCATTGCGGAGCCACTGAATTGAACGACTCCTCCCGGACACAGGGCGGTTTGATCTGCATCGGCGTGGTCATCGTCGGGGCGTGGTTCCTGCTCGGATTGCTGCAGCAGAGCTATTGGGCGATCGCGATTCCGGTCGCGGTCCTCGTCTTCTTCGTGCTCGGACTGAGCTTCTGGGTGGGATATACGATCGCGACGATCCAGGTCGATCCCTACCAGGACAGCGAGCAGGACGCCCGGGAACCCGATCCCGGGCCGAACGTCGACGAGTAGATCCCGCCGGTGCGCATCGCTCTGCTGACATATCGCGGCAACATGTTCTGCGGCGGCCAGGGGATCTACGCGGCCTACCTCGCGCGTGAGTGGCAGCGGGCGGGCCACGAGGTCCACGTCTTCGCGGGGCCGCCCTTGCCGGATCTCGAGCCCGGCATCCCGCTGCACGAGATCCCGAACGACAACGTCTTCGGGCTCGACCACCCCGACTTCTTCGACCCGAAGAAGCCGTTCTCGCTGCTGAAGCCGCTGTCGCTGTGGGAACTCGGCGTGTCGCGCTTCGGCGTCTTCCCCGAGATGCAGACTTTCGGCTTCCGGCTGCTGCGGCGCTGGCGCGAGTTCCAGAATCGCTACCACTTCGACATCGTCTTCGACAACCAATGTCTGAGCTGGGGCCTGCTCGGGATCCAGGCCGCCGGAACCCCGGTGGTTTCGGTGATCCACCACCCGCTGCACATCGACCGCGACGCCGACTTCCGCATCGACCCCCGCCTGTCGAAGAAGATCCGCCGGACGCTCTACTTCCCGCTCTTCATGCAAGAGCAGGTCGCGCCGCGGCTCAGCAAGATCGTCACGGTGAGTGAAGCCTCCCGAGTCGAGATCGAACGCTATTTCGGGATCCCGCAGAAGAAGGTCGAGGTGGTCTACAACGGCACCGACAGCGATCTCTTTCGCCCGATGCCCGAGGTCGAGAAGGAGGCCGATCTTCTCTTCGTCGGGCGCACCGAAGACCGCAAGAAGGGAATCGGCACGATGCTCGAGGCGGTCTCGCTGCTGCCCAAGCACATCAAGCTGAAGATCGTCGACGGCCGCATCCCCGACGACGGCCTGGTGCCGAAGTTGATCCACCGTTTCGGCATCGAAGATCGCGTCATCATCCGCAAAGAGATGTTCAGCGTGCCCGATCTGGTACGGCAGTACTCGACGGCCCGGGTCGCGCTGGTGCCGTCGTTCTTCGAGGGTTTCGGCTTCCCCGCGAGCGAAGCCATGGCCTGTGGCTTGCCCGTGATCGCGAACGCCGCCGGTGCGCTGCCCGAAGTCATCGGGACCGACGGACGCACGGGGCGACTCGTGCCCGAGCGCAACCCGCGCGCGATGGCGGATGCCATCCTCGACGTGCTGTCGGAGCCGGGACGGGCCGAACAGATGGGCCGAGAAGCTCGCGCTCGAATCCAAAACGTGTTCCAGTGGAGCGATGCCGCGGCGAACATGATCGAAGTCTTCGAGGAGACGCTGCGTGCTACTCACGGTCGATCTCGAGCGGCTTGACGTCCAGCCCGGCGAAACCCTGCTCGACGCGGGTTGTGGCGAAGGACGGCACTGCTTCGGCGCGCTCGAACGCGGCGCCCGCGTGGTGGGGCTCGATCTCGACCTGGATTCACTGAGGCCCGCGGCGGGGGGCCTGCGCAACCGCGGCCGCGAACTCGGCAACCTCGGCGGAATGACCCAGGGCAACACCTTCCACCTGCCCTTTCGCGACGAGACCTTCGACAAGGTGATCTGCTCCGAGGTGATGGAGCACGTCCACGATTTCACCGGCGTCGCGCGCGAACTCGCCCGCGTGACCAAGCGCGGCGGCCGGCTCGCGATCACCATTCCGACCGCGACCAGCGAGCAGCTCTACCTGCGAGCCGGCGACGACTACTTCGAATCGCCCGGCGGGCACATCCGGATCTTCCGTCCGCGCCAGCTGGCCCTGGGCCTCGGTCGCGCGGGCCTCGCCACCCGCGGCGTCGGTTTCGCCCACGCGCTCCACACGCCGTACTGGGTGCTCCGCTCGATCGCGCAGTTGCCGCGCGCGGACGAGAGCCGCCTGGTCCGGGCCTATCGCCTGTTCCTGATCCGCGCGACCGGCTCGAAGTGGGCCACCACGCTCGAGAACGTTCTCAACTACTGCTTCCCCAAGAGCCTCATCCTCTACGCCGAAAAGCCGGGGGCGGGGCGCGCGGACACCGGAGCGTGACACGCCCGTTGCGGCTCTGTTTCGTCGCCTACCGCGGCAACATGCGCTGCGGCGGACAGGGGGTCTACCTGTGGTTCCTGGCCCGCGAGCTCGCCAAGCTCGGCCACGAGGTCGACATCTTCGTCGGCCCGCCCTACCCCGACCCGATGCCCTTCGCGCGCTCGCTGACCGAGCTACCGAACGAACAATTCTGGGGTCGCTGGTTCGCGGGTCGCGCGGAAGCGATGCTGCCCAAGCCGAACCCATTCAAGATCTTCGAGCCGCTCAACTTCTACGAACTCGCGGGTAGCTACTTCGGCTTCCTGCCCGAACCCTTCGCGTTCAGCGTGCGCGCCTTTCGCGAGATCGGAGCAAAGCTGCGCGCGGGCGCGCGCTACGACCTGGTGCACGACATCCAATGTCTCGGCTGGGGCATTCTCGGCCTACGCGCACTCGGGCTGCCGATCGTGAGCACCGTCCACCACCCCCTCACCGTGGATCGACGCGCTTCCTTCGTCCGCGACGAGAGCCTGCGCGACGCACTGGGGACCATGACCTTCTACCCGATCGGAATGCAGTCGACGGTCGCGCGGCGCCTCGACCGGATGTTCACGTCTTCGCGCGTGAGCGCGAAACAGATCACCCGCGATTTCGGGATCGCGCCGGAACGCATCAGCATGGTCGCCAACGGCGTCGACACCGATCTGTTCCGGCCGGACCCGGACGTGCAGCGCAGCGAGAACGAAATCCTCTGCGTGGGCCGCGCCGGCGACCCGAACAAGGGCATCAAGACCCTCGTCGAGGCGCTCGCCAAGCTGCCATCGAATGTGAAGCTGACCCTCGTCGACGAGGATCAGCCCGACAACGTCGGGCGCAAGCGCGCACAGGCGCTCGGCATCGCGGATCGCCTCGACATCGTGGGGCGCGTTCCCACCGACGAACTCGTCCGCCTCTACCAACGCGCCACCCTCGTCGCGGTGCCGTCGCGCTACGAAGGCTTCGGGCTGCCGGCCGTCGAAGCGATGGCCTGCGGAACGCCCGTCGTGGCCTGCCGCTCCGGTGCGCTGCCCGAGGTGATCGAGGTCGGCGGCGGGGGACTGCTGGTCGAACGCGACGACCCGGATTCGATCGCGGCCGGAATTCGCAGCCTGCTCGAGAAGCACGAACTTCGCGCGAATCTGGCGGCGCGGGGTCGCGACCGCGTCGTCGCCGCCTACGCCTGGCCGCGGGTCGCGAAGGCGACCGCGGACGTCTACGCCGAGGTACTCGCAGCTCGCGGCCGACCCGCGAGAAGCACCACGTCCGAGAGCGACGGCACACGCCGGGCCAACCAATCGAGCCCCTCGAGCGCAGCCTGAGCGACCGGCTCGGGCAACTTGCCGACCGAACGCGTCCACGCGGGCAAGCCCCAGGCCATCGAAATGCCCTCGACGATCTCGAGTTCCACGTGCTCGCCGACCTGCTCGCGCATCAATTCGACCTCGTAACGCGTGAAGTGATCGCTCGGTACGTCGTAATGCCGGCGGCCGCGGCGGACGTCATGGCCGAGCCAGCCTTCGCGCAACTCGTCGGTGCTGCGGGCGACTCGGCACGATAGGGAGTCGAAGTTCGCGATCGCGAGCACGACGCGTCCGTCGGGCTTCGTCACGCGCGCCATCTCCGCGATCGCGATCGCGGGCCGGTCGAAGTGGTCGATGGCTCCCTTGCAGATCACTCCGTCGAAGCTGTCGTTCGCAAACGGCAACGAATCGGACCACGCCTGTACCCAGCACGGCAGCGGCCCGTCGACCTTCTCGCTCTGCATCGCGGCCAGCGCGGTCATCCGCGACGACGGCTCGGCCCCCACCGCCCAGGCACCCCGGGCCGCCATCGCGACGGCATCCTGGCCGAAGCCGCTCGCGACGTCGAGTACGCGCCGGCCGGGCGCCGGCCGGGCGAGATCGATCGTCCGGAGCGTCATCCGTTCGAAGAGATATTCGCTGTCGCGCGTAGTCCCCGTGGGGATCACGTCGCGCATGTCTCGGTCGAGGTCGACTACACGCATCGGGCGGACGACCTTAGCAGGCGTACGCCGAGGCCGGAGCGCTCGTTTACGGTATCCTGAGGCCTCATGGCGGAATCGCTCACCGTGAAGGACGAGGCGTCGGTGGACAACGCGTCCGATCGGAGGGGTGACCGCGCTTTCGACCGCCTCGCCTCCTTCCGGGTCGTCTACATCGCCATCTTCTGCTTCGTCGCGGCCTCGGTCGTGACCGTGCTGGCGGTCGAGAGCCTGTTGTCGCGCCACTTCAGCGAAGCGGCGAACGCGGCCATCCAGGTCAGCCCCGCCACCGGGCCGGTCGCCCCACAGATCCAGGCTCACGTCAGCGACGTCGTCCGGGGCTCGGCTTGGACCCGACTCGGCGGCGTCGACGTCCGGGCGATCGTGATCGGAGCCGACGGTTCGATCCTCTACACCGGCGGCCAGGTCTTGCCACCGCCGCCCACCTTCGACCCGATTGCGGTGTTTCGCGATGCTCAGCGCCTGCTGCCCGCGAGCGCAGAAACCTTCGTCGCGGTCCCGATCAATTCAGTGCTCGTCATCAGCATCCTGGTCGGCTACGGCGCGATCCTGATCAGCGGCCTGTTCGTGCACAATCGCAACGTCGCGCGCCGCGAAATGATGCTGATCCAGAGCGCCATCGACGCACGCGACGAGACCGCGAAACGCACCGACAACATCGAGCGCGAGCTGGAACAGGTGCGGATGCGACTGCTCGAAGTCGAGCCGGCCGAACGCGCGCACACCGAGGAGATCCAGGAGCTACAACAGGAGCGCAGCAGCCTCCAGCTCAAGCTCCTCGAGCTGGCCGAGCGTGAACAGAAATTGCGATCGACCGCAGAGCGCTCGATCGAGCTCGACGAGGAGCGGCGGGCGCTCGAGGATCTGCTCGAGGAAGCCGCCACAGAACTCGGTGAGCGCGAAGAGGTGATCGGCACGCTGAAGTCGCAGCTCAAGCGAGCTGCGAAAGCGGCTCCGAGTGGCGGACGCAGCCGCGCGACGGAACAGCTCGCGAAGCGCATGCGTACGCTCTACAAGAACCTCGAATTCGACGACCGCGCAATCAGCGACATGATCGCGCTGCGCGACGAGACCAACCGCTTGAAGAGCGAGGAAGCCATCAAGCGGCTGTCGGATGACGCCGACAACGCGGCCGTCCGGCGCAAGGTCGGCGGCCTGCCGCCGCAGCTGTCGATCTTCGAACTGGGCTTCGCGGGCAAGGGACGGATCTACTACACGCGTGGCGCACAGAATCGATTCCGGATCCTCGCGATCGGCGCGAAGAACACCCAGAAGACCGATCTCGAGTATCTGAGCCGACTATCGACCTGAGCCGGCCGACGCCGTTCCGATCCGCGCGTTGGCCACCGGCCAGACGGCATCACACGCCTGACGTAGCACCTCCTTCAGGCGAGCATCATCCCACGGCTTCGTGATCAACCCGCAGATCCCGAGTTCTTCGAGCTTCTCGGCCGGAATTTCCTCGGTCCAACCGGTGATCAGCATCCGCGCGGCGTCGGGGCAACGCTTTGCAGCCTCTTCGAGGAACTGCAGCCCGCTCATACCGGGCATCTTCTGGTCGGAGAGAATCAAGTCGACGGGCCGCGCATCCAGGATTTCGAGCGCTTCGTGGACCGACTCCGAGGTCACGATCCGATAGCCCTCGCGCCGCAGCGTTCGCCGCAGTGCGGACAAGATCCGCTCTTCGTCGTCGACGACCAGGAGAGTCGGTTGGGCGCAGAGGAGTTCAGTCTCCATCGAATTCCGCCTCGACCGGCAGGAACACGCGGAAGGTGGTGCCTTCGCCTTCCTTGCTGTCGACGGTCAGACTCCCGCCGTGGCGCTTCACGATGCCGAACGATGTCGATAGCCCCAGACCGGTACCGGAGCCGACCTTCTTGGTGGTGAAGAACGGGTCGAAGATCCGGTCGATGTGCGACGCAGGGATTCCGACTCCGGTATCCGTCACTTCGACCACCACACCATCGTCGCGCTGGCGCGTGCGCAGCCACACCTTCCCGGTCTCGCCACTTTCACCGACCTTGGCCTCGATCGATTGGTAGGCGTTCACGAGCAGATTCATGAATACCTGCTTGATCTGCATCGGGTAGCAGACGATGGTCTGGAGATCCTCGTAGTCCTTATCGAGTACGACGATCTGCTTCATCATCGGCCACACGATGGTCGCGGTCGAATCGAGGCACTGGTTCACGTCGGCGAGTACGTGTTCGCTCGAATCGTGGTGCGAGAAGTCGCGTAGATCCTGAACGATGTGGCGAATCCGTTCCGAGCCCTCCTGCGATTCGCGAATCGCCTTGCCGAAATCCGATACCACGTAGGCGAGATCGACTTCGCGCATCACCCCAGCAAGCGCGTCTCCCGCCGCCTGAATCGTTTCCAGATCGCCGCTCCGGACCACCTGGAGCAGATCGTCGACTCGCCCCCAGACCTGCCGAAGGTCCGTCAGATATTCCGCCATCTGGAACAAATTGGCGTGAATGAAGCCCATCGGGTTGTTGATCTCATGCGCGACACCCGCCGCGAGCTGACCGATCGAAGCCATCTTCTCCGTCTGGAGCACCTGGCTCTGGAGTTGCTTGACCTCGGTCAGGTCCTGGAAGATCGTGACCGCACCGATCTTCTCACCTGCGGAATCGAAGAATGGCGAACACGAGATTCCGACCGGCACGGGTGTTCCGTCACTGCGGATCACGATCCGTTCCGCCCCCTTGTAGCTGACGCCGGTCGAGAGCGTCCGAGCCAACAGCGAGACCTCTTCCTCGTCGCTGCTGAACCAGGCCCAGACCGCACGACCGCGCAGCGCCTTGGGATCTTCACCGAGGATCTTGCCTGCCGGCGGGTTGCAGAAGGTGATGTGGCCATCCATGTCCACGACCAGCAGCGCGCTGTTCATGTTCTGGATGATGCTCTCGTTGTACTGCTCCAGGTGGCGGATGCGTCGCTCCGCCGCCCCCCGATCCCGCGCTGCGCGAAAACGCCGGATCTGTTCGAGTGCGACGACGGGCAGCGCCTCCTCGCCATCCCGCGCGAGCGCCACGCAGTCGCTCGCGCCGCGTCGGAAGACGTCCAGCGCGACGTCGTCGGAGGCATCGCGGATCGCGACCACCACCGGCGGGCCGTCGCCGCGCAACTCCTTCAGAATGCGCTCGCAGTGCACCGCTAACGCGTAGTCGACCACGACGAGGTCGACCTCCCCCGCGGCGCACAGGTCGATGCAAATCTGGGCGTCTGCCACGACTTCGAGATCGACGCCGGCACCGAGACGGCGCAAGGCCGCCCTCACATCGACGCCGGCCACGGGAACGCTCGGCTGCGCCACGACGATCCGCACCGGCCGATCCGTCTGCTTCACGCAACCCTCCTAGGCGTCGACAGCCGGCAACGCCGACCGCGCTTCAACTTCGAATTCCAGAGGGGGATGGCGAATTTACCCCATCGTTTCCCGCGCTTCACCCCCCCTTTCAGGAGGGCGTCAGGCCGTGCTTCGCCAGTTTGCGGTAGAAAGTACTGCGACCGATCCCGAGCAGACTCGCGGCCGCGGTCGCGTCGCCGCCGCTCTCGCTCAAGGCACGTTCGAGCACGCTGCACTCATAGGCTTCGAGCGAAGTGGGAATTCCCGCCAGCGAGGGCTCCGAGCGCCGTGTGACGAGGCGCCGGGTCCGGGGTAGATCGGCGACCCGCAAACGTGGGCCCGGTGCGAGTGCGAATGCGGACTCGATCACGTTCTCGAGTTCGCGCACATTGCCGGGCCACTCCGACTCGACCAGCACTTCGAGCGCTTCGTCCTCGATGCCCTCGACCCGGGAGTTGGCGGTCCGATGTTTGTCGAGGAAATGCTGGACCAACAGCGGGATGTCCTCGCTGCGATCCCGCAGCGGCGGAATGTCGACCCGGACGACGTTGAGACGATAGAAGAGGTCGGCGCGAAACGCGCCCGTCGAAACCATTTCGGCGAGATCGCGGTGGGTCGCCGAGATCACTCGAATGTCCACCGGAACGGTGTTCGACGCACCGACCGGTCGGACCTCCTTGTTCTGGAGCGCGCGCAGGAGTTTGGCCTGGACAGAGAGCGGAATCTCGCCGATCTCGTCGAGAAACAGCGTGCCGCGATCCGCGATTCGGAACAGGCCCGGCGAACCGACCGCCCCCGTAAAAGCCCCCTTCTCGTGCCCGAACAGCTCGCTCTCGATGATGGTTTCGGGCAGCGCGCCGCAATCGACCGGCACGAACTGCTTCGCGGAACGCTGGCTCGCAGCATGGATCCCGCGCGCGACGAGTTCCTTGCCGGTGCCACTCTCGCCACGGATCAGCACGTGGCTCTCGTTGTGGCGCAGCGAGTGGATCGTCCGCGCGAGCGTACGCATCCGACTCGAGTGCCCGATCATTTCGGGCATGCCACTGCGGCCGTGCAACTCCATCTCGAGCTCGCGGTTGCGCTGCACGAGCGCTCTACGTTCGAGCGCCTTGCCCACGATATTGCGAACCCGATGCACGTCATCGAAGGGCTTTGCGAGATAGTCGAAGGCGCCACGGCGGATGCAACCGACCGCATTCTCGATGCTCGCATTCCCGGTCATCATGATGACCTCGACCTCGGGCCGCTCGCGCTTCACCTGCTCGAGGATCTCGAGGCCACTGCTGCGCCCGAGGCCAATATCGGCCAGCACGACCCCGAGCTTCGGCTCGGAGAGCATCGGCTCGGCGGCCTCGGTCGATTCCGCGAGCACGGTCCGGTAGCCCGCTCCTTCGAGGATCCGGCGCAGCGACCGCAGCAGCAGCGGTTCGTCGTCGACCACCAGGACGAACGGTGCATCGGTCGAATCGGGTCGGGGGATGTCACGAGAAGCGGTAGCGGGAGCCTGAGCAGCCATGCTCTTCTATCGGTCCCGGAATCGGGACGCTTGAATGCTCGCCTCCGTATCTCTAGACTGCAGCCACCCCCCTCCGATTCTCCCCGGAGGAATCACCCTGCGGAATGCACACGTTCTCGTCGTCGACGACGAAGAGCTCTATCGGCAGGCCCTGCGACGCATTCTCAAGCGTGTGGGTCACAGCGTCACGACGGCGCGTGACTCCACCGAGGCGCTCGCCATCGTCTCTGACGAGAAAGTCGATCTGGTACTCGCGGACATCCAAATGCCGGGCATCAGTGGCCTCGAGCTGGTCCGCCAGATCCACGAGATCCATCCCGACCTGCCCTGCATCGTCATCACCGGCTACGGCACGCCGGAGAACTCCGTAGAAGCCCTGCGCGCAGGCGCGTTCTGGTACCTCGAAAAGCCCTTCGAACAGGGCCATCTCGACGTGGTGCGGGCACTCGTGGAGCACGCGATCGAACTCGGCCGGCTCAAGTCCGAGAACCGGCTGCTCCACAAGCAGCTGCACTCGAAGTACGGCTTCGAGAACATCATCGGCAACAGTCCCGCCTTGCGGGATGCACTCGACATCGTCGACAAGGTCGCCGATGCCGACAGCACCGTGCTCGTCACGGGCGAGAGCGGTACCGGCAAGGAACTCTTCGCCCGGGCCATCCACTACAACAGCCGCCGCGCGGACCAGGCGCTCGTCGCGGTCAATTGCGGCGCGATCCCCGAAGAACTGCTCGAATCCGAGCTCTTCGGCCACGTCAAAGGCGCCTTTACGAACGCGACATCGAACCGCGAGGGCAGGTTTCTGGTCGCGAACCGGGGCTCGATCTTCCTCGACGAAATCGGCGACATGAGCCCGAATCTGCAGGTGAAGCTGCTGCGCGTCCTCCAGGAAAAGACCTTCGAGCCCGTCGGCTCTTCGAAGACCCTGAAGGCCGACGTTCGGGTGATCGCTGCCACCAACCAGAATCTCGAGGAGGCCATCCGCGAGAAGCGCTTCCGCGAGGACCTGTTCTTTCGCCTGAACGTGATCCCGATCGAAGTGCCGCCGCTGCGGCAACGCTCGGAGGACATCCCGATTCTCGCCGAGCACTTCCTCGAGAAACTCTGCCGCGACCGGGGTCGCGAACATCCCGGCTTCTCCTTGGAAGCCCTCGATCTGCTTTGCAGCTACCCCTGGCCCGGGAACGTGCGGGAACTCGAAAACCTGGTCGAGCGCGTGATCATCACGAGCTCGAGCGACGCGGAAATCAGCCCCAGCGACCTGCCGCGACAATTCCACGAGGCTCCGTCCGTGACGCTCTCGGCTCCCAGGGTTCCGGCCACCGGTCTGTCGTTTCGCGACGTCGTCGATGACTTCGAAGCCGATCTGATCCGACAAGCGCTCGAACAGACGCAGTGGAACAAGAACCGCGCCGCGCGGCTGCTCGGCTTGAACCGAACGACGCTGCTCGAAAAGATCAAGAAGAAGGGCCTCGAGCACATCAAACACTGAGCGCCCCACCCGCCCCGGCATCCGCTTCGATCCCACCCCGCCAACCAACGCGATCCCACCTCTGCGATCCGAAGCGATCCTGCCTGTCCCATCTGCGAGACGGATCACTGACGGTTTCGTAACCCGGGTGTCGGCAAACCGTCGGTTTTGCGGCGGAGCCGCACATCGGGAATCGACGCTGCATCCCGATGAGGCAGCCCGCTCCCGCAATTTCTTGCGGATCGACTCTTTCTGGAAACTTCCGAAAACGGCTGATTTTCCGGGCGTCCGCCGGTCTTCGAACACTCGATCTGCCGGTCGCCCGACCGTATTTCGGCAGCTTGCCCGAGCGACCGACCAAAGTTGGCACGCCCCATGCTTCTTCTCCCCGCAATCGACACGCAAGCGCAGGTCGAACCACAGCCGGATGGCTGAAGAAGGTAGACGGCGCCGCACTCAAGAGAAGAGGAAGTAAATGGAAGCCTTGCTTCGCGACGCCAAGCAGAAGAGCTCGGATATCCCGCCGCCGCTGAAAGAGCAGATCGTGCTCGAGCACACACCGCTGATTCGATACATCGTCAATCGGATCGCGGTGCGACTTCCGTCCCACATCGACCTCGACGATCTGCACAACACCGGTGTGATCGGCCTGATGGATGCGATCGAAAAGTACGATCCCGACAAGAACTGCAAGTTCAAGACCTACGCCGAATTCCGCATCAAGGGTGCGATCCTCGACCAGCTGCGATCCCTCGACTGGGTTCCGCGCAGCGTTCGCCAGAAGAGCCGCAAACTCGAGCGCGCCTACGGCGAAGTGGAGCAGCGCCTCGGCCGTATGGCGAGCGAAGACGAAGTCGCCGATTCGCTGGGCCTCCAGATCGAGAAGTTCCACGAACTGCTGAACCAGGTTCGCGGCATCTCGATGATCAACCTCGAAGAGGTTCGCGGAACCAACGCCGACGGAGACCGCTCCGGCACCTTCGCCGACATCGTCGAAGACGTGAACTCCGAGAATCCGTTCGCGACGTTGAAGCTGACCGAGATGAAGTCCGTGGTCGCCGACACGATCGCCTCGCTCCCCGAAAAAGAGCGCCTCGTGATCTCGCTGTACTACTACGAAGATCTGAACATGAAGGAGATCGGCGGCATCCTCGGGATCACGGAATCCCGCGTCTGCCAGATCCACACCAAGTCGGTCCTCCGCCTGCGCTCGAAGCTGAAAGGCATCCTCGACCGCGGCTGATACGCTCCCTCCTTCTTCCCTTCTCCTTGTTCGACCGGCTCATGGTCGGGCGCGCGAATCGGGTCGGGGGTCCCTCACGCGCCCTTCAAACGGTTGCGCGAGGGATCCCCGACCCGATTTCGCTTTTGTCGGTGCCGACGGTGAACTGAAGCCGGTAGCGTGAGGAGGGGGGTGCCTTTCGCGACCGTTCAAAAGGGAGCGCAAGGCACCCCCCTCCTCACGCGGGCTCGAGCACCCGTCCCAGGCGTCACCAGCCAA
>CAXMSF010000242.1:0-9806 GCA_964196055.1 uncultured Gammaproteobacteria bacterium | reverse complement strand
CCTGGTTTGCAGGGCCCTTGGCCCGCCCCACCGCGTCCGCGCCACCCCTTGGCTCCTGGAGAAAGTGAGAATGATACTAATCGCCTACATCGCGTCGATCCTGGCCCTCGTCTACGGCGTCGTGTTGTACCGGAAGGTCCTCTCGGCTCCCACGTCGACGGAAAAGGCCAACGAAATCGCGGCCGCCATCGCCGAGGGCGCATCCGCCTTCCTGAATCGCCAATACCGCACCGTGGCAATGGTGGGCGTGCCGATCCTGGCGATCATCTGGATCTTCCTCGGGCAGTGGTATGCGATCGGCTTCGTCGTCGGCGCGCTGGCGAGTGCAGCCGCGGGCTTCATCGGGATGAACGTCTCGGTCCGCGCCAACGTGCGAGTGGCCCAGGCGGCGAAGGACGGCTTCGGCAATGCCTTCGCGCTCGCCTTCGACGGCGGCGCCGTGACGGGGCTGATGGTCGTCGGAGCGGGCCTGCTTTCCATCGCGGGTCTCCTGAGCATGATGGAAGCAGCTGGTTATCACGACCCGGACGCGCTGATCGGACTCGCATTCGGTGGTTCGCTGATCTCGGTCTTCGCCCGCCTCGGCGGCGGTATCTTCACGAAGGGCGCCGATGTCGGAGCCGACCTCGTCGGCAAGGTCGAGGCGAACATTCCCGAGGACGATCCGCGCAACCCGGCCGTGATCGCGGACAACGTCGGCGACAACGTCGGCGATTGCGCGGGCATGGCGGCCGACCTGTTCGAAACCTACGGCGTGACGGCTGCGGCGGTGATGTTGCTCTCGCACATCATCTACCCCGGGAGCAGCGAGATGTTCCTCTACCCGCTCGCGATCGGTGCGGCCGGAATCATCGGTTCGCTGGTCGCGATCCCGTTCGTGAAGATCGACGAGCCGGCGCCCGGTCAGCAGCCCGCGGTGATGGCCGCTCTGTACAAGGGACTCGGCATCGCGACCATCGTGATGCTCGGTCTGGTCATGGTCGTGAATCTCGTCACCGATTACCCGGTCGGCAGCGAACTCGGTGCATTCAGCCTGTGGCTGTGCGCGCTCACCGGCGGCATCGTTACCGGGATCATGCTCTATATCACCGATGTCTACACCGGTGACGGCTCGCGCTTCGTCGATCGAATCGCGAGCGCGAGTGAGGGCGGTCACGCGACGAACATCATCACCGGCCTCGCGGTGGGAATGCAGGCCACGGTGGTTCCGGTAATCGTGATCGTACTCGCGATCGTGTTCTGCCACTGGGTTGCCGGCCTGTACGGAGTCGGCATCGCGGCGATGTCGATGCTTTCTCTGGCCGGGATCGTGGTGTCGATCGATGCCTATGGTCCGATCACCGACAACGCGGGCGGTATCGCGGAGATGGCGGAGCTCGGCGACGACGTGCGCGCCGTGACCGATCCGCTCGACGCCTTCGGAAACACCACCAAGGCCGTCACCAAGGGCTACGCGATCGCATCGGCGGGTCTGGCCGCGGTCGTGCTGTTTGCGACCTACATCGAGGATCTGCAGCGGCTCGCGGGCATCGAGGCCAACTTCGAGCTGTCGAACCCGTTGGTACTCGCCGGCTTGTTCATCGGTGCGATGATTCCGTTCCTGTTCGCCTCCTTCGCGATGGAAGCGGTCAGCGTCGCGGGCAAGAAGGTGGTCGAGGAGGTTCGCCGCCAGTTTCGCGAGATCCCCGGCATCATGGAAGGCACGGGCAAGCCCGACTACCGCACCTGCGTGGACATCGTGACCCAGGAGGCGCTGCGTCAGATGGTGGCGCCCGCGTTGATCCCGGTGGTGGCTCCGATTCTCGTGGGCCTGATCCTCGGACCCGAGGCGTTGGGCGGGTTGCTGATCGGTTCGATCGTCTCGGGCGTGTGTGTGGCCCTGTCGATGACGACCGGCGGCGCGGCCTGGGACAACGCCAAGAAGTACATCGAGATGGGCCAGTACGGCGGCAAGGGCTCCGACGCCCACATGGCGGCCGTTACCGGCGACACCGTGGGCGATCCCTACAAGGATACCGCGGGCCCGGCCATCAACCCGATGCTGAAGCTCATGAACGTGGTGGCGCTGCTCATTCTGCCCTTCCTCTCCTGATCCAGCCGGTCCGGAGTCTTCCCCCGCGTTAGCATGGCGGGGTGGACGAACCGGCGGACGGAACAGGGCAGGCGGTCGACGGTGCCCATCCCCGCGACGAGCTGAAGCGCGATCTTCGAGCGTCGGACGCCACCTTCCTGGTGGTGTCCGGCGTGATCGGATCCGGGATCTTCTTGACCCCGGGCGGCATTGCGGAGCTGCTGCCACATCCGGGTCTGATGCTTGCGGTCTGGCTCGTCGGCGGCGGCTTGTCGCTGGCCGGTGCCCTCGCGAACGCGGAACTCGGCGCGATGTTTCCGCGCGCGGGTGGCGACTATGTCTATCTGCGGGAGGCATTTCACCCGCTGGCGGGTTTCCTGGTCGGCTGGTTGTCGTTCTTCGTCATCTACGCGGGGACGGTTGCGACGCTTGCAGCGGGCTTCGCGAGCGCGCTCACCTACTTCGTCCCGATGACCGACGCTGCTCGGCTCGCAGTCGCCGTAGGAATCACGCTCGCGGTCTCGGCACTGAACTTCGTCGGCGTGCGCTTCGGCGCGGCGGCGAACAACCTGACGGCGGTGGTGAAGGTGCTCGCGCTGGTCGCGTTCGCGCTCATCGGCCCGCTGGTCGGAAAGGGCGATATCGCGAACCTGCGCCCGCTCGTGACCGGCGCGACGCAGCTGACGCTGTCGGCGTTCGCGTTGGCCATGTCGCCGGTGCTGTTCAGCTACCTGGGGTGGAATTCTTCGGTCTACGTTGCGAGCGAGATCCGCGACCCGGCGCGCAACCTGCCGCGTTCGCTCTTCTTCGGAGTTGCGATCTGTACCGTCGTCTACCTGCTCGTGAACGCAGTCTATCTCTACGCGATTCCCGTCGAATTGCTCCGAAACGAGGCGAACGCGGGGGAGGGCGCCGCTCGCGCTCTTTTCGGTGGAGCGGGAGGCACCGCGGTCGCGATCTTCGTGCTGGTTTCGATTCTCGGAACCTTGAACGCCACGGTGCTGGTCGGCCCGAGGATCGCATATGCGATGGCGCTCGATGGCCTGTTCCTGCGCAGCGTCGACCGGGTGCATGCGCGCTTTCACACCCCCGCGGTCGCAATTGCGCTCCAGGCGCTGGTGTCGGTCGGGATCCTGCTCTTCTTCGAGAACTTCTCGCGCGCTCTCGACTACACGGTATTCGCGATCCTGCTTGCGACGATGGCCGACGTCGCGGCGCTGTACGCGCTGCGGCGCTCGCAGCCGGGCAGGCGGCGTCCGTACCGGGCGTGGGGCTACCCGTGGGTTCCAGCGTTGTATTTCTTCACGAATGCGGGGATTGCCGGTGCCCTGTTGCTCGAGAACCCGGGCGACTGCGCGGTCGGGCTTGCCATCGCCGCGGCCGGTGTGCCCTTCTATCGACTGTTCTCGCGCCGACCACCGCCTGCCCTGAGCGAATGAGCCTCGCCGGGCGTGCCCCGAGCGGGGAGTTCCCCCTCGCGCTCGAGCGATTTCTCCAATAATCTAGGGGGATTAGCGGGTCGGATCGAGTGGCGCGGGCCGACGAACAACGACTCGTGGTGACTTCCCGACCTCGCCGAGGCACCCCATGTCCCGACAGTTTCGACACGACTTCGACAAGTTGAATCGACTGCCGCCGTACGTTCTTGCGGAGGTGATCGACTTGATGAAGTCCGCACGCCGCGACGGCCGGGATGTCATCGACCTCGGCATGGGGAACCCCGATCTGCCGACACCTCCGCACGTCGTAGAAAAGATCTGCGAATCCGCACGCGACCCGCGCAACCATCGCTATTCGGCATCGCGTGGCGTGCCGAACCTCCGCGCCGCAATCACGGAATGGTACGACCGCCGTCACTCCGTCTCGCTCGATCCGGACAGCGAGGCGATCGCGGTGATTGGTGCGAAGGAGGGCCTGTCGCATTTCGTGTTGATGACGATCGGACCCGGCGACGTCGTGCTCTGTCCCGATCCCGCCTATCCGATCCACCAGTACTCCGTCATCATCGCCGGGGGCGATCTGCGCAACGTGCCGATGACCGCGGACACCGACTTCATCGCGAATCTCGAGCAGGCGTACAGCCGTACCTGGCCGAAGCCGAAGATGTTGATCATCTCGTTTCCCCACAACCCGACCACGCAGGTCGTCGACCTGCCGTTTCTTACGCGGATCGTCGAGTTCGCACGCGAGCGCGATCTGATGCTGCTCCACGACTTCGCTTACGCGGAGATCTGTTTCGACGGCTACAAGCCACCGAGTATTCTAGAGGTTCCGGGTGCGAAGGACATCGCGATCGAGTTCATCTCGCTGTCGAAGAGTCATTCGATGGCGGGTTGGCGCGTCGGTTTTGCGGTGGGCAACCGGGAGATGATCGCCGCTCTGGCGCGGATCAAGAGCTATCTCGACTACGGCATGCCGCAGGCGATCCAGATCGGTGCGATCGTGGCGCTGCGGGGGCCACAGGACGTCGTGCACGAGAATTGCGAAGAATACCGCGTGCGGCGCGACACGTTGATCGACGGCCTCGGACAGCCCGGCGAGGGTTCCTGGAAGATCGAGAAGCCGCTTGCGACGATGTTCGTGTGGGCGCGAGTTCCCGAGGCCTTTCAGGCGATGGGGTCGCTCGAGTTCTCGAAGCGGATGTTGCGAGAGGCCGGCGTTGCAGTTTCGCCCGGCGTGGGTTTCGGGGAGTCCGGCGAGGGCTATGTGCGTTTCGCATTGGTCGAAAACAGACATCGGATCAGACAGGCGGTTCGCGGAATCCGGCGATTCCTGCGCGAAGCGTCGGGTCTGAACGCAGCTGGGGGCGGTAGTGGCTGAAAGAGATTTCGTTGGTGTGGGATTGGTCGGCTTCGGAACCATCGGGACCGGGGTCGTGAAGGTGCTCGAGCGCAATGCAGATGTCATCGAGCAACGGCTCGGCTTTCCGCTGCGTCTCGTCCGGATCGCCGATCTGGATACCACCAGCGACCGAGGCGTCGATGTTTCGAAGATTCGCTTCGACGATGATTCGGCGGCGCTGATCGCGGACGATTCCGTCGACATCGTGGTCGAACTGGTCGGAGGATACGAATTCGCGCGCAAGCTGATCCTCGAGTCGGTCGAGGCGGGCAAGCACGTCGTCACTGCGAACAAAGCGCTGCTCGCGCTGTACGGCAAGGAGATATTCGGTGCGGCCGCGAAGCAGGGCGTCGAGGTTGCGTTCGAGGCCAGCGTAGGGGGCGGCATCCCGATCCTTCGATCGCTTCGCGAAGGATTGAACGCGAATCGGATCGAGAGTGTGCACGGTATCATGAACGGCACCACGAACTACGTCCTTACCGAAATGGAAAAGACCGGCGAGAGCCTCGACGTCGTGGTGAAGCGCGCGCAGGACCTCGGCTACGCGGAAGCCGACCCGACCTTCGACATCGAGGGCGTCGACGCCGCGCACAAGCTCACGCTGCTCGCCGCGATGGCCTTCGGAGCCGAGCTCACCTACAAGGAAATTCCGACCGAGGGAATCACGGGGCTCGCACCGGTCGACTTCGAGGCGGCAGCAGAATTCGGCCATCGCATCAAGCTGCTGGGAATTGCGAAGGCTCACCGCGCCGCCGACGGCGGCGAGCGGATCGAAGTCCGCGTGCATCCGACGATGGTCCCTGCCGGCAGTCTGCTCGCGGCGGTGGACGGCGCGATGAACGCCTTTGCGGTCACGGGCGACGCGGTTGGTCCGACCCTGTTCTACGGCGCGGGTGCCGGCGAGCTACCGACGGCGAGCGCGGTGGTGGCCGACCTGATCGAGATCGCGCGCGAGGTCCGACGTGGCAGTGCGGGCCGCGTTGCGCCGCTCTCCTACCTCCCTGCTGAACTCTCGGCGAAGCCGCTGTTCCCGCTCGGCGAAGTCAGCGGGCGTTACTACCTGCGTTTTACCGCGGTGGATCGCCCCGGCGTGCTCGCCCATATCACGAGCGTGCTCGGCGAGAACGAGATCGGGATCGAGTCCGTGCTGCAGAAGGGGCGGGCGCACTCGGCCGGGTCGGTGCCGGTATTGATCCTCACGCATCCCGCGCGCGAGGCCGCGATTCGCAGCGCTATCGAGATCATCGATGCGCTCGACGATGTCACGGCGCCCACGCAACTGATTCGAATCGAAGAGGGGCTCTGATCGTGGCCGCAGAATCCGAGTACAACGCCTGGTTCCAGAGCATTCACGACCCGAGCGAGCGCTACGAGGTCGACGAGGTCGTCTACCGCGCAAAGGACGGTGCGCTGCTCGAGGTCGTTCACGACACGGACGCGCTGCGCAAGACGTCTGCGGAGGGGTGGAAGGACCTGTTCCGGGCACGCAACCAGGTGAACCAGTTCCCCTTCGGTTCCGGGGTGTGGGGAAAGAAGGAGTGGGTGCTCCCGAACATCCGGGACGAAAACGTCGTGTCGATGTTCGAGGGTCACACCAATCTGTTCTGGGCCGAGCGCTACGGCAACGGACTCGGACTCGAAGACCTCTGGATCAAGCAGTGCGGAAACACCCACACCGGCTCGTTCAAGGACCTCGGGATGACGGTGCTGGTCTCGATGGTGAAGGAAATGATCGCACGCGGGAAGCAGGTTCCAGCGGTCGCCTGTGCGTCGACCGGCGATACTTCGGCTGCCTTGTCGGCCTACGCGGCCGCGGCCGGAATTCCAGCGGTCGTCTTCCTGCCGCGGGGAAAGGTTTCGGTCGCACAGTTGATCCAACCGGTTGCGAACGGCGCGATCGTATTCGCGCTCGATACCGATTTCGATGGCTGCATGGAAATCGTCCAGGAGATTTCGCAGAAGGACGGCATCTACCTTGCGAACTCGATGAACAGCTTGCGGATCGAGGGCCAGAAGACCGTCGGTGTCGAGATCGTCGAGCAGTTCGATTGGGAGGTTCCCGACTGGATCGTGATCCCGGGCGGAAACCTCGGCAATGTCTCGGCGCTGGCCAAGGGCTTCGATCTGATGATCGACCTGGGCCTCGTGACGAAGCGACCGCGTATCGTCTGCGCCCAGGCCGAGGCGGCGAACCCGCTGTACCTGTCGTACCTGACGGGATTCGAGGTCTTCGAACCAATTGCTGCACGTCCGACCATCGCCAATGCGATCCAGATCGGGAACCCGGTGTCGATCGAAAAGGCGATCTCGGCGTTGAAGCGGTACGACGGGATCGTGGAGCAGGCCTCGGAGGGCGAGATTGCCGACGCTTGCGCGGGTGCGGATCGCACCGGACTCTTCAATTGCCCGCACACCGGCGTCGCGTTGGCTGCGATGGAGAAGCTCGTGAAGTCGGGAACGATTGCGAAGAGCGACCGCGTCGTGGTGCTCTCTACCGCACACGGACTCAAGTTCGTCGACTTCAAGGTGCGGTACCACGAGATGAAGCTCGAGGGCGCCGGCTCTCAGTTCGCGAACCCGCCGATCGAATTGCCCGCGAGTTACGGGACGGTTCGCGACGAGATGCTGCGTCAGATCGACCAGCGCTTCTCCGGTTGACGCCCAGTGTTTACAGGAATTATCGAAACGACCGGCACGGTCAGGAGCATCGAAGCCCGAGGTGATCTGACTCGCCTCGGAATCGAGGCGGCCTCGATCGCGTCCGAGGTTGCGATCGGTGACAGCGTCGCGGTGAACGGCACCTGTCTCACCGTGACGGGTACGCAGGGATCAGTGGTCCACTTCGACGCGATCGTCGAAACACTCGAGAAGACCGCGCTCGGCGACCTCGTGGCCGACAGCCTGGTGAACCTCGAGCGCGCACTGGTCGCGGGCGGGCGACTCGACGGTCATATCGTCCAAGGGCACGTCGACGGCGTAGGTCGTGTTCGCGGGTTGGAACGCGCCGGAAACGACGTCCGGCTCGCGATCGACTGCCCGGAGGAGATTCGCCAGTTCCTGCTCGAGAAGGGGTCGGTCGCAATCGACGGGGTTTCGCTAACGGTCGTCGATATCGACGACGCCGGCTTCGATGTCGCGTTGATTCCACTCACGCTCGAGCACACGACCCTGGGCGAACGCAGCGTCGGCGAGCGAGTCAACCTCGAGGCAGATGTCCTGGGAAAGTACGTGAAGAGCTATCTCGACCGGGTCGTGCCCGCTCGATGAAGCTGTGGGTGCCCCGATTCCGAGTGCTGCTTCTGCTGTGGGTGTTGCCGGCCGTTGCGTCCCTGCTCGCACCGACGCCGAACGCGCGTGCCGCTTCGCCGCAGTGGCAGCAGACGCTCGACCTCGTGGCTCCGGCCGTGGTGGTGCTGCGCGTGAGCGTGCCTCGCAGCTTCGACACCGAGGTGCCCGCGATCGAACTCGCAACCGGCTTCGTCGTCGACGCTCGAAACGGGCTGATTCTCACGAACCGTCACGTCGTGAACCCGGGGCCCGCCACGATCGAGGCAGTCTTTCTGAACCACGAAGAGGTGCCGGTCCAAATCGTCTACCGCGATCCGGTCCACGACTTCGGTTTCGTCCGTTACGACCCGGCCGCGGTGAAATTCATGACGCCCGGGGAGCTTCCGCTCGTGCCCGAGCACGCGCGAGTCGGCACCGAGATTCGAGTCGTCGGCAACGATGCGGGCGAAAAGCTCTCGATTCTTGCGGGCACGCTCGCGCGGCTGGATCGCGCAGCCCCTGACTACGGCTTCGGGCAGTACAATGACTTCAACACCTTCTACTACCAGGCAGCTTCGAGCACATCGGGTGGTTCGTCCGGCTCCCCGGTCGTCGATGTTCACGGCCACGCTGTTGCACTCAACGCCGGCGCACGGCTCGGGGCGTCCTCGAGTTTCTACCTGCCGCTGCACGGGGTGGTGCGAGCGCTCGCCCTGTTGAAGCGGGGCGAATCCATTTCGCGAGGCACGGTACAGACGGTCTTCGCGTATCGGCCCTTCGACGAGGTCCGTCGGCTCGGCCTGCGGCCGGAGACCGAGGCGATGGTGCGTCGCAGCGATCCTGCCGGTATCGGCATGCTGGTGGTCCGCGAGGTCGTTCCGGGCGGGCCGGCCGACGGAAGACTCGAAGTCGGTGACGTGCTCGTGAAACTCGGTGGCCGCCTCACCACGCGCTTCGACCCAATCGGCACCGAACTCGACGCCTTGGTGGGTGAGACGATTTCGTTCGAGGTCGAGCGCGGCGGCGCGGACGTAAAAGTCGACTTGACGGTGGAAGACCTCCACTCGATTACGCCGTCGGAGTACCTGGAGATCGGCGGAGCGGTGCTCCATCCGCTGTCGTTCCAACAGGCTCGCAACCATCAGGTAGCGGTAGGCGGGGTGCACCTGACGGCGCCCGGCTACATGTTCACGCGGGCCGGGGTCAGCCAGGATGTCGTGATTACCGACATAGATGGCGAACAGGTGTCGTCGCTGCAGGATTTCGCAAGTCGGATGGCGGCGTATGCGAACGGGCAGCGGGTACCACTGCGGTACTTCCGGCTCGACACCGTGCGCGCTCCCGAAATGGCGGTGGTGACCGTAGACCGGTTGTGGTTCAAGATGCAGCTCTGCCGACGCGATGATGCATCGGGGGAATGGCCGTGCGAGGCGTCGCCCGCGCCACCGGAGGCCACCCACCCGCAACCGGTCACAACCGGGTTCTCGATCGACGGACCCCATCCCGTGCGTGACCTCGCGCCATCGATGGCGATGGTCGAGTTCGATATCCCATTTCGCGTCGATGGGGTGCACGGTCAGCGTTTTCAGGGCGCCGGCATCATTGCCGACACCGAGCGTGGCCTGAT
>CAXMSF010000241.1:0-4491 GCA_964196055.1 uncultured Gammaproteobacteria bacterium | reverse complement strand
CCGGACCCTCGAACTCTCGAACCGCTTCAAGGCGGCCTTCGGCAACGACGACTTCATCTACATCGTCTTCGAGAGCGAGGATTTCTTTCGCCCCGAGAACATCCGACGCATGCGCGAACTCGCCGACGCGTTGGAGGCGTCGGTTCCCCACCTGCTCGATCTCACCTGGCTCGGGAACGTGGAAGACATCGTGGGTCGGGAAGATCAGATCGAAATCGAGGAATTCCTGGTCGCTGCGCCCGAGGATCCCGCCGAGCTCGCGGAACTGCGTCGAAGGGCCCTGGCCGAACCGACCTTCGTGAACGATCTCATCTCGACCGACGGCCGCATCGCGGGACTGTTGCTCGAAATGGACGCCTACCCCGACGAGGCGGGGGACCCGCGCAAGCAGGTCCCCCCCGCGGTTCGCGAGGTGCTCGCGCGGCCCGAGTATCGCGACCTCCGGCTTCACGCCGTCGGAGGGCCGATCATCGATTACGACATCGACGTCCTGACCGCCAAGGAGGCCGCGCTCTTCACATCGCTCTGCCTCATGGTCCAGATGGGGATCCTGTTCTGGGTCGCCCGCGGACTGCGTGGCGTCCTGGTTCCCATCGTGGTCGTTGCGCTCGCGATCACCTGGACCCTCGGAGCCATCGCACTCTACGGCTTCAAGCTCAACATCTTCTTCGTCCTGCTGCCGGTACTGCTGATCTGCGTCGGCATCGGCGACTCCATGCACGTGATTGCGGAGTTCCAGGATCAGCGGGATCGCGGCCACACCCGCCACGAGGCGCTCGTGCGGGCGATGGGAATCGTGGGCTGGCCCTGCCTGCTCACGAGCCTGACGACCGCCGCGGGCTTCCTCGCGTTCCTCGCAGCGCGCATCCAGCCCTTCCGCGAAATGGGGATCTACACCGCGAGCGGCGTCGTGATCGCGCTGCTCCTCAGCTACGTGCTGGTCCCGCTCGTGTACTCCTGGGGCGACCCGCATGCGCGGGCGAAGCCCGGCGGCGCGGGTGTGCCGCGCAACGACGTCTTCGACCGCTTCCTGCGCGCCGTCCACGCGCTCGTGGTCGCGCGCCCACGCGCAATCGTCGCGGGCTTCCTCGTGCTGCTCGGCATCTCCGCATTCGGCTACTCGAAGCTCGAGGTCGAATCGAACTCCATCGAGATGTTCGCGCCCGGCGTCCCGATCCGGCAGGCCTACGACTATGTCGACAGCCGCATGGGAGGCTCGATGTCGATGGAGATCATGCTCGACACGGGCCGCAGCGACGGCGCCCTCGACGCGGACTTCCTGAAGGCCATGGACGACCTCGACGGCTTCGTGGCCGAGCACCCGCTGACTTCCAAGACGACGAGCATTCTCGATGTCCTACGCAAGATGCGCCGGGCCTTCCACGAAAATCGGCCCGAGTACTACGACATCCCCGAAACCCGCGAGGAGGCGTCGCAATACCTGCTGCTCTACGAGAGTTCGGGCGGCGACCAGAAGCAGAAGCTCGTCACCTTCGACCAGGACCTCGCGCGTCTGACGGCGCGCACGCGCTCGCTCGACACCGGCGACGCGCGACGCTTCGTCGCCGACGTGGAGCGCTTCGTCGCCGACGAGTCGGACATGGCTGCGACGGTCGAGTTCACGGGCATGCTGGCGTGGGTGCGGGCCATGAACGACCTGATCGGCGAGGGGCAGAAACGCAGCTTTCTGGCCGCCTTCGGAATCATCACGATCATCATGATGGTCGTGCTGCGCTCGCCCGGCCTCGGCCTGATCAGCATGGTGCCCAACGTCTTTCCGGTGCTGATCTCCCTGGGTCTATTGGGCATCACGGGCATCGAGATGGACCTGGGGATGATGACCTTCGCGGCCGTCATCATCGGGGTCGCGGTCGACGACACGATCCACTTCTTCGTGCGTTTTCGGCGCGAGTTCGAGGACTCCGGGAGTTACGAGACGGCGCTGTTCGCAACGCTCACGAGCGTGGGCCGACCCATCACGTTCACGACCCTGACGCTCAGCCTGGGTTTCGCGGTGCTCTCCCTCTCGGACATGCTCGGCCTGGTGCACTTCGGACTGCTGGCCGGCTTCGCGTTCGGCTGGGCGCTGCTCGCCGACTTCCTGTTCGCCCCCGCGCTGCTGCTCCTGCTGCACCCACTCGGACCCGAACACGAGCCCACGGTCGTTTGACAGGAGGGCGCGTCGTTCATAATGATCATCGGTACCTTCCCGAGAGGTATCTTCCCGAGAGGGGCTCGGCGTCAGGCTTTGAACCAGGCGGCGGGCCAGGAGACTTCCCATGACGAACGATGCACGCCACACGACCCTGAGCGGCCCGGATCCGATCCGAACCCGAAAACGCGGAATCTGGCTGCTGAAGAACCCTGCGACCAACAAGGGACTCGCGTTCACGAACGAAGAGCGCGATCGATTCGGCCTGAACGGACTGCTGCCCGCAACGGTCCAGTCGATCGAACAGCAGGTCGAGCTGGAGCTCGAGCACATTCGCGACAAGAGCAGTGATCTGGAGCGCTACATCGGCCTCGCCGGACTGCTGTATCGCAACGAGGTGCTCTTCTACCGTGTGCTCGTCGAGCACCTGGCGGAGCTGATGCCCATCGTCTACACGCCGACGGTCGGCGAAGCATGCCAGAAGTTCAGCCACATCGTGCGCGACGTGCGCGGGATCTGGCTCACGCCGGACGACATCGACCGGATTCCCGAACGGCTGCGCAACTACCCCTACCAGGACATCCGACTCATCGTCGTCACGGACAACGAGCGCATCCTCGGGCTCGGCGACCAGGGGGCCGGCGGCATGGGCATCCCCGTCGGCAAGCTTTCGCTCTACGTCGGCGGCGCCGGAATCCACCCCTCCAAGGTGCTGCCCATCAGCCTCGACGTCGGCACCAACAACTCCGCGCTGCTCGACGACCCGCTCTATGTCGGTCATCGCGAGCGCCGTATCTCGGGCGCCGCCTACGACGACTTCATCGAGGCCTTCGTCGAGGGCGTCGGCGAGGTCTTTCCTCACTCGGTGCTCCAGTGGGAAGACTTCCACAAGCGAAACGCCTTCCGAATCCTCGAGAACTACCGTCACCGGTTGCGCTGCTTCAACGACGACATCCAGGGCACTGCGGGCGTGGCCGTGGCGGGTATCCTGGCGGCGCTGCGCATCACCGGGCAATCGATTCGCGAGCAACGCGTCGTCTTCGTCGGCGCGGGTGAGGCCTGCACCGGCATCGCGCGACTGCTCGCGGCCGCCATGCGCGAAGCGGGAGCGGGCCCGGGCGAGATCGCGGCCTCGCGCCTTGCATTCGACAGCCAGGGGCTGCTGCGCGAGGGGGTGGAAGTCTCCGACGAACACAAGCGCGAGCTGGTGGCAAGCCACGAGGTTCTGGCGGGCTACGGCCTCGAGGAAACGCCCCGCCCGACGCCCGAAGAAGTCATCCGGTGCGTCAAGCCGACCATCCTGGTGGGAGCCACCGCCACGCCGGGCACCTTCACCCAGACGATGATCGAAGAGATGGCTCGCCACGTGGAGCGGCCCATCGTGATGCCGATCTCCAACCCCACCCACAAGGCGGAATGCTCGCCCCGGGAAGCCATCGAGTGGAGCGACGGGCGAGCGCTGGTGGCCACTGGCAGCCCCTTTGCCGATGTGGAATACGGCGGCACTCGCCGCGTGATCGGCCAGGCGAACAACGTGTTCGTCTTTCCGGGCGTCGGCATGGGCGCGGTGATCTCGGAGATCCGCGAGATCGACGAGGCGGTCTTCCTGGTCGCGGCGCGAACGCTGGCCGACTCGGTGAGTGACGAGCGCTTGGCGCAAGACGCACTCTTCCCGGATCAAAGCGAGCTGCGGAGCGTCAGCGCGCGGATCGCCGCCGCGGTGGTCCGCCATGCGAGTGAGAATCGGCTGGGACGCTCCTTCGCGGACGAAGAGATCGACCAGGTCGTCGCGGACTCGACCTGGTACCCGGAGTATGTCCCCATCGTCTCGTAGGACCCGCGAACAGGCCATGATGCAGACCTCATAGCGGCGAGAATCGCAGCGGGCCGTTCTACTCGTCGCGCACATTTCCGGGATTCCGGTGCGGCACTAGAACCCATCTCATAAACCCTGACCGAGCCAGGGGCCCGAATTTGGCCCGAGATCGAGGCGCGAAATCGCAGCCATATCGGGCGATACGGCGAGATTTCGCAACGAAGAGATCGGGCCGAAGGCGGGGTGCTGGCGACCGAAGGGTTTATGAGATGGGTTCTAGGCCCCGGGGCAGGGACCTCGGCGACACCCGCTGCTTCGATCGCATGACGCAAGCTCCAGACTCTCGACTGAAAGCGCGTATGCTCCGGTGCGGTCGGAGCGCGAGGGAGACCCCGGATGTCGGCTCGAACACGTGGGATGGGACTGCTCGCCGCATGCCTGACCTTCCTGCCGCTTTCCGCAGCGGCCGATCAGGTCACTCCGGCGGAGCGCGTGAAGAGCCGCCTCAACGTTCGCGCCGAGC
>CAXMSF010000240.1:0-3509 GCA_964196055.1 uncultured Gammaproteobacteria bacterium | reverse complement strand
GATCTGTAGAAGAACCGGACCAGTTCCCGCGGTCCACCGTGACCGCGTTCGGATCGTCCTCCGCTTCGGCTTCCAGCTCGGACTCGACCGAGAGATCCGTGCCCTCGATGCCCAGGTCGTCGTCCGCGGACAGGTCGAAGTCCGACTCGGGCACATCGGGCTCCCCGGTGACCGGGTCGACCGACTCGTCGACCGAAGCGACCGAAGCCGCCGACGAAGCACCCAGCAGGTCATCCACTGCACTGCGAGCCGCGGCGAGGCCACTGACCGGACTTTCGGCCCCGGCGACCGGGTCGACGTCTTCGTTGAACTGCCAGTCGCTCTCTTCGTCGGAAGGGGTCGAATCGAGCGAGGGCTCGCCGGCTTGGGCTCGCTGGGCTGTGAGCGCTTCGCGCGCCAGCTGCGAAGCATGATCGGGATCCGGGCGGTGCGGAGATTCGACGAAGAACGCGCATTTACAACGGGAGCAGCGCACGCGGATGCCCGTTTCAGGCACCTTGGCGTCGTCCAATTGAAATTGCGTCTGGCACTCTTGGCAGGTGACGATCACGTCGCTCAATCCCCTCGCGCAGGTCCGGGCGCTCGGACGCGCTGTGCTACGGTTCGTGGCGGATTCCGGGCCCTATGCGACTGTTTCGGAGTCGCCGGCGTTTCGCTTGAGAGGCCAGGCACCCCCCCCAGCCCACATCGCAGATCCGGAGGATCCCGTGGCTCCTGACGCTCCGCGCTCATTGCTCGAGCGAAGGGTCGTGATCGTGACGGGCAAGGGCGGAACCGGGAAGACCACGGTCACCGCCGCACTCGCGGTCGCGGCAGCAAAGGCCGGGAAGCGGGTCTTGGTGGCCGAAATGGGCCGAGACGAGCACGTTCCGCGGCTGCTGTGTCCGGACTCGCCCGCCGTCGGCTACGCCGGCCGTGACCTCATGCCCGGCATCCGGGTGATGCGAATCGACCCCTTCGAGGCGCTCGGAGAGTATCTCGCGCTCCAGATCGGCATGAAGCCGCTGGTCGACACGGTCATGAGCAACCAGGCCTTCCAGCAGCTGATGAGCGCCGCACCGGGCTGGCGCGAGCTGATCACACTCGGAAAGATCTGGCATCTCGAGCAGTTACGGGATCCCGACGGGCGCCCGTGTTACGACTTCATCGTGGTGGACGCGCCCGCGACCGGTCACGGCGTGACCTTTCTCGACGTGCCGCGGGTCGTCATCTCGGCGGTTCGCGCCGGGCCGCTTCACCAGCATTCCGAGGCCGTCGAGGCGCTGATCGAGGACCGGGAGCGCACCTTGCTGCTGCCGGTGACACTCGCCGAGGAACTCCCGGTTCGCGAAACCAGCGAGCTGATCGAGCGGGTCCGGACCGACCTCTCGATCGCGGTCGATCGCGTCGTGGTGAACGCAGTCGCTAGCGCGCCGTTTCCGGCGGGCCTCGAACACCTCGACGAAGTGCTCGCGCGACTTCCGGAACCAAGTCCGCTCGGCTCGCTGCCCCCGCCCAGCCAGCTCGCGGCCTGCGCGCGCACGCTGCGATTGCGCCACGAACTGAACGCGGGCTTCGTGGCCGAGATCGCCGAGGACACCGCGCTGCCGTTGGTCGTCTTGCCGTATCTGCGGGGTGGGATCGAGGGGCCGCGTGAGATCGAAGAGCTGGCGTCGGCACTCGTAGCCGTGCCATCACCGGAGCCCACGTGAACGCAATCCGATTCGCAGAGGATTCTCTCGAGGCCGGTCGCATCGTGGTCTGCGTCGGCTGCGGCGGCGTCGGCAAGACGACGGTCGCCGCCGCGCTCGCGCTCGAAGCCGCTCGACGGCATCGCACGGTCGCCGTGATCACCATCGACCCGGCTCGGCGACTCGCCGACGCACTCGGAGTCGGCGACCTCGGCAACGAACCGCAGGAGATTCCGCGCGATCAGCTCACCGCGCTCGGCGTCCCCGAGGACGGTGGCCTGTTCGCGATGATGCTCGACATGAAGCGGACCTTCGACGACCTCGTGGAGCGCTTCGCCGAAGACCCCGCCGCGCGCGACAAGGTGCTCGCGAACCCGATCTACCGGCACGTCTCCGACGCCCTCGCGGGTAGCGTCGAATACTCGGCCATGGAGAAGGTCTTCCAGCTCTGCGAGCAGGAGCGCTTCGACCTCGTCATCGTCGACACACCGCCCGCGCAACACGCGCTCGACTTCCTCGATGCGCCGCAGCGGATGGTCGAATTCCTCGAGAGCCGCATCGTGCAGATCCTGATCCACCCCGCGATGGCAGCCGGACGCTTCGGCTTCAAAGTCTTCCACCGCGGAGCGCGCAAGATCCTGCAATTGCTCGAACGGGTCTCCGGCCTGGGCTTTCTCGAAGACATCTCGGAATTCCTGATGGCCTTCGAACACATGTCCGAGGGCTTCCGCGACCGAGCGGTTCAGGTCCGGGAACTCCTGCTCGGCCCCGAGGCCTCGTTCATCCTGGTCGCGGGGCCGGCGCGCGAATCGGCGATCCAGGCCGAGCAGCTCCACGACCGGCTCGAAGCCACGGGCGTGCCGCTGTCCGCGGTGCTGATCAATCGCGTCCACCGCTGGCCGGGTGACTCGGGAGTGCCGCCCTTCGCTGCCGACGCCCCCCCCACGCCGGCCGACGTCGCCGCGCTCGCGGCCGCGATCGCGCGCAGCGAAGGGCCCGACTTCCCCGCCGAAGCGGCCGCACAGGCGGCAATCGCAGCGGCAACGGGATACGCTGAACAGGTCCGCCGTGACGTGCGCACGACCGAATCGCTGCAGCGACGTACCGAACAGCAGGCGCGCTACTGGGGCACGATTCCCGAACTCGCCGAGGACGTCCACGATCTCGCGGGACTCGGGCACGTGGCCGACCTGATCTTCGAACGAAGCGCCGAGGGGTGAGAGCATGAGCGAACCGAATCAACCGCGGCGAAGAAGCGAAGCGCGCGAGCCACGCGATCCGTACGCGGCCGAAGGCATCGAGCCGCCGCCGAAGGACCTCGCCGAGGCATTGAACCGCGCACGCCTGCACGGCCGCGCTGCAGCCGCCGAGAGCTTTGCCGCCGTGCGCGCGCTGATCGACGCGGCGGCCCTCACCTCGGGCGGCCACGCGTCGGACGCCAGCCGACTACTCGGCCCGATCGCGAAGCTCTTCGAATCGCTCGGCAACCAACTGGGCAGCAACGCGATCGACGGCTCTACGAGAGTCCTTGAATCGATTGCGAGCGCGATCGACGACGAGATCGCGATCTGGGAGGAGCGAGCGCGTACCGACACCGAAGCGCGTACTGTCCTGCGCGCTTTCCTCGGACTGCGCGAAGTCCTGTGGGAGTTCGGTGTGCGGCGCGCGAGCCCGACGCCGGGGCGCTCGGCAGCCGACGAAAGCCGAGCCGGCGCCCGGCCGCGGCCCCAGACGCGCAACCGGACGCCGCGACCGACGCGGCCGCGGGTCCAACGCGTACCCGTTCAGGGCTAACCCGAAGCGTGGTGTAGGCTAGCTTCAGCAGGCCGCGCGAGCGGC
>CAXMSF010000239.1:0-15693 GCA_964196055.1 uncultured Gammaproteobacteria bacterium | reverse complement strand
AGAATTCTGCACTTCAACGTCACCGAGAACCCAACCTCTCGCTGGGTGACTCAGCAACTGCGCGAGACCTTCCCTGACGAGCCAACCCACCGATTCCTGATCTACGACAACGACGCAATCTTCTCGCCTGCCGTCACGGGTGCGATCAAGAGCTTCGAGATCGACCCAAAGCGCACAGCATTCCGGAGCCCGTGGCAGAACGGAACGGCTGAGCGCGTCGTCGGCAGTGTGCGCCGAGAGCTTCTTGATCACGTAGTCATCTTGAACGAAGACCACCTAAGACGGCTGCTCCGCGAATACGTCGATTACTACAACGACGAGCGAGTCCACACCTCGATTGCCGATGCACCGGGCGGCCGACCCGTGGAATCACGACCCTCTGAGCACGCCAAGGCAGTCGGATTGCCGCGCGTCGGCGGCCTTCATCACCGATATAGCTGGCGCGAAGCAGCCTGATCAGCGAGCTGCTGTTCGTCTACCTACTCGACGGAGGTCGCAGATGAATATTGAGAACAGACAGGCCTGAAATCAGGCCGCCAGCGGCGCGGAGGGCCAGCCGGCAGCGCGAAGGCGATCGAATCCAGATTCCTCGAATCGACATTGGCGCGGACGAGGAATGCCGAGGCCGACGCAGCGACGAACCTACCGGCGCTCCGGATTTCCTACAGCTGCGTTTCGCGCTCTGACTCCGAGATGCGCCTCAGGAGGTCTCGCCGGCCCGGATCGCCGCACCGACGTACACCGTGGCGAGGATGGCGAAGATGTAGGCTTGGAGCAGTCCGATCAGAACGTCGAGCGCCATCAGCGGCATCGGCACGAGAAAGCCCGTGAGTGCGACAAGAAGCGCCACGACCAGGTGCCCCGACATCATGTTTCCGAACAGACGCATCGACAGCGCGAGCGTCCGCGAGAGCTCCGAGATGATGTGGAGGGGGGCGAGCAGCGGGTTCGGGCGAAAGTAGCCGAGCAGGTATCCACGCACGCCCCGCGCCCGGATACCCGCCACCGGCACCGCAAGAAACACGATCGCGGCCAGCGCCGAGGTCGTCGCCAGGCTCGCGGTGGGCGGACGAACTCCCGGGAGCTGCCCGCACAGATTGCACGCCGCAATGAAGAGGAAGAGGCTCCCAGCCAGCGTGACGAGGGCCGGCTCGGAGCGGCCCGCCACGTCGCGCACCAGACGATCGAGCCACTCGACGGTGAGGATCGCCAGAGCGGCGGGCGTGCCGGCTGGAGATCGTTTCAGACCCACCCGGAGCGCCAGAGCCACGCCGACGAGCGCCAGCGAGATCGCAAACGAGGTGACCATCGTCGCCGTCACCGGGATCCGACCGACCCAGAACACCACCGTTTCGCCGAAGATCTGCGATTCCATTCGAGCTACTTCCGGTGCTCGCCCACGACGCGCCAGGCGACGATGCTCCCGAGCATCACGCCGGCGACCAGGAACATCAAGGTGAAGCGCACGCCGCTCTCGAGCTGCAGATCGAGTCGGTGTCCGAGCCAGGCGCCCGCGGCGGCCGGCAGCGCGATCGACCAGCCCACGGTTCCCAGCACTGACAGCGAGCGCCAGAACGACGCCGCAGACGGCTCGCGCCGCTTCAAGCGACCGACATCGCGCTCGAGGGATCGCCGGGGGTCGGGGCGCCCCGGCTGGGGAGTCTTCTCGCCGCGATCAGCCAAGCTCCCCTCCCGGGTCCGCCGTCGAAGTCGGGCGTCGAAGCTCGTGGAGGATTCCGGCCTCGAAGCGCTGCAAGACGGCCCGCAGCTCGACATCGGCCCTGGGACTCGCCAGCGCCTGCTCCAGCTCGGCGCGAACGGACTCGGCACTCTCGCCGACGACGGCGAGCGGCGTGAGCAGGATCGCTTGGTTGTTGCCGCAGCGCAGGAGTCCACCGGCCGTCGCGACGAAGCGCAGTCCATCGGGACCCGCCGCAAGCACGAGACCGGGCTCCACCACGAGCGCCGCCTCCTCCGAGCGGGGGCGAAGCCCCACCTGGCCTGTGTCGGTCGGCACCCGCAGCGAGGTCAGGGGGGCGTCGAACACACCTCCCTGCGGCGTTCGCACCACGAGCCGGAGAATCTCCTCAGTCAATGCCAGGATCCTTTCCGAGCTCATCGAGGCTCCCGATCATGAAGAGCTCGCGCTCCGCGCGCGAATCGCAGCTTCCATCGAGGATCGCCGCAACGTCGCCCACCGTCGTCTCGATCGGAACGCGCCGCCCGGGGTTTCCCGTAAAGGACTCGGTCACGTGGAAGGGCTGCGTGAAGTAGCTCCGAAGCCGCCGCGCGCGCCCCACGGTGCGCCGGTCTTCCGTCGAGAGTTCTTCCATACCGAGCATGGAGATGATGTCGCGCAGCTCCTGGTAGCGACCGAGCACGCGCCGCGCCTCCTGCAGAACTTCGTCGTGGCGGCGGCCGATGATCTCCACGTCGAGCGCCTTCGACCACGAAGCGAGCGGATCGATCGCCGGATACAGGCCCTCGGCAGCGATATCACGCGAGAGGACGAGCGCACTGTCGAGATGCCAGAACGCGTGGGTGATGGCCGGGTCGGAGTAGTCGTCCGCCGGCACGTAGATCGCCTGAAGCGAGATCATGTCGCCCTGCGGTGTAGCCGTGATGCGTTCTTCGAACTCGGCCAGATCCGCCGCCAGCGTTGGCTGATACCCGACCCTCGACGGCATGCGGCCGAGCAGTCCCGAGACCTCCATCCCTGCCTGAATGTGGCGATAGACGTTGTCGACCACGAAGAGGACGTCCCGGCCCTCCTGGTCGCGGAAGTACTCGGCGACGGCGAGGGCTGCAAAGCCGATCAAGAAACGCGCGCCCGGAGGCTCCTTCATCTGGGCGAAGACGAGCACGGAGCGGTTCATCACCTCACGGCGCCGCAGCTCTTCCCAGAGTTCGAGCCCCTCGCGCGAACGCTCGCCGATTCCAGCGAAGACGGCGACTCCCTTGAGCGATTCGACGGCATTGTGGATGAACTCGGTCAAGACGACCGTCTTGCCCACGCCAGCCCCGCCGAAGACCGCAGCCCGGCCACCGTGCACGATCGGGCAGAAGAGGTCGATCACCTTGATGCCCGTCCCGTAGACGCGCCCCGCGGCGCGGCGCGCCGCCGCGGTCGGCGGCGGGCGCCGCAGTGGGGCCCGCACCTGCCCGTCGAGAGGCGCGCCTCCGTCCAGGGTGCGTCCGTGGAGATCGATCACCCGCCCCAGCAACTCCGGGCCCACCGGCACCCGGAGCGGCTCGCCGTCGGATTCAACGGGGTCGCCGCGGCGCAGGCCGCGCGTCGAGTCGATCGCAATCACGCGGGCCGTGACGGCGTCGTTGTGGCCGTAGACCTCCCCGGTGACCTGCGCCCTTCCCGCCGGACGGCAGGCGACGCCGGCACCGATCGCGGGAAGCGCAGCCTCGAAGCGCATCTCGACCACGGTCCCCCTGATGGAGGTGACCTCCCCCCGCAGCGTCGCCTGGTCCGTCATGAGAGGCCTTCCGCTTCCCGCTGTGCCGCCCGCGAGGCGACGACGATCTCGAGCACTTCCTGCGTGGAGGTCTCGCGGCGAATCGCCGCCGCGAGCCGGCGTGTGGCACTCATGCGCTCGTCGAGCCACGAGTGAGCGGATTCCGCGGTGACGAGGCGCTTGCCGTGCTCGGAGGCCAGTGCCTCGAGCAACGTCTCGTAGAGCGAAGCGTAGAGGTACTCCCGGACGACGACCGATCGCAGCTGCTCGGCGTCGCAGTACGGCGAATTCGCGAGCGGCGGCAGCTGCGCGGGCGCTACGACCGGAAGCACGGGGATACGCACCGGGGTGTATTCCCCGGCGCCCTCGAAGCGCGCGGCCACGAGCCACAGGGACCCCAACTCGCCGTCGCGCCGCAACGAGAGAAGCGTGTCAACGAGCGGAAGCAGAAGACCCGCGAGTCCGGCCACCCTCGTGGGCGCAGGCTGTACGGATGTCGGCTGCACGCCCGCCTTCGCGAGCGGCGATACGGCGCGGCGACCCAGGCACACGAGGGGCCCCGGACCGCAGTCTGCGCGAAGCGCCAACGCTTCGCGGACGAGCCGCACGCTGTAATCACCCACCAGCCCGAGGTCGGCGGCAAGCAGGACGATGCACGCCGGACCTTCGGGAAGGGGCGCCACGTGCGCAGCCTCCAGCACCCGGAGGAAACGCTGCACCTCGTCCCGATAGGCACGCGCCGCCGCAAGCGGAGCTCTGGCCGCGCGGAAATGCTGCGCCGACAGCGAGCGCAGCGCGCCAACGGCCTCATCGAGCGTTCCCAGCGTGCGGAGACGCCGTTGCAGCACGCGCTCGCGGCTCACGACCGATCCTCCTCGAAAGCGGGGCGCAGATTCGCGGCCAGGACGCGAACCCTCTCGAGCCAGTCGTCCTCAGGAAGCTCGCCCCGTTCGAGCTTCGACGCGACGAGCGGCTCGTCGGAGCGGACCCGCGCCACGAGATTCTCGACGAAGCGGGGCGCCTTCTCGGGGACGAGCCCATCGAGCCAGCCCTCGCTCACGGCGAGAACGGCCATGACCTCCTCGCCAATCCCGCGCGGTGCCAGGCGCCGCTGTCGCAGCAATGCGCGCAGCATTCGGCCTCGCGCGATCTCCTGCTCGACGCCGGCCTCGAGTTCGAGCCCCACGCGGGAGAGTGATTCGAGCTCCTCGAAGCGAGAGTGCAGGATGCGGAGGTTCCGCGCCGCGAGCCGCACCGGTTCGGGCTGCGCCGCGCCGCCGATCCGCGACACGCTCCTCCCGATGTCGACGGCCGGACGTTCGTTGCGCGCGAAGCGGGTCGCGTCGAGATAGATCTGTCCGTCGGTAATCGAGATGATGTTGGTAGGGATGTAGGCGGCGATGTCGCCCTCCGTGGTCTCGACGACGGGGAGCGCCGTGACCGAGCCACCGCCCGCAGCGGTGTTGCGTGCCGCCGCGCGCTCCAGGAGTTCTGCGTGGATGAAGAACACATCGCCGGGGAAGGCCTCGCGGCCCGGCGGCCGATTCATCAGCAGGCTCAGCTCCCGGTAGGCGTCGGCGTGCTTGGTGAGATCATCGTAGACCACGAGCGCGTGGCCGCCCTGGTCGCGAAACCACTCGGCCACCGACGCCCCCGCGTACGGCGCCAGGTAGCGCATGCCGGGCGGCATCGACGCCTCGGCCGCAACGATCGCGGTGTTCTGGAGCGCGCCGGCGCGACGCAAGGTCTCCCGCAGTGCCATCACGCGTGACATCGGCTGTCCGATCGCCACGTAGACGCATGCCACGTCGCCCGGCGTCTGTGCGACGATGGCGTCCTCGGCAAGCGCCGTCTTGCCGATGTTGCGATCCCCGATGATCAGCTCGCGCTGGCCGCGGCCGATCGGGATCGCCGCATCGACCACGAGGACACCCGTGTGCAGCGGCTCGTCCACGGACTTGCGATCGATCATCTCGGGCGCCGGACGAAAGAGATCGAGCCTCGGCAGCTCGGGGAGCGGTCCGTTGTCGTCGAGCGGATTGCCGAGGGGGTCGATCACCCGACCCAGCGTGGCGGGGCCGACCGGCAGATCCGGTAACCGCCCCATGCCGGCGACACCCTCCCCCGCCCGAACATCCTCGGCGCTCGAGAGGAGCAGAACGCCGGTCGCGTTCGTGCGCAGGTCGAACGCCATGCCGAGTACGCCCGAATCGAAGCGGACGAGCTCCTCATAGGCGACGTGGTCGAGGCCGAGCACCTGCGCCACGCCGTCCCCTCCCGTCCGGACGACGACACCACGCGGACGGAGAATCGACACGGGATCGACCGCTCGCGCTGCGCGGGAGATCGGTCCACGATATTGGGGTTCAGTCATGGCTCGCGTTCTCCTGTTCGATCCGGCTCACGAGCGCGTGCTCGGCCTGCGCGGCCAGACCCTCGACCGACGCGTCGACGAGGCCCCTCGCCGTGAGAACTCGAAGCCCGGCCACGAGACCGGGATCGACGCGATGACGGGCGTCGGTCCGGGCGACGTCCGCGGACTCGGCCAGGGCGGCGAGCGCCTCATCGTCGAGCGCTCGGGCAGACTCGACCACGATGGGCGCAAGCGAGCCGGAAGACCGCAGCTCCAGGAGTTGTCGACACGCTGCCTCGAGCAAAGTGCGCTCGAGATCCGCGCCCTCCAACTCTTCGAGAAGGCGGACGACGATCTCCTTGGCAGCGAACGCTGCGTCGAGGGCCAGCGATCTCGCTTGTGCGCGGCGCAGCGAAACGAGTTCTTCCTTCAGCGTCTCACGCTCGCGCTGCGTCTGGGCACGCGCGGCCTCGACGAGGCGCTCGCGCTCGTTCTCGGCTTCGCGCTGGACGCGTTCACGGAGTTTTTCGAGCGAGCCTTCCGCCTCGATGCGCCGCGCGCGAGCTTCCCCCAACGCGCGCTCCGCCTCGGCACGGTCCGCCGCGGTCGCGCGCTGCTCGCGCTCGAGTTCGCTGCGCCTGCGCTCGAGCGCATCCCGTACGGGCCGGAAGAAGAGCCACCCGAGCACCGCCGCGAGCAGCAGGAAGTTGGCGGCTTCGAAGAGGAACGTGACCCAGGTGGCCGACATCGCGGGGGCCTAACTCGTGGCGAACGGGTTCGCGAACAGGAGAATCAGGGAGATCACCAGGCAGAAGATCGCCGTCGACTCCACCATGGCCAGGCTCACGAAAAGCGTCCGCGTGATCGAGCCGGACTCGTCCGGCTGACGCGCCAGGGCGTCCATTGCAGCGGCCGCGATGCGGCTCTCGCCGATCGCAGCACCGATTGCTCCGGCCGCCATCGTCAGGGCCGCCGCCGCGACCGAGACCATCATCATCCACTCCTGACCGCTCATGCTGGAACCTCCTCTGGACGCTGGAACGCTCGCAACGACTGCCGCCGCGAGCGCGGTGCGACTTCGCACACAACTTGCCTGATACTTCATACCAAATGGATGGTTTTGATGTCTGGATGGGTCTTTCTCATGGGCGGGTTCATGGCCTCGCGAGAGCGCCACCTGTGTGCGCGAAAGCCGCCTGCTATCGCGAACTACCTCGCCGGCATCGAAGTGCTGGTCCGCGCGATCGAAGAGCCCTCCATGATCCGCAACGCCCAAGCGACAGCTCGACTGAGCGAGGCGATGGACGCGCGCGGCGGGCTATCGTGTGCGCACCGATGCGGTGCCCGGCCGAACGCCGGCCAGCCTGATTTGCAGCGGAAGTGCAGACCCGTCCGAGAGGTCGCGATTGCCGACCAACCACCAAGGCCGCCGGTTTCCACGAGCACGTCGACGAATACTTCGTCGAGGCCTGCCTCGAAGCGGAAATCTGCCCCTGAGCTTTCGCGCGGTGATCGCAGCGGCGGCGATCGCAGGCATGCTGCTTCCCGCTCCCCGGGCTGACGCTGAAGGCGTCCCGAATCCAACCTTCGGCCACCACCTGCTCACGTCGCCCGAACTGCTGGGAGACCCGGCGGGCGCCCGCAGCCGGCTCGAGCAGCTCGGCATCGTGTTGCAGCTCTTCTACAACCAGTACCTCTCGGGCAAGCCCTCGGGCGGCGGCGCGAACCCGGACGGCGTCTTCGGGCACAGCGGCAGCTACGATCTGTTCGCGCGGGTCGACCTCGAAGAGCTGGTCGACTGGCGCGGCGGCGACTTCCTGCTCCACGTGCGCGGGATGTACGACCGCAATCTGAACGCGGACGTCGGATCGCTGTCGCAACTGATCGACGACGCCGACTACGACGAGCCGATCTACGTCGACCAGCTCTGGCTTCGGCAGACGTTCTTCGACGGCCGGCTGCGCTTCCGCGTGGGGCTCCTCGAGCAGCAGACGATTTTCGACCGCAATCTGTTCGCGAACAGCGAGGACCGCCAGTTCCTGACCGCGTTCCTCGACAACAACGCCGTGGTGCCGCTGCCGAACGGAGTCGGCGCGGCCGTGATCGTGGCGCCGCTGCCGTGGCTCGAGATCGCGCTCGGCGCCGCAAATGCGGACAACTTCCCCGGCCAACCGGGAATCGACACCACGTTCGACCATTTCGACGGCGTCACCGGCCATCTCGAGCTCAAGTTCGCGAGCCCGCTCTCGGAGCGCGGGCTGACCGGGCACACTCGGCTCGGCGCGTTCATCGACGGCCGGAAGAAGACGAACTTCCGGACCGGCAGCAGACGACGCGGCCACTTCGGCGGCTACCTGAGCATCGACCAGCGCGTGTGGCGCGAAGCCGAAGTCGGCTCGCAGGGCCTGGGCGTCTTCGCGCGAGCGGGCTATGCCGACCGTGACTACAACGCGCTCGCGTGGTTCTGGTCGCTCGGCGGCGAGTACACGGGCCTGGTGCCGGGCCGCGACGCCGACGTCCTCGGCTTCGCCTGCTACCAGGCCATCGGCTCGTCGGTCTACCGCGACGAGGTCGACCCGCGTTTCGAGCACGAGACCGGCATCGAGATCTACTACCGCATCGCCGCCGTGCCCTGGCTCGCGATCACGCCCGACTTTCAGTACATCCTCGATCCGGGTGCGACGGGCACCGCGGACGATGCGTTCGTGGGCACATTGCGCCTGCGGGTGACGTTTTGATTCGGCCGCACCGATGGAAGCTGCTGGGGATCGCCGGACTGCTGGCCGCAGCCTGCGGCCGCCCGGCTTACCTGCGCTATCAGGAGCGACTCGATCACGCGCCCGAGTCGGCCGCGCATGGGGTGCACGAGCAACGACTCCGCGAACTGATGGGGTCGCTCGATCAACTGCGCAACGAGCGGTTGCCGTAATCGCTCGACCTCGAAGTCGAAGAGGAGCGACAGGCACGCGCCATCGCCCGCGTCGCACGTGCGATGGCGGAGTCCGCGGCGCAGATCCCGCAGGCGATCCCGACTCACCTGGACGATCGCGAGCACGCCGAGTTCCTCGGCCTCGCACGCGCGTTGCGACGGCAGACCGAGAGTCTCGTCGAGCAAGCCCCCGATCTCAGCCGCGAACAGCGTCGCACGCACCTCGACGAGATCTACGCCACCTGCGACCACTGCCACCGGCGGTATCGTATTCCCGGACTCGACGATGACGCTCGCTGACGCCGCCCCTTCCCTCGAACGGCGCAACACATCACGTGACTGTGAGCATGCGCGCGTCCGAACATGCTGCCCCGGGTGCCGTTGCCGACGCCTAACAACCATGAGCCGAGGAGTACACCCATGGAACCTACCCTCACCACTCTAGAACTGAGCAAGCATGAGAACGAGATCCTTATCGAGGTGCTCGAGAGCGCGATCTCCGATCTCGGCAGCGAGATCGCGAGCACCGATTCCGCCGATTATCGAAACGGTCTCAAGGCCAAGAAGGTGATCGCCATGTCGACCCTGGAACGCCTTCAAGAGGCAGCCGGATAGATCCCGTGTAGCCGCTGACTGTATGCCGTCAGAAGCTCTTGGGCATTCGAGCCGTTTCTCGTAGAGAGGGTCTCGCTCCCACCTCGGGACTGCGGCGGGACCTGTCATCTCGAGATCTCTCCACCTGCGCGACTGCGCGCGTGACAAGGGCGCCCATCGCCCCTCAGCGAGGATGGATCCTACAGACTGCGAGGTCGCTGCCCCATCCTGGGACCTCACGCTCCCAAATTTGCCTGCCGGGGTTGTCATGTCCGCTGAGGTGTCGAAGTCACTGGAACATCGCGAGGAGGAAACCGGCCATGGGCGACACGGGCGACTCGGAAATCTTCGAACCCAAGCTCGAGGAAATGGTGAGGCTCCAGATCGACGCGCGCGGCGTGCGCTCGCCGGCCGTTCTCGACGCGATGCGGAAGGTTCGGCGAGAGGGGTTCGTGCCGTCGTACCTGGGTGAATTTGCGTACGATGATACGCCTCTGCCGATCGAAGAAGAGCAGACGATCTCCCAGCCATACATCGTGGCCCTGATGGTGGAGGCACTCGAGCTCGAAGGGCACGAGCGCGTGTTGGAGATCGGTACCGGGAGCGGCTACGCGGCAGCGGTCCTCGCCGAAATCGTGGACGAGGTCTACACCATCGAGCGACATGAGCAGTTGGCCCACACCGCTGAGCTACGCCTCGCGGAGGAGGGTTACGGGCAGGTGCATGTCCGCTGTGGCGACGGCACGCTGGGCTGGCCGGAGCGGGCGCCATTCGATGCCATCGTCGTGGCCGCCGGCGGCCCGAGCGTCCCCCAGTCACTGCGCGAACAGCTCGCCACCGGCGGACGCCTGGTCATCCCGGTGGGCGAGCACGTCGGCCTGCAGACGCTACACCGCATCACACGGGTCGGCGTCGACGAGTATCGCGAAGAGGATCTCGGCGGGGTGCGTTTTGTTCCCCTGATCGGAGCCGAGGGATGGCAGGCCGAGATCCCCGCGCCGCAGCTCTCGCCGCCCCGGGTGAGAACCCTCTCGGAGCAGCTGGCCGGTGAGGCTGAGGTGTTCGGCGAGGTGGCGGATGCCCCGCTCGACGCACTGATGAATCGCATCGGCGATGCTCGCGTCGTGCTCCTCGGAGAGGCCACGCACGGGACCTCCGAGTTCTATCGGATGCGCGCACGGATCACCCAGGCGCTCGTCGAGCGCAAGGGCTTCGACGTCGTCGCGGTCGAGGCCGATTGGCCCGACGCCGCACGCGTCGACCACTACGTGCGCGATCGAGATGTACCGCCGCAGGAGTGGGAGGCGTTCGCGCGGTTCCCCACCTGGATGTGGCGCAACCACGATTTCCACGAGTTCGTGGAGTGGTTGCGCGAACATAACGCCACTCTGTCTCGCGAGCGCAGGGTCCGCTTCGCCGGTCTCGACCTCTACAGCCTCTACACATCGATCTCCGAGGTGTTGCAGTTCCTCGATGCGCAGGATCCAGCGTCGGCGCGGCTCGCGCGCGAGCGCTACGGCTGTCTCACGCCTTGGCAGAGCGACCCGGCTGCCTACGGCCGCGCTGCTTTGAGTGGGGCCTACCGGTCCTGCGAACACGAGGCGGTCAAGATGCTCGACGCACTTCTGCGTGGGCGCATGAAATTCATGGACGACGACTCCGAGCCCTTCTTCGACGCGGTGCAGAACGCGCGCCTGGTTGCGGATGCCGAGAGCTACTACCGCATCATGTACTACGGACATCACGAATCCTGGAACCTGCGCGATACGCACATGTTCCAGACTCTTCAGTCACTGCTGCACTTCAGCGGGCCCGATACGAAAGCCGTCGTATGGGAGCACAACTCCCACGTCGGAGACGCCCGCGCCACTGAAATGTCGGCCCGGGGCGAGCTCAACGTGGGGGAGCTGTGCCGCCGGGAGTTCGGCGACGCCATGTACTCGATCGGATTCGGCACCGATCATGGAACGGTCGCCGCCGCTTCGCATTGGGATGGGCCGATGGAGGTCAAGGCGGTCCGACCGTCCCTCGAGGGCAGCTACGAGCGTCTCTTCAACGAATCGGACGAGCCTGGGATGCTGCTCGGTCTGCGCCATTTGCTTCGACCCGAGTTGCGGAACGCGCTGTCCGAGCCGCGCCTCGAGCGCGCGATCGGCGTCATCTATCGCCCCGAGACCGAGCTCGCAAGCCACTACTTCCGTGCGGTGTTGCCGCGACAGTTCGACGAGTTCGTGTGGGTCGACGACACCCACGCGGTCGAGCCGCTCGTCGTTCGGACACTCCAAGGACTCCCGGACACCTACCCCTTCGGGCTGTAGGGACTGATCTGTAGGGACTGAGAGGATGGTGAGCAGAGAGTCGAAATCGACAGGGAGCTGCGGTGATCGCCGTCAAACTCGACAACAAAGCAGCAGCCGGCCAGCTGCGTGAGCTGGCGGCGCGCTTCGAGCTCGAAGGCGCCGAGCATAGTCCGCGCGCGTACCGCCATGCGGCCGACACAGTGGAACGCGAGCGTCGCCCCATCGCGAAAATCTACTCAGAAGAAGGCGTTAGGGGCCTAGAAGAGCTGCCAGGTATCGGCTCCCACATTGCGAGCGCGCTGTGCGAGCTCTTCGACACGGGAGCGATTGCACGTCTCGAGCGGCTGCGGCGCACGACGCCGGTTGCAGTGATGAGCCTTCTCGCTGTCGACGGGATCGGACCGAAGCGCCTGAAGACGCTCTGGGAGGAACTGCACGTTCGCACGGTGGAAGATCTCGAACATGCGGTGACACAGAAGAGAGTTCATGGCCTGCCCGGATTCGGTACGCGCAGCGAGGAGCGTCTGCGCCAGACCTTGCGTCTGCGCCGACGTGAAACGGCGCGCGTCCCCCTCCGGCGGGCAGCGGCCATCGCCGAGCGACTGCGGCAAGATCTCTTGAAGGCCCCAGAAGTAAGCTGTTGCAGCGTGGCTGGCTCGATTCGTCGAGGCTGTCCCACGGTGGGGGACATCGACTTGGTGGCGGTGTCGGACGATGCCCCCGCCGTGGCGAAAGCTTTACTTGCCTTCGACGAGATCGCCTTGGTGTACGCAAAGGGACCGAACCGGGTGAGCGTCGCGCTGGAATCGTCCATCGATGTGGACCTGCGCATCGTTCCGGCCGAGTGTTTCGGGAGCGCGCTTCTCTATTTCACGGGAAGCCGCGCCCACACGATCGCGCTTCGGCAACTCGCACGCGCACGGGGCCTGCGACTCAACGAGTACGGGCTCTTTCGAGGCAAGCAGAGGATCGCCGGCAAGATGGAGGAAGAGATCTACACGGCCCTCTCTTTGCCGTACCTGCCGCCGGAAAAGCGGTTGGGCGGTACAGAAATTCGGGATGTGCTGCAGAAGCCGCTGGAACGTGCACGGTGACGAACCCGGTCCACGTCCGCCGCATTATGCTCGACTTCGCCCACCGCACCGGGCTCACGTCTTCCGAGCATCGGCCGGTGCGGTACCTGTGGACCGATGCCTTCGCGGTCTGCAATTTCCTCGGGCTCTTCGTCGAGCACGCAGACGAGGAAGCCTTGGAGCTCGCACGCCGGCTTGTGGAGCAGACCCACCACGTCCTCGGGAAGCACCGTCCGGACGACCCGCGGTTCGGATGGATCAGCGGGCTTCCCGAGGAGAAAGGTGAAGCCCACCCGACGCGTGGCGGACTCCGGATCGGCAAGCCGTTGCCGGAACGCGGGCCGGGCGATCCGGCGCAGGACTGGGATTGCGATGGACAGTACTTCCATTACCTGACGCGCTGGATGCACGCGCTCGATCGGATGGCCCGCGTGAGAGGAGACGCGACCTACCATCGCTGGGCGTGCGAGCTGGCCAGCACGGCTTACGACAGCTTCTCGTACCTCGCTGGGCCCGGGATCCGGCGTCTGTTCTGGAAGATGAGCATCGACCTCAGCCGCCCCCAGGTCGCCTCGATTGGACTCCACGACCCCCTGGACGGGTTCCTCACCTACTGCCAGCTGCAGGCGACGAGCGGTGACGACGCCAGCCTCGACTTGAGTCGAGAGATTCGAGAGCTCCGAGAGATGTGCGCGAATCAGAGTTGGGATACCGACGATGCGCTGGGCATCGGCGGCCTGCTCTGCGATTCTCACCGGCTCGTGCAGCTCACGTCTGCGGGGTTCCTGAACGAGCCACGGCTACTCGAAGAGCTCCTGCGCTCGAGTTTGCGCGGGCTCGAAACACTCGTCGCCCAGGGAACGTTCCGGGGAGGAGCCGGGAATCGCCTCGGGTTCCGGGAGCTTGGACTGTCCATCGGGCTCCACGCAGTCGCGCAGATCGGCGCCCCGGGCGCCGAAGCAGGTGGCGTGCGCCTCGCCGCCCTGCTCGAAGACATCGCGCACTTCCAACCACTCTCCGACCAAATCGAGTCGTTCTGGCTCGAACCCAGCCACCGGGAGTTCGCGAGCTGGCGAGATCATCGCGACATCAACGACGTGATGCTGGCAACGAGTCTCGCGCCCGCGGGCTACCTCGGGCTGGGAGCGTGAACAAGGTTTCTATTGATTCGCCGCACAGCGGTTGCCCCCGGCGATTCGCAGCCGAAGCTAAAACAAGTCAAGGGAAGAGATAGGGAGATGAACACGATGGATGACGCATTTCGGTTCGCTGACGAACTCGGGCCCGCCAAGATCATTCATTTCCACGAGCCGAGTACTTCTCTCAAGGGCGTGCTGGTGGTGGACAACGTCGCCGCCGGGTTTCACGGAAGGTTCGCTTTCGGCGGCTTCACCGAGCCCCCCGTTGAAGTGCCGAGGAGGTACATCCAGGCGGGAATCAGCGCCGCGCCGACGACGAGCTGCGAGCTGATCCACATTTCCCGGGCGTACGGCCATCACGTGGGCGCCGGGGAGTTGCACAGCCACGAGCCCAAGCCCGTCAACAGGCTGAACACGCACAGCGCACAAGTCGACATCCCCGCTACGCCCGCCACAGGCGGCGCGCATCGCGCCGGGGCTCCGCGCCCGCCGCGGCCGCGACGGGCCCCCATTAGCCGGGTGGACGCGCGGTGCGGTAGAAGGCGACCAGGCGCTCGTGGGATTCGTGTAGCGTGAGCAGCGAGGCCGCCGACTTCGGCGATGACGAAGCCGGCGTAGAGCGCCGTGGCGCCCATCATCACCGCGAACTGAACCAGATCGGTGCGCACCACCGCGCGCAAACCGCCGGGCGCGGTTTGCTCTGCACGCCTTGAACAGTCCGCGCCTCCTTCTCTTCGCTCTTCTCCTCGCGCTCGCCCGGTCCGAAAATCGACTCTTTCGCATGGTCTGATCTTCCCATACATAAATGAGAAAAATCATACCGGCCGTGTCGCGACGGTCAGCACCGACGGCAGCAGGAACGGCGCTGGCAGCCGCAGCACGAGGCGCTGGGATTCGACGCGGAAGCCCGCCTCCTCCGCGGAAGCGCGCATGTGCGCCCGCGTGGGCCAGCGTGCCGGCTCTCCGACGAGCCTCGACAACCGAAGCCCGGCGCGGCTCATCGACTCGAGGGGCGGGTTGATGAGCGACACGAACAGGCGTCCCCCGGGCGAGAGCACCCTATAGAACTCGCGAAGAGCCGCGTCCTGGTCGGGGAACCAGTGGAAGGCCTCGGTGGAGACCACGGCCTCGAAGCTCGCCTGGCGGAAGGGAAGCGCTGACGCACTCCCCTGCACGAGGGCAGCCCGGCGGGCGTTGCGACCGGCCTGAGCGAGCATGCCGCGCGAAAAGTCGCAGCCCACCACGGAGGCCCCCGGCAGCTCGCGCCCGATGCGAGCCGCGAGCAGCCCCGTGCCGCAGCCCACGTCGAGGACCCGCCTGTGGGCGGCTCGCCGCAGCCCTTCCAGCGCGGCGTCCTGTTCCGGCCGGTAGCTCAGCCGCTGCACCAGGGGGGCGTCGTAGAAACGAGACCAGAGGTCGAAGAACCAGCGGTCGGGCCCACCCCGTTCGGACATGCCGAGAGCTTAGGGGTCTGCGCTCGCGCCGTCCCAGCACTATCTCCAGCAGCGATCTAGCTGTCCTTCACCGGTTCTGGGACGACGTGGACCGGGCCGCGCGCGCGCCGCTTGTCGCCAACTTGTCGCCAAGGCAAATCGGCGCTCCATAACTAACCGAAATCACTTCTCTTTCTTACCCCGGTCCCAGGTTCGAGTCCTGGAGGGCCCACCACTAACCGCGCGAATCTACTCGCTATCGACTTCAGAACCCTGTTGCTGGCTCGCCGCTCGTCACTCCTGACGAGCGACCTAGGTCCTCAGTCGGCGCGCTCCGGCCAGAAATATTCCCGTCAGCAGCAGCACTCCCAGAACCGCCACCTGCCCCGGGTAGGCAGTGGGAAC
>CAXMSF010000238.1:0-3181 GCA_964196055.1 uncultured Gammaproteobacteria bacterium | reverse complement strand
GCGTCTTGTGCGACGACGCGGAAGCTTTGGCCGCAAAGCGGCCAAAACGCAGCTAGGAGCACAAAACGCGCGTTGCGCGTCTGCCTTCTGATTCACTCCGCCGCGCCGGCAGGCGCTTTCCTGGGTGTCTGCAAGACCCGCCGCAGTCGGGCGGGGGGAGGGGGCTCCGCTCGAACACAGTCGCTTCGCCCCCTCCCCCCGCCCGACTGCGGCTACCCCGTGAGAACGACGGGCCCCGATTGGTAGTCCCTGTGAGCAGCGAACTCGAACGCTGCGAACGCGTTTCAGCGCACTCAACACCCCGCGACCGGAGTCGGGGAGGGGTCGAAGCGACTGTGTTCGAGCGGAGATCCCTCCCCGACTCCGGCCGCGGGCGCGCGAGCACCGATCGTGCAAGAGAAGCCTTCCCTGGGGAGTGTGCCGACACGGCTGAGCGAATAGGACAAGGCACCGCTGGCCGCCGTTTCCTCACGGTCGCCTCGCCGGCGACGAACATGTCCGAAAATGGCCAGAATCAGCCTCGACGCGCGATACTCCTTCGACATGAAGCTCGATGCCGAACACTGCTATCGCGCCCTGCGAACCCGCGACGCACGATTCGACGGCCGCTTCTTCACGGCGGTCCGGTCGACCGGAATCTACTGTCGCCCCATCTGCCCCGCACCCACACCAAAACCCGAAAATTGTCTATTCGTGCCATGCGCCGCCGCCGCCGCAGAGCTCGGTTATCGGCCCTGCCGTCGCTGTCGCCCCGAAACGTCGCCCGGCACCCCGGCCTGGCTCGGTACGTCGACGACCGTCTCTCGTACATTGCGATTGATCGCAGACGGCGCGCTCGATCACGGCAACGTCAGCGAACTCGCTGCCCGGGTCGGAGTTGGCGAACGACAGCTCCGGCGTCTGTTTCTGCGGCATCTCGGTGCGTCCCCTGTTTCCGTCGCACAGACCCGACGCGTCCTGTTCGCCAAGAAGCTGATCGACGAAACTGCGTTGCCGATGGTGCAGGTCGGGTTGTCGGCCGGCTTTTCGAGCGTCCGACGCTTCAACGACGCGATCCGCAGCACCTATGGGCGATCGCCGCGCGAGTTGCGCAGCCACCGCGGGCGCAGAAATCCGAGCGACGACTACAACCTTACGCTCAGTCTCGCGTACCGCCCGCCCTTCGACTGGAACACGCTGCAACGCTTCCTGGCGATCCGCGCGATTCCGGGCGTGGAATCAGTCGAAGAGAATTCCTATCGCCGAACTCTCGCGATCGGCGACAGTGAAGGTCTGCTCGAGGTCGCGCCGGACCCGAGCGCCAACCAGCTGGTCGCCCGCATTCGACTCGAAGACGCACGTCATGTCCAGACCATCTCGCAACGCGTGCAACGCATCTTCGACCTAGGCGCGGATCCAGCCGTCATCGCATCCGACCTCGGACGCGACCCGATCCTCGCGGAGCGTCTGCGCGCAGCTCCCGGTATTCGAGTTCCCGGTGCCTGGGACGGATTCGAGCTCGCGGTGCGCGCGATTCTCGGACAGCAAGTCTCGGTCAAGGGCGCCACGACACTGAGCGGCCGGCTCGCAGAGCGTTTCGGTCACCCCGCGCGCCTTGCGAAGGACGACCCCGACCTCACCTTCCTGTTTCCGACGCCGGCAATCCTCGCCGAGAGCGACATCGCCGCGATCGGCCTGCCGCAGGCACGAGCGGAGGCGATCCGATCGCTTGCGCGCGCGGTCGCGTCGGACGCACTCGACCTCGACGGATGCTGCGACCTCGACGACTCGATCGCGCGGCTCACCGCACTACCGGGAATCGGCGATTGGACGGCGCACTACATCGCGATGCGCGCTCTGCGTGAACCCGATGCCTTCCCCCACTCCGATCTCGGTTTGCGCCGCGCACTGGCAGATCCAACGGGGCCGATTTCCGCCTCGCGACTGCGCGTGATTTCGGAGCGATGGCGCCCATGGCGCGCGTACGCGGCGATGCTGTTGTGGACCTCGACCTCCATCGAAAAATCCGACGCGAACGTGGTACACGAACGATCATGCAGGAGCAGAAACTCGAGATAGAGCCGCGGGATCCATCACGCGGATCTGGCTGAACCGGCCCGAAATCGACCTCGGCCTGCGGCTATCGTGGGGGGGGTGATCCGTTGCCCGATCGCCGAAGTCGGAGCCGCACGGGCGCACTTCCTTTCGAAGGTGCTTCCCCCACTACTCGTACGCCTCTAGTCGAGGTACGATGGCTCGCAACCAACCGGGGGAATTCCAAATGGTCAAGTTTCAAAGCTGGGCAGCCGCCGCACTGGTCGTCGGATTCGCAATCATCATCGCCGCGTGTGGCGGCGACGACGCGAATACGCCGAAGCCCGCCACACGCCCGAGCAAGCCGGAGCCCCCCTTGACCGTGGAACCCAGCGGTGAGGGTGAAATTCGTTACAGCGGCGAGACCGAATCGGGAGACGCATTCAAGGCGCAGATCGGCGGCGCCGTGTCGCTTCCGGTCGATTTCGGTAGCGACCTGCCCGCCTACCCCGGCGCCGTGACCCAGTCCGCAATCGAAACGACTGGTGGCACGGCCATCGCCGCCCTCGAATCCGATGCGGACGCCGACGATATCATCGACTTCTATCGCGATCATCTGGACGGCAAGGGCTGGTCGATCGAAGGCGTGGACGACCTCGGCCGCGGCCAGCTGCTGACCGCGACGAAGGGCGAACGCCGGGTGATGGTCAATGTCGAAAGCATGGATCAGGGTGCGCGCTTCACGATGAGCGTTGGGGCCGGGAACGCGAACTAGCGAGATCGAATTCGAACCGCTCGCTCCGCTCTGCCGCCAGAGCTTCCGCGTCGTCGCGCAAACACGCTATCCGCGTTTCGCGCTCCTCTGCCTTGTCCAATTCGCTCCGCCGTGTCGGCAGGCGCTTTCCTGTGAGTCTGCAAGACCCGCCGCAGTCGGGCGGGGGGAAGGGTCTCCGCTCGAACACAGTCGCTTCGACCCCTCCCCCCGCCCGACTGCGGCTCCCCCGTGCCAACGACGGGCCCCGATCGGTAGTCCATGTGAGCAGCGAACTCGAACGCTGCGAACGCGTTTCAGCGCACTCAACACCCCGCGGCCGGAGTCGGGGAGGGGTCGAAGCGACTGTGTTCGAGCGGAGATCCCTCCCCGACTCCGGCCGCGGGCGCGCGAGCA
>CAXMSF010000237.1:0-14435 GCA_964196055.1 uncultured Gammaproteobacteria bacterium | reverse complement strand
CACGAGATGGGTTTGCAGCTCTGCATCGTGATCGGCGGCGGCAACGTGATTCGCGGCATCGACGCGGCCGAACAGGGGCTCGATCGGACCAGCGCGGATTATATGGGGATGCTCGCGAGCATCATCAACGCGCTCGCGCTTCAGGATGCGCTCGAAAAAGAGGGCCTCGCCACGCGGGTGCTCTCGGCGCTCGAGATGCAGTCGGTCGCCGAGCCCTACATTCGACGGCGCGCGGTGCGCCACCTCGAGAAGGGGCGCGTGGTGGTGTTCGCAGGCGGAACCGGCAATCCGTATTTCACGACCGATACTGCGGCCGTGCTGCGGGCCGCCGAGGTCGACGCCGAGATCATCCTGATGGCCAAACAGGGCGTCGACGGTGTCTACGACTCGGACCCGAAGTCGAATCCGAATGCAAAGCGATACGAAAGCTTGAGCTACGACGAGGCGATCGCGAAGAACCTGCGGGTCATGGATCAAACGGCTATCGCGCTGTGTCGTGAGAACGATCTGCCGATCATCGTGTTCGACATGAGTGTGGCGGGAAACATTCGGCGAGTCGCCGCCGGCGAAGAGGTCGGAACGAGAGTGGGGGGATGACGGCATCATGTCGGAAGAAGACGTTGCGATGGTCATCGAGGAGACGAAGTCGGGCATGGAGAAGGCGCTGCGCAGTCTGCGCGCCGAGTTCCAGAAGGTTCGCACCGGGCGCGCGAGCGCCTCGCTGCTCGACGGCGTGCAGGTCGATTACTACGGGACGCCGACCCCGCTGAACCAGCTCTCGAACCTCAGCACACCCGACCCGCGGCTGATCGTGATCGCGCCGTACGACAAGGCCGCCTTCCAGGATATCGAGAAGGCGATTCTCAAGGCCGATCTCGGCCTCAGTCCGTCCAATGACGGCAAGGTGGTGCGCGTGCCCATTCCGCCGCTCACCGAGGAGCGCCGCAAGGAGCTCGTGAAACACGTTCACAGGGTCGGCGAGGATCACAAGGTCGGCATTCGCGACGCGCGTCGCGAAGGCCTGTCGCTGATCAAGGATCTCGCGTCCGAGGGACTGTCCGAGGACGACAAGCGTCGCGAAGAGAAGAACATCCAGGCACTCACGGACGATTTCGTCAAGCAGATCGACCAGGTGATGGCGGACAAGGAAGAAGAGATTCTCCAGGTCTGAGGGAGTCGGAATTCCGGCGATGGACGAGAACCACCTGCGCCCCGAACGCATGCCGCGCCACGTCGCCATCATCATGGACGGCAACGGGCGCTGGGCCGAGAGCCGTGGAGCCTCGCGTGTCGAGGGCCATCGCGCCGGGCTCGAATCGTGCCGTGAGGTACTGCGCTCCGCGAGTGACCTCGGCATCGAGTACCTCACCTTGTACGCGTTCTCGCTCGAAAACTGGAGCCGTCCGAAGGCCGAGGTCCGCGAACTCATGCATCTGCTCGAGACCTACCTCGACGAAGAGATCGAGGAGGTCGATCGCAACGGCGTGCGGGTGCTCGCGATCGGGCAAAACGACCGCTTGCCGCCCTCGGTGCGAGCACGTGTCGATGCGGCGGTCGAGCGCACCCAGCACAATCGAGCGATGACGTTGGTCTTCGCACTGTCGTATGGCGGGCGTGCAGAGATCGTCGACGCCGCGAAGAAACTCGCGCACGAAGCAGTGGCGGGTCGAGTCGATCCCGATCGCATCGACGAGAAGACCTTCGCCTCGTACCTCTATGCCCCCGACGTTCCGGATCCCGACCTGCTGATCCGCACCGGTGCCGAGATGCGCGTGTCGAATTTCCTGCTGTGGCAGATCGCGTACACCGAGATCTATACCACCGCGGTGATGTGGCCCGACTTCCGTCGAAAGCACCTCGTCGAAGCCATCGTCGACTACCAGAAACGCGAGCGACGCTTCGGCATGACGAGTGCGCAGGTCAGCGAATCGGGGCAGGGCGATGGTTAGCGGCGCACGACGCCGACTGGTGGTGCTCGGTAGCACCGGCAGCATCGGCGAGCAGACGCTGGCGGTCGCAGCGGAGTTCCCTGATCGCTTCGAAGTGACGGGCCTCGCTGCGGGTCGCAACATCGAGAAGCTCGCCGAGCAGGTCCGGCGCTTCCGCCCCGAAGCGGTCTCGACCGCCGACGCCGAGGGCGCGGATGAGCTGCGCGCTCGGCTCGGCGCAGACGCCCCCGCGTTCATCGGCAGTGGTGCGGACGGGCTCGAAGCAGTGGCGGTACACGACGCCGACTTCGTGATGGCGGCGCTGGTCGGCGCGCTCGGTCTGCGGCCGACGCTCGCGGCCATCCGAGCGGGACGCGACATCGGGCTCGCGAACAAGGAAGTGATGGTGACCGCGGGGGCGCTGGTGCGACGCGAAGTGGCCGCCCACGGCGGACGGCTGCTGCCCGTCGACAGCGAGCACAGTGCGATCTTCCAGTGTCTCGCGGGACAGCAGCGGGACGACGTCAGTCGTCTGATCCTGACAGCCTCCGGCGGGCCCTTCCGGACCTGGGACGCGGCCCGAATCGCGCAAGCAACAGTAAAGGAAGCGCTCGATCATCCGAACTGGGATATGGGGCCGAAGATCAGCATCGATTCGGCAACGCTGATGAACAAGGGGCTCGAGGTCATCGAGGCACGCTGGCTGTTCGACATGCCCCCGAAGAGGATTGATGTAGTGATTCACCCTCAGTCTATCATCCACTCCCTCGTGGAATTCACGGACGGCTCCGTGCTGGCCCAGCTCGGGCTGCCCGACATGCGCGGGCCAATCGCTGTCGCGCTCGAATACCCGCGCAGGCTGCCGCTCGACGTGCCGCGGCTCGATCTGACCGCTGTCGGGCGTCTCGATTTCGAGACTCCGGACACCAAGCGCTTCCCGTGCCTCGAACTCGCGTTCGTGGCGCTCGCCGCCGACGAGGCTGCGCCCGCGGTGCTGAACGCGGCCAACGAAATCGCGGTTGCGGCGTTCCTCGCGGGCGAGATTCCGTTCCCGGGCATTGCTGCGGCCAACGCGGCCGTGCTCGACGCCCACGTCTCGGCCGCCGGAGATCGCAGCTTGCGCGACCTCGATGACGTTGCCGAGGCGGACGGTTGGGCACGTGCGCACACGCAGCAATGGCTCGCCGAGAGCGGGGCGGGGGCCTGAGATCGTGAACACCGTATTTGCATTCGTTTTCCTGCTGAGCGTGCTGATCTTCGTGCACGAGCTCGGTCATTTCCTGGTCGCGAAGGCATGCGGTGTGCGCGTGCTCAAATTCTCGCTGGGCTTCGGGCCGCCGATCGGCATCGGGCGTTTTCGCCTGCGCTGGAAGCGTGGCCACACCGAGTACGTGATCGCATGGTTCCCGCTTGGTGGTTTCGTGAAGATGCTCGGCGAGAGCCCGGACGAGATCGAAAACGAAGAAGCGCTCGCGAGCCCATCCGAGACTCTCAACGCGAAGCCGCTGTGGCAGAAGCTCGCGGTGGTATTCGCGGGCCCCGCGATGAACCTGATCCTGCCCATCGTCGTGTTCGTCGGCACGCTCTATGTCGGGCTGCCGCGGCCCGCGCCGGTCATCGGCATGGTCGAGATCGGCTCACCCGCACAGCTGGCCGGACTCCGCACCGGCGATCGCATCGTGGCGATCGACGGCGAGCCGACCGACTGGTGGGGTGACGTAGAAGATCAGGTTCGTGCTCACCCGGGCGATCGCCTCGGCTTCGCAATCGATCGTGACGGCGATCGCAGTACGCTCGAGCTCGCTGTGGCCAAGCGGTCGGGATTCGACGCGTTCGGTTCGGTGGCCGAAATGGGTTGGGCGGGCTTCGGGCACCCGAGGTTGCGCGCATTGCTCGGCGTTCCGGACGCGGACAGCGCCGCCGGCAAGGCGGGCCTGCGCTCCGGTGACCTCGTGACCGCCGTGAACGGCGAAGAGGTCGAGGATTGGCTCACGTTCGAAAACGCGATCGCGGCTGCGACGAGTGAGGTGACGCTCGATGTCACGCGCAGCCGCGGTGACGTGGAGGAATCGCTCCAGTTCGAAATCCGGATTACGGGAACGCTCGCGAGCCTCGGCGTCGTGCCCGCGAGCGTACTCGTCGCCGCGGTCGAGCCGAAGTCGCCGGCCGCGAGCAGTGGTTTCAGGACGGGTGACCTCATCCTCGAGGTCAACGGCGCGCCGGTCGGGAGTTTCGGGTCCTTCGCCGAGGTCGTGCGCACCGGCGGTGGCGATCCGCTCGAGTTGTTGTTTGCGCGCGATGGTGAAGCGGCCGTAGCCAGCGTCACCCCCGAGCTGATCCCAACCGACATCGGGCTCGGTATCGAAGAGCCGCGTTACCGGATCGGGATTCGCGGCGCCGAGGCGCTTTCGGTCGGCGCGACTGCGCTCGATCGCGAACGCAATCCGCTCGTTTCGTTTCCGCGGGCCATCGGGCTCACGACGGACATGACTCGGACCTTCCTTCAGGGATTCGGCAAGATCGTGACCGGCGAGGTGTCGCGCAAGAACCTGGCCGGCCCGATCGGGATCGCGGAAATCGCGGGCAACGCCTTCGAGCGCGGCTGGGAGACTTACCTCTCGATCCTCGTGCTGATCAGCATCAATCTTGCGATCCTGAATCTGTTGCCGATTCCGATTCTCGATGGCGGCCAGGCGATGTTGTTCCTCATCGAGGGCGTCAAGCGTTCGCCGTTGTCGCTGCGTTCGCGCGAGGTCTTCCAGAGTATCGGCCTGACGATGCTGGCGATGCTGATGGCGCTCGCGTTCTGGAACGACATTTCGCGCCACTGGTCGAAGGTCGTCGACTGGCTCCGCTCGGGGCCGGGTCTCTAGCCCGCGCTTTGCAACCGCTGCTGCTGGCCATCGAGACGGCGACGCGCATTACGAGCGTCGCGCTGCTGCGCGGCGAGGAGCTGATCGCGGAAGCCTGCGGTGCAGAGGGCGCCGCCGCCGCGGAGGCACTACTGCCGGAAATCGATCGGCTGCTGCGCGAGAACGAGGTCTCGGTCGCCGACCTCGACGCCTTCGCGGTGTCGATCGGCCCGGGTTCGTTCACCGGGCTCCGGGTCGGCCTCGCAACACTCAAGGGTCTCGCGTTCGGCAGTGACCGGCCGGTGGCGCGGGTGCCCACGCTGAGCGCGCTCGCCTGGGTCTCGCGGCGCCGGGACCTGCCCGTGGCAGCGCTGCTCGACGCGCGGCGCGGCGAGATGTATGCGGCGGTCTACGACCTCGGCGACGATGGGCCGCAGCCCCGGCTCGACGAGGGGGTCTACGGCCCACACGAGTTGATTCCCCACTTGCCGCCCGAGTGCATCCTCGTGGGAGAGGGAGCCGAGGTGTTCGGTCCCGAGATCCGAGATCAGCTCGGAACCGGTGTCGCGGTCGCGGGCGGCGCGGCTTCGGCCGCGGCGGTGGGGTGGATTGGCGCTCGAATGCTCGCGCGCGGCGAGGGCGTGGCCGCCGCGGACCTGGTGCCGCATTACGTACGGCGTGCCGAGGCGGAGGTGCAGCGCACCGGGGAGCGCTTCGAGTCGTCGCCCCGGCCGCGCTGAGGCTCGAGTGCTGAGGCCTCATCTCTTTGACATGCCCGATTTCGTTGCTTAATCTCGCCTGACACCGATCGAACGGCGACCGCAGGCCCGGGCAGCCGCCCGGTCGGATCGGCCGATTCCGAACACGTTTCGAGCCCAGCACCCACTTGCCGATCCGAGCGAGGACCGCCGAACGCGGAACTCGGAGCAGATCGTCTCCGCGAAAGGACTCACCGCGATGGCCCTCAACATCTACTACGACAAAGACGCAGATCTCGAACGTCTCGCCGGCAAGACCGTTGCGATCGTCGGCTACGGCAGCCAAGGGCACGCCCACGCACAGAACCTCCACGCCTCGGGCGTGAACGTCGTGGTGGGGCTGCGCAAGGACTCCTCGTCCTGGCAGAAAGCCGAAGGCGCCGGACTGCGGGTGCTGACTCCGTCCGAGGCTGCACGCGAGGCCGACATCGTGATGCTTACGTTGCCCGACGAGGTTGCCGCCGACATCTATCGCGAGGACATCGCACCCGCCCTGTCGCCGGGCGACTACCTCGCGGTAGCACACGGCTTCAACATCCACTTCCAGGCGATCGAGCCGCCGGACGACATCAACGTGTTCATGGTCGCGCCGAAAGGCCCGGGCCACACCGTTCGCTCGCATTACGAGCAGGGGCGCGGCGTGCCGTCCCTCGTCGCGGTGCACGCAGACCCGACCGGTGACACGCTCCAGATTGCGCTCGCGTACGCGAAGGGCATCGGCGCGGGGCGTGCCGGCATCATCGAAACGAACTTCCGCGAAGAGACCGAAACGGATCTCTTCGGCGAGCAGGCGGTGCTCTGCGGTGGCCTCACGGCGCTCATGGCTGCAGGCTACGAGACGCTTACCGAAGCCGGTTATGCGCCCGAGATGGCGTACTTCGAGACCATCCACGAGGTCAAGCTGATCGTCGACTTGATCTACGAAGACGGCATCGCGAACATGCGTTATTCGGTCTCGAATACCGCGGAGTTCGGTGACCTCACCCGCGGCCCGCGCGTCATCGACGCCGACACCAAGGCCCGGATGAAGGAGATTCTCGGCGAAATCCAGCGCGGCGAGTTTGCGAAAGAGTTCATCCTCGAGAACAAGTCGGGCAATGTCTCGTTCAAGGCGTTGCGCAAGCACGGCGAGGAGCATCCGATGGAGAAGATCGGTGCGAAGCTCCGCAACCTCATGCCCTGGCTCAAGGAAAACCGGCTGGTCGATCGTTCGAAGAACTGAGATGAACGAGCCCAATCCCACTCCCGAGGCGCCGGTCTTCGTCGAACGGCCCACGGAATTCGTGATCCGGGACGCCTTCGTGTTGGGAGTCGTGCCGCTCGCATTGGCCGGCGGCGCGGGCATTGCGGGCTGGCCGATCACGGGCTTCGTGCTGATGGGGCTCACGGTCTTCGTCGCGTGCTTCTTCCGCAACCCACCGCGATTCGTGCCCGAGGACGACGACGCTGTCTGTGCGCCGGCCGACGGGCGCGTGCTCGAGGTGGGCGAGGTCGAAACGGCGAGCGGCGATAAGATGTTGCGGATCGGGATCTTCTTGTCGGTCTTCAACGTGCACGTGAACCGCTGCCCCGCCTCGGGCCGGGTGGTTGCGGTCGAGCGCAGTGGCAGCAAGTACCTGGCCGCATTCAATCGCGATGCGGAAGATCTGAACGTGCGCTGCTCGCTCACACTCGAAACCGCGAACGGGCAGCGCTTCCAGGTCGCGCAGATCACGGGCCTGATCGCGCGGCGAATCCTGTGCTTCCCGGAGGTCGGCGAGTTCGTGCAGCGCGGCGATCGCTACGGCTACATCCGCTTCGGTTCGCGGACCGATGTATTGCTGCCGGTCGAGGCCGTCGCGAAGGTGCGGCCCGGCGACCACGTGAAGGGCGGCGAGACGGTGGTTGCGCGTTGGGAGGGTGCGACGTGATCGAGCCGATCGAACGAAGCGGGCAGCACCGCAATCGTCGGCGACGGCGGGGGGACCCTGCAGGCCGGCCTCGCGGCTTGCTGCTGCTGCCGCACCTGCTCACCACCGCGGGCCTCGGATTCGGATTCTTCGCGATCGTGATGGCCTTCCAGGGCAAGAACGATCTGTCGGCGAGCGCGATCGTGTTCGCGATGCTGTGCGACGTCTTCGACGGCCGCGTGGCGCGGCTCGCGAAGTCCACGAGCAAGTTCGGCGGTGAGTACGATTCGATCGCCGACACGGTGTCGTTCGGTGTGGCGCCTGCGATGCTGGCGGTTTCGGCGGGCAATCTGCAGGTGCTCGGTCGCGCGGGTTGGGTCATGGCCTTTCTCTATACCGCCTGTGCAGCGCTGCGACTCGCGCGCTTCAACGTGCAGGCGCCGCGTTACCGCGGTCGTTTCGAGGGGCTGCCGAGCCCCGCTGCAGCCGGTGTGATTGCCTCGACCCAGCTCTTCGTGAGCTTCCTGCGCGAGAAGGGCTTCGGAGTGGACGTGCCCGAGTTCTTGATTGCGATGGCGACCGCATCGCTCGGCCTGCTGATGGTCAGCTCGACCCCGTATCGCAGCTTCAAGGAACTGGACTTCCGGAACTCCCTTACCCCCGTATTCGTCGTGTTCGTTGTAGCGCTGGTGATCATCGAACCCTCGGTCACGCTGTTCGCGATCGGCATCCTCTACACGGCCCACGGTCCGATCGAGTGGCTGCATCGGCAGCGATCCGGCAAGCGGCTCGAAGAGGTTGCGCTGCCTACGAACGAAACACCGAAAGGGTGACGCCATGAGCACGGAACTCATTCGTATCTTCGACACCACGTTGCGCGACGGCGAGCAGTCGCCCGGTTGCAGCATGAACCTCTCCGAGAAACTGACGCTCGCGCGTCAGCTCGAGCGGCTCGGGGTGGACGTGATCGAGGCGGGCTTCCCGATCGCGAGCAATGGCGACTTCGAATCCGTGCGAGCGATCGCCAGGGAGTTGAAGGCGACGCAGGTTTGCGGGCTCGCGCGCACCGGCAGTGCCGACATCATGCGCGCCGCCGAAGCGCTCGAGCACGCCGCAGCCCCGCGGCTCCACACCTTCATCGCGACCAGCGACATCCACCTCGAGCACAAGTTGCGGATGAGCCGCGAGCAGGTGCTCGAGGAGGTCGGTCGCGCAGTCGAGCAGGCGCGAGGCTACGTGGACGACGTCGAATTCTCGGCTGAGGATGCGACGCGCTCCGATCCTGATTACCTGGTGCAGGTCTTCGAAACTGCGATCGCGGCCGGTGCCAGGACGTGCAACGTGCCCGATACCGTCGGCTACACGCAGCCCGCCGAGTACGCGACGCTGATTCGGCTGCTGCGCGAGCGCGTCGCGGGTGCGCAGGACGTCATCTTCGCGGTCCATTGCCACGACGACCTCGGGCTCGCGGTTGCGAACAGCCTCTCTGCGGTGCTGGCGGGCGCCCGGCAGGTGGAGTGCACGGTCAACGGGATCGGCGAGCGCGCGGGCAACACCTCGATGGAAGAGGTCGTGATGGCGATCAAGACGCGGCGTGATGTCTACGCCGCGGTCGATTCGAAGCTCGTCACCACCGAGATCTACGCCACGAGCCGGATGCTGTCGTCGATCATCGGCGTCTCGGTCCAGCCCAACAAGGCCATCGTGGGCGACAATGCCTTCGCGCACGAAGCCGGCATTCACCAGGACGGCGTGCTGAAGGCGCCGATCACCTATGAAATCCTGACGCCGCAGTCGATCGGACGGCCTTCGAACGAGCTCGTCCTCGGCAAGCACTCCGGGCGGCACGCATTCCGCGATCGACTCGCCGAACTCGGCTTCGAGCTCGAGGGGGCTGACTTCCAGCTCGCCTTCGAGCGCTTCAAGGACCTTGCGGACAAGAAGAAGACGATCTTCAACGAGGATATCGAGGCGATCGTCGCCGATTCCGTGATGCAGACCGAAGAACGCTTCCAGGTCGAAGACCTCTCGATCTTGAGCGGCACTTTCGCGAGCCCGTCCGCAACCGTCGCGTTGCGCGTCGATGGTGAGCGCGTGAAGGCGGATGCCCAGGGGATCGGCCCGGTCGACGCAGTCTTCAAGGCCATCGCGGAGTTGACGGAGACCAAGGCCGAACTCGAGCGCTACCAGGTGAACGCGATCACGGGCGGCATGGACGCGCTCGGCGAGGTGTCGGTCACCGTGAGCGAGGATGGACGCAAGGTGATCGGGCACGGTGCCCATCCCGACATCATCGTGGCCAGCGCCAAGGCCTACGTCCACGCGCTCAACAAGCTCGCGTGGCACAAGCGGCACCACGCCGTTTCCGAACCGAAAGGAATCTAGAGTGAACCGCATCCTGCTCCTTCCCGGCGACGGGATTGGACCCGAAGTCACCCGCGAGGCTCGACGGGTGCTCGAGGCGGCCGCGGGCCGCTTCGACCTGAAGCTCGAATTCGAAGAAGGACTGATCGGCGGCGCCGCGATCGACGCCGAGGGCACGCCACTGTCGGACGCGTGCGTCGAGACCGCGCGTGGCTGCAAGGCGGTGCTGTTGGGCGCCGTGGGCGGTCCGAAGTGGGACGCGCTGTCGGTCGACGTGCGGCCCGAGAAGGGGCTGCTGCGCATCCGCAAGGAGCTGGGCCTGTTCGCGAACCTGCGTCCGGCGAAGATGGTGCCGGCGCTCGTCGACGCCTCGAGCCTGAAGCCCGAGGTCGTTGCAGGCCTCGACCTGCTGGTCGTGCGCGAACTCACGGGTGGCATCTACTTCGGTGAGCCGCGTGGACGCAGCGAAGTCGCCGGGCGGCGCTCGGCCTGCAATACGATGGTCTACGACGAAGACGAGATCGTGCGCATCTCGAAGGTCGCATTCGAGTCGGCACGCAAGCGTCGCGGTGAGGTGTGTCACGTCCACAAGGCCAACGTGCTCGATGTGTCGCAGCTGTGGGTCGAGGTGGTCGAGGAGGTCGCCAAGGAATACTCGGATGTGACGCTTTCGCACCAGCTCGTCGATTCGATGGCGATGCTGCTGTTGCGCGACCCACAGCGCTACGATGTGATCGTGACCGGCAATCTCTTCGGCGACATCCTGTCCGATGAGGCCGCCGAGCTGACGGGTTCACTCGGGATGCTGCCCTCCGCGAGCCTCGGCGAGGGCGGCGTCGGCCTGTACGAACCGGTGCACGGCTCGGCGCCCGACATCGCGGGTGAAGACAAGGCCAACCCGCTCGCGGCGATCCTGTCGGTTGCGATGTTGTTCGAATATTCGCTCGACGCCGTCGCTGTGGCCGCGGCGGTGCGGGACGCAGTGGCGGCGGCGCTCGCCGACGGCCACCGCACCGGGGACCTGGTCGGGGATACCGGCGTCACGCCGGTCGGTTGCCGCGAAATGGGCGACATCGTGCTCGCGAAGCTCTCGGAGTCCTGATGGCGGAGGCGGGGCATCGCATCGCGGTCGTCGGAGCGACGGGCGCCATCGGCGTGGAATTGATCGAAACGCTGAGCACGTCATCGTTGCGCGTTGCGCAACTGCTGCCGGTCGCGACCGGGAACTCCGCAGGCGCCGACGTCGAGTTCCAGGACGAGATCTATCCGGTCGAGACCGAGCTGCCGAACCTGCGCGGCCTCGACTTCATCTTCCTGTGCGCGCCACCGGCGGCTTCGCTCGTGGTTGCGCGCGAGGCGCTGCGCGCCGAAGTCCCCGGTATCGACCTGTCGGGTGCTCTCGCGACGACGCCCGAAGTGCCGCTTCGAATCGCGCACCTCGGCGGACCGAACGCGGGCGGCAATCCACCGATGATCGCGACCCCGTCCGGGCCCGCGCTCGCGCTCGCGACCGTGCTGCGACCGCTCGCCGAGCACGCGGGCCTTGCCGGCGTACAGGCGACCGTGCTCGACTCCGCGTCGTCCGCCGGCGTACGTGGGACCGAATCGCTGATGTCGGAGTCGATCGCACTCTTCAATCAGCAGGACGTACCCGAGCCGACGGTCTATTCGCGGCCGATCGCGTTCGACTGCGGCCCGGGCTTGAAGCGCCAGGACCTCGGCGCTGAACTCGACCGCGAAGAACAGACGGCCGCATTGCTCGGGCGTCTGCTCGGGGACGACATCGGCTTCAGCATCAGCATGGTCCAGGTGCCGACTTTCCTGGGACTCGGAGCCGTGCTGCACGTGTCCACCCGCGAGCCGCTTGCGGTCGACGCGGCTCGCGCGCTGCTCGCGAAGGCCGACGGCGTCGATCTCTGGCCCGATGACGCCGAGGGGCCGAGCCTGCGCGCAGCTGCCGGCCGTGGCGAGGTACTGGTCGGGCGCATGGCGTCGGACCCGGCGCTCGGCAACGGGCTGCGGCTGTGGCTCGCGACCGATCCGGTGTGCCTCGCGGCCGCGAACGCGGTTCGGCTCGCGGAGGCCCGGCTGGGCATCGTCTGAGTCCTGCTGTGACGACCTTTCGGCTCACGCTCGAATACGACGGCGCGAATTTCGACGGCTGGCAGATCCAGGTTGCAGGCAGCCGGACGATTCAGGGCTGCCTCGAGGATGCGGTCGAGCGGGTTTGCGGGCAGCGGGTGCGGGTCGAGGGCTCCGGCCGGACCGACGCCGGAGTCCACGCGCTGGGGCAGGTCGCGAGCCTGCGGGTCGAATCGCGCCTCGATGCCCCGTCATTGCAGCGGGCCCTGAACGGCGTGCTGCCGGCCGACGTCGCGGTGGTAGGCGCGGAGGCCGCAGCGGACGATTTTCACGCGCGGCACGACGCGCGCGCGAAGCTCTATCACTACCGGATCTGGAACGGTGCGACGCGTTCGCCGCTGCGAGCCGCGCGCAGCCACTGGGTCGCTCCGGCCCTCGATCTCATCGCGATGCGGGTCGCCGCGCTGGATTTCTGCGGGCGACGCGATTTTGCCTCGCTCCAGGCAGCCGGCTCAGGCATCGAACAGACCGTGCGGACGCTGCACCGGCTCGAACTACTCGGGGAATCCCGCGGGGAAATCGAGATTCGGGTCGAGGGGGATGGCTTCCTGCGCCACATGGTGCGGAATCTGGCCGGGACGCTGATCGAGGTCGGCCTCGGGCGGCGCGCAGCGGACTCGATCCCCGAGCTGCTCGAGCGCTGCGATCGACGCCTGGCCGGCCCGACGGCTCCCGCTCAGGGCCTCACGCTGGTCTGGGTCTCGTACTGATTCCGCTGGAAAATCGGAGGCTTGAGCCTCGAAGCGCCTTGACGTTGGGGGGGCGTTCGGGTATCCGTCTTCCTCCCGTCATTTCGGGGGGCCACTGGCCCGCGCGCCGCATTCGTTCGCGTTCGCGCCATTCGCACGGCCGGGAAGCCGCAAGCTCGTGGCAGCCCCGATCAGGATTCGATCCGCAGGAGCAGGAGATTCCCTCATGGGAGCACAGGCGCACCTCGCCACCCAGAGCATCCGACCGGAGGATGTGAATCCGAAGTGGTACGTCATCGATGCAGAGGATCAGGTGCTCGGGCGCCTGGCCACGCGTGTCGCGACGATCATGCGCGGCAAGCATCGACCGACCTACACGCCGCACGTCGACACCGGCGACTTCGTGATCGTCGTGAACGCCGAGAAGGTGAAGCTGACCGGCAACAAGCGCGAGCAGAAGACCTACTACCGGCACACCGGTTACACCGGGAGCTTGAAGTCGATCAACGCCGATGAAATCTTGAATTCAGCACACGCCGACCGCGTCGTCAGCAATGCGGTGCGCGGCATGCTGCCGAAGAACAATCTCGGACGGCAGATCTTCAAGAAGCTGAAGGTCTACGCCGGCCCCAACCACCCTCACGCGGCCCAGATGCCGGAGGAGATCAAACTTGGCTGAAGCACTCGCACCTGTGGCGGCCACTGGAAAGCGCAAGACCGCGGTCGCCCGCGTTCGCATGAACTACGGCTCCGGTCAAGTCAAGGTCAATGGCAAGCCGATGGCCGACTACTTCCCGCGCGAAGTGCTGCTGATGCGCATCAACGCAGCGTTCGAGGCCGTCAACGCGATGGAGAAGTTCGACGTGGACGCGAGGGTTCGCGGCGGCGGGCCGTCCGGACAGGCCGATGCGGTGCGCCACGGGATCGCGCGGGCGCTCGAGAAGCTCGACCCCGAGTCGCGCGGGCCGCTCAAGCGCAAGGGTTTTCTCACGCGTGACGCGCGCAAGAAGGAACGCAAGAAGTACGGGCAGAAGGGCGCCCGTGCGCGCTTCCAGTTCTCGAAGCGCTAATCGAGCCGGATCTCGAACCGACGCTTGCAAGCAGCGACGGATTCATTCAGACGGGAGGCCCGCTCGGGCCTCCCGTTCTTTGTTTCAGGACTGATTTCAGGAGAGTGGACATGCGAGTCGCCGTCGTCGGAGCGAGTGGCTACACCGGCCTCGAACTCATGCGCATCCTGCTGCAGCACCCGCATTTCGAGGTCGTGGCCGCGACCTCGGAGCAGCGTGCCGGCATGCCCGTCGGCGACGCCTTTCCGTCGCTGCGCGGTTGTCAGGATCTCGTGTTCGAAGCCAATGATCCGTCGAAGCTGATCGGTCGCATCGATTTCGCATTCTGCGCGCTGCCGCACGCGGCCTCAGCGCCGACGGTCTGTGCGCTGCGCGAGGCGAACATCCCCGTAGCGGATCTTTCCGCGGACTTTCGGCTGCGCGACGCGGCGGTCTACGCCGAATGGTATGGCGTTCACCCCGCCCCGGAACTCATGGGGACCGCGGTCTACGGATTGCCGGAGTTCCACCGCAGCGACCTCGAGAAGGCACCGCTGGTGGCGGTGCCGGGCTGCTACCCGACCTCGGTGTTGCTGCCCCTCGTACCGTTTCTGCGGGCAGGACTGCTCGAAACCGAGGGTCTCATCGTCGACGCCAAGTCCGGTATCTCGGGCGCGGGGCGTTCGTCCGACCCGAAGTTCCTCTACGCCGAGCGCGACGGCAATTGCGAAGCCTACAAGGTCGGCTACGCGCATCGGCACGTG
>CAXMSF010000236.1:0-12462 GCA_964196055.1 uncultured Gammaproteobacteria bacterium | reverse complement strand
GCCGATCCGGGCTCCCAATTGGTGGGCTGGGCCGCGATGGCTTCGACGACGGGATCCCACGCGAGCACCTGCTCGAGGCTGAGTTCGCCTTCGATCATCGCGAGCCCGGCGCGGTGCGACAGCACCTGGCGAACCGTGATGTCCGCCTTGCCGTTGGCGGCAAATTCCGGCCAGTACTGCGCGACCGGGCTGTCGAGGTCGAGCCGCCCGGCCTCGACCAGCTTGTGGGCACAGATGGCGGTGACACCCTTGGTGGCCGAGAAGACCAGCTGCAGGGTGTCGTGCCGCCAGGGTCGTTCGCCACGGGCGTCGGCGCTGCCGCCCCAGATGTCCACGACTGCGCGGCCGTCGCGATAAATGCAACAAGCGGCGCCGACTTCGCCGTGTGCCTTGAAGTTGTTCTCGAAGGCGTCGCGCACCGGCTCGAAGCCGGGATCTACGTTCCCGTGTACGTCCACCACATGCCGAGCGTAGCAGGGCGCTCTCGAGTCCCTCGCGGCACCCGCGCTACGCGCACGGCCCGTTCAAGCGTCGGCGAGTCTTCCGATTCGGCGCGCTTCGATATGCCCCGCGCGAACCAGCCAGCGCAGCGCGTCGGTGTAGGTATCCACCGGGGAGCGGAAGTCGATGCCGAGTTCGGCGGTGGTGCGCGAGCTGTCGATACCGGGCCATTGGGTTGCGAACTCCATCGCGTCGCGTGTCAGCGGGTACTCGAAGTCCCAGACGTGTTTGATCCAGTCGCCGACGATGCCGCTGCCGCGCAGGATGGCGCCGGGAACTCGGACGCGTGCGAGGCGGTAGCCGATGAGTCGGTCGAGCAGTTTGTAGAACTCCGCCCAGGGCAGGGCGGGACCCGCGGCGATGTGGCGGTACGGGCCCTCGGGCAGCTCGAGTTGGCGCAGGTGCAGTTCGGCGAGGTCGCGCACGTCTACGGCCTGGAAGGTGCCGGAAGTCTGGACGCCGCTGATGGCGAAGAACGAGTAGAGGGCGTAGTTGCTGTTGGTCAGCCCCGGGTCGTCGGGGCCGATGATTCCGGACGGGTAGGAGGTCCGGATTGGATGGCCTGCGTCCTGCAGCCTTCGCACGTAGTGTTCCGCGTCGGCTTTGCTCTGAGCGTAGGCGGTCGTGGCGTCGGCGATGGGGAGGCCCAGGTGCAGCTCGGGCAGGCCGGGTTTGAACAGGATCGACGCACTCGATACGTAGACGATGGAGGGGAGTCCGCGTTGTGCGGCTCCGCCCACGATCAGCTCCACCCCGCGCGCGTTGGTGTCGAGTACGCGCTGTGCCTGCGAGCGGCGCAGGTCGACGAGCGCGGCGCTGTGGAAGACGGCGTCGCAGCCCGCCATGGCGGCTTCGACGCTGGCCGCGTCCGTGATGTCGCCGACGATGACATCGCGCTCGGGGATTGCGAGATCGAGCGGGTCGAAGACGCGACGTACCTTCTCGGCGTCGCGCACGAGCAGGCGCACGGAGTGGCCCGCGGCCACGAAGGCGCGCACGCTGTGCGATCCGGCAAAGCCGGTTCCCCCTGTGACCAAGATCCGCATACGACTCCCCGGCTCGATGCCTCGCCGGGCGGGAGAATGCGGCAAGTGCGGGGTCTGCGTCCAGCCGCCCGATTCTCGCGCGGCGCCCAAAAAACAAGCGGCGAGCAGGAAGGCAGCGCGCAGCCGGCGCTGATTGCGGTATGAAATAGGCACGGCCACGGGAGTGTGACCGCCCAAGGAGATCGCTTTGACCCCGCCCGAGCCCAGCGAACGCCCCGAGCGGAGGGCGCTCAGCGAGCACCGGAAGACGCTCCAAGACGCCGAGTTGCGGGATCTCTTCCGCGACGACCCGGAACGGGGTGAGCGGCTCAGCGCGGAAGCGTGCGGGCTGTATCTCGACTACTCGAAGAACCTGCTCACGGACGCGACGCTGGAGCTGCTGTTCGAGCTCGTCGAAGCGTCCGGTCTGCGCTCGCGCATCGAAGAGATGTTCGCGGGTGAGAAGCTCAACTCCAGCGAAAGTCGCTCGGTTCTCCACGTGGCATTGCGCGCGCCGCGCGAGGCGCAGCTCGAGGTCGACGGCCACGACGTCGTGCCGGAGGTCCACGCCGTGCTCGACCGCATGGCCGACTTCTGCGAGCGGGTTCGCAGCGGTGCCTGGCGGGGCCACACGGGGCGGCGCATTCGCAACCTGGTCAATATCGGAATCGGAGGTTCGGATCTCGGGCCGATGATGGCCTACGAGGCGCTCAAGCATTACAGCGATCGCGGCCTGCGTTTCGCCTTCGTCTCGAACGTCGATGCCAGCGACTTCGCCGAGGCCGTGCGCGACTTCGACCCCGAGGAGACGCTCTTCATCGTTTGCTCGAAGACCTTCACCACGCTCGAGACCCTCAGCAACGCCCGAACCGCGCGCGCCTGGTGCCTGGCGGCGCTCGGCGACGAGGCCGCCGTGGCGAGGCACTTCGCGGCGGTGTCGACGAACGCTGAAGCGGTCACGGCCTTCGGCATCGACCCCGGCAACATGTTCGGCTTCTGGGATTGGGTCGGTGGGCGCTATTCGCTCGACTCCGCGGTCGGGCTTGCGCTGATGGTCGCGATCGGGCCGGAGCGTTTTCACGAAATGCTTGCGGGCTTTCGCGCCATGGATGAGCACTTTAGGAGCACACCCTTCGAGCGGAATCTGCCGGTGCTGCTCGCTGCGATCGGGCTGTGGTACAACGATTTCATGGGTGCGCAGAGCTGCGCGATCCTGCCCTACGACCAGTATCTGTGGCGCTTCAGCGCCTACCTCCAGCAACTCGACATGGAGAGCAACGGCAAGCGCGTCGATCGGGACGGACGGCCCGTGGCGGGCGAGACGGGGCCGATCGTCTGGGGGCAGCCGGGTACCAACGGACAGCACGCTTTCTACCAGCTACTCCACCAGGGAACGAAGCTCGTTCCGTGCGACTTCATCGGCTTCGCGCGCAGCCTGAATCCGATCGACGACCACCACGACCAGCTGATGGCGAACTTCTTCGCCCAGACCGAGGCGCTCGCGTTCGGCAAGACAGCCGAGGAAGTCGCGGCCGAGGGAATCCCCGACTTGCAGCAGCCCCACCGCGTCTTTCCGGGCAATCGCCCGAGCAACACGCTGCTCGCCGAGAAGCTCGACCCCGCCACCCTGGGCAAGCTCGTGGCGCTGTACGAACACAAGGTATTCGTGCAGGGGACCGTCTGGAACATCAACTCATTCGATCAGTGGGGCGTCGAACTCGGCAAGCAGCTCGCGAGCCGCATCACGCCGGAACTCGCGAGCGATGCAGCGCTCGACCACGACAGTTCCACCAACGCGCTGATCGAGCGCTACCGGAAGCTGCGCCGCTAGCGAACATCAGCTCTCGGAGGCCTCGTCGAGGGTGGCGCGAATGTCGCCGCGGTCGGGCGCCAGCGAAGCGGCGCGCTCGAGATGTCTCCGGGCGGCATCCCGTCGGCCGACCTTGAGCGACGCGCGCCCGGCGTAGTACAACGCGTCGACATTGTCGGGATCGAGGGCGAGCGCGGAATCGTACGCGGAAAGCGCGACCTGGATCCGACCCTGGCGTTCGTTCAGTGCGCCGATGTTCATCCAGGCGAGCGCACTGGGTTCGAGTGCGTTGCTGCGCTCGAATTCGCGCAGCGCAGCTTTGGTATCGCTCTGCTGCGCGAGCAGGAAGCCGAGCTGGGCGCGCATGTTGGCATCGTCCCGGCCCATCCACTGCAACCGCTTCGCCGCCGCCTGTACGCGCTCGAGGTTTCCGTCCGCCAGCGCTCGTTCGACTCCGTAGCGCTGCTCGGCGGGGCCGAGCAGCGCGAACACGACGCCCAGAACGCCGGAAGCGAGTACCAGCCCCTTCACCCAATGTCGTCCGTTGGTCGCCGTCGGGGCGGCATCATCGGCTCCGCGAAGCAGGATGGTGGCGATCCGCGTGTTGCGGAGCTTCCAGATCGCACCGTCGAGCAGGAAATGGTGGACGCTGACGGTTGCGACGAGAATGAGTTCGAGGCCGCCGTAGGAAACGCGCCCGCTCAACAGGGGAGCGAGCACCAGCACCGGGATGCCGTAGCCCGCTGTCCCCATCAACATTGCCTTGGCGAGGAACTGCGGTGTCTTCGTGCCGGGCCGTTCTCGCTTCACGTAGTACGAGGTGATCCACAGGTATTGGATCCCGTGCATGATGGAGACCCAAAGGAATGTGAACGCCGCCGAACTCGGGGAGAACGGGCCCAGACGCGCGGGCTCGACGAAGATGCGGGCGACCACCGGTGCGGCGAACCAGAGTGCCTGCGAGACGAACAGTACGGCGCCCGGAAAGACCTCGCGGAACGACGCCTGCCCGCGGATGCGCAGGAAGCACTCTCCGATGACCCACAGGTAGGCGAGGATCGCCGCGATGATCGCGGGCCCCTGGATGGCGCCCGGGATACCGATGGGCATGAATTGGAATTGGGTCCCGACCGTGTCGACCAGCGCAAATTCGACGCCTGCGGGCCGCGCGCCGTGGAGTGCGAGGATCCACAGCACGAAGGGCAGGATGAAGGCTGCGTAGATGGTGCGCTTCAGCGCCAGGTCGATTTCGACGCCGTGGCGCCGCAGCAGGACCAGGGCGACGCCGTAGTTCTGGCCGGTGAAGTGCCACGGAACCAGGGTGAGATAGAAGGTGAGGAAGATCGAACCGACGTGCGGAAGGAACAGGCTCGCCAGGCCCACGGCCGCGACGGTGAGGGAAACGTAGATCGCAAAGAACGCGTAGTTGCGTCGGTCTTCGGCGCGCTCGTAGACGCGCAACAGAGTGGCGCCGAGGTGCGCGTTCATGCACACCAGCAGGATCATCGGAACCAGCAGCAGGGGCAGCGACTCGCGCAGGCCGGGGCCACCCAGCACGAGCAGCAACAGGATCGGGAGGTAGAGCAGGCCGCCGCCGAGTACTACGTCGGAGATCGGACCCTGCAGCCACTTGTCGCTCGATGTCGGGCTCGCCGTTGCCATCTGGTACCGAGTGCCTCCGGGTCGCGGTCAATCTGAACAGTCGTCGCCCAGTCCAATTGGAGAGTGTTTCGGCGATCTGCTCCTTATGCCTGATGGCGACCGCTCCGGTCAAGCGGTGCGATCAGCCACGCACGCCGGCAACTACTTCCCGCTCCCGAAGGCCCGCTTCGCACTCCCGGGGCGGAGGGCGCGCAGGCGGCGCGTGACTGCATTCTGGGCGTCGTCGAGCAGCGTGTAGGCGACCGGGACGATCAGCAGCGTGAGCAGCGTCGATGCGATCAGGCCGCCGATGCAGACCACGCCCATGGGGTTGCGCCACTCTGCGCCGTCGCCCACGCCATAGGCAAGCGGCAGCATGCCGAAAATGGTCGAGACGGCGGTCATCAGCACCGGGCGCAGTCGCACCGGGCCGGCCTGGAGCACGGCCTCGCGGACGGAGAGCCCGCGCGCGCGCAGCGTGTTGATGTAGTCGACCAGCAGGATGCCGTTCTTCATCACGATGCCCATTAGCATCAGGAAGGCGATCTGGCCCAGGGTGTCGAGTTCGTGCCCCATTGCGGCAACTGCGGCGAACGCGCCGATGAACGACAGCGGCGCCGATAGCATGATGATGAATGGATGGGTGAAGGAGTTGAACTGAGAACCCAGGATCATGTAGATCGCGATCAACGCGAGCACGAACGCGAATGCGATCGCATCGAGCGATTCCCGCATGCGTTTCGACGTTCCCGCCGCTTCGAAATCGTATTCGGCGGGCAGATCCAGGTTCGCCGCAAAGCGTGAGATCTCGACATCCGCTTCGCCCGCGGACTTGCCGTCGAGGTTGCTGTGAAGCGTGATCGCGCGCGTCCGGTCCTCGCGCTCGATCTCCACCGGGCCGCTGCCGATGCGTGAATTGACGAGATTGCGCAGCGGAATCAGCGCACCGTTCGGGGCCCGCACCCGCACCAACGAGAGCTTCTCCGGGTCGGTGCGGTATTCGGGCAGTACCTGTACTCGGACGTCGTAACGCTCGCCCCCCTCTTCGAATGTCGCCGCTTTGTAGCCCGAGAACAGCGCCGAGACGGTGCGGCCGATCTGGATGGCGGGGACGCCCAGATCGGCGGCGCTATCGCGCTTGATTTCGAGCGCGATTTCGGGCTTGCCCGCTTCGTAGGAAAGCGTGACATCGGCGTAGCCACCGACGCGGCGCATGTTCTCGGCGATGGTGTGGGCGTAGTACTGGAGTTGGTCGGTCTCGGGCCCGCGCACCACATACCTCAGCTGGAAGTTGCGCGAACCCGCCCCGCCGAAGAGCGCGAGTTCTTCGACGCTGAATTCCCGGATCGGCAGTTCGAGCTGCTGGATCTGCTCGCGAACCACCCCCATGATCTCCTGCTGGCTGCGATCGCGGCGGCTCTTGTGGATCAAGCGGACGAAGATTTCCACCTCGTTCACGCGCTTCTTCGCGCCGGCACCGATCGTCGAGAAGACGGCCTCGACGTTCGGGTTCTTCTGGAGCTGATGCTCGACGGTCGCGGTGACCGCGCTCGTCGCGTGAACGGTGCTGCCGAGCGGCAGTTTGAGCCAGATGTTGAATTCACTGCTGTCCGACGGAGTCATGAACGTGACGGGTACGGCGCGTGCGGCGAGTATGCCGCCGCCGATCGCGACGAAGGCGAGTGCGATCGTTGCAAGGCGGTGCGTGAGCCCCCATTTCAATACTCGGCGATAGCGTTGCTCGAGCCCCACGTAGATCGCTTCGAGTATCTGGTAGGAACGCCCCTGATCGTTGGTGGGCCGAAGGTATCGACTGCACAACATCGGAACCAGAGTGACCGCCACCAGCGTCGAAGTGAAGACCGCACAGGTGGCGACGATGCCGAATTCTCGAAAGAAGCGGCCGACCACGCCGGACATGAAGGCGATCGGGACGAAGACCGCGGCGATCGCGAGCGATGTCGCGATCACCGCGAGCGCGATCTCCTCGGCCGCATCGGAAGCCGCCTGGGCGGGCTCCTTGCCGGACTCCATGTGGCGGTAGGTGTTCTCGAGTACGACGATCGCGTCGTCGATCAACAGGCCGATCGACAGCGACAGCGCCATAAGCGTCATCGTGTTCAGGGTGAAGCCGAAGAAGTAGAAGAAGGCGAAGCTGCCGACGATGGAGCACGGGATCGCCAGCGCGGTGATCAGGGTCGAGCGCACGTTGCGCAGGAACAGGAATACGACCAGTGATGCCAGCAGCGCGCCGACGGCCAGTGCGATTGCGACGTCTCGGATCGAGCTGCGAATGAAGATCGACGCGTCGCGCGCGACCAGCATCTCGTAACCCTCGGGCAGGTCCTGGCGCATTAGCGCGAGTTCGGCCTTGACGGCGCTTGCGACCGCTACGGTGTTCTCGCCGGATTGGCGACGTACCTGGAGGGCGACTCCACGCCGTCCGTTGAGTCGCGAGACGGTGCGTTCGTCCGCCATGCCGTCTTCGACGCGGGCGACGTCACGCATGTGGATTACGCTGCCGTCGCGTTCGGCGACGACCACCGCACCAAATTGGTCTGCGCTGGTGAACTTTCCCTCGGTTCGCAGCGCCCATTCCTGTCGGTCGGTCTCGATCCGGCCGCCGGGAAGTTCGAAGTGTTCGCGTTCGAGCGCGCCGAGAACGTCATCGACGGCGAGCCCGTAGCCGCCGAGCCGCAGCGGGTCGATCCAGATGCGGATCTCGCGTTTCCGGCTGCCGGCCAGGCTCACGCTGCCGACGCCGCGGATCCGTTCGAGGCGCGGCTTGAGGCGTTTGTCGGCGAACTCGCTGATCGAACGAATCGACTCGGGGCCCGCGAGCAGTATCGAGAGGATCGGCTGGGCGTCGGGGTCGAGGCGTTGAATGACGGGCATCTCGACATCCCGGGGCAGATCGCCCACCACTGCCGCGACATTGTCGCGGACCTCCTGCGCCTTCTCCTGCACCTCGTAATCGAGTTCGAATTCGACGTAGATGATCGACAGCGAGTCGCTCGAACTGCTGCGCAGGCTGCCGATTCCCTCGATGGTATTGATCGACTCCTCGAGAACCTGGGTGACGGCTCGTTCGACGGTTGCGGGCGCGGCGCCCTCGAGCACCGTGGAAACGACGACCATCGGAAGCTCGACGCGCGGCCACAGGTCGATTCCGAGCCGCGGAATCGACACGACGCCCAGCACCGCGAGGGCGCCGACGAGCATCACCGCGAAGACCGGTCGGCGAATCGAGACGTCGGCGAGCTTCACGTCGCCGGCTCGGCCGGTTTCGTCACGACCTCCACCCGCATGCCCGGGGCGATTTCACGCGCGGCCGTGCCGACGATGACCGAGTCCCGGGCGGTCAGGCCGGACAGCACCTCGACCCGGCTGTTGTCGGCGATGCCGAGTTCGACCGGCACCGGCACGGCCCGGCCGTCGCGCACGACCAGCACGCGCGTCTGTCCGTCTTCGCTGCGGACGGCTTCGCGGGGCACCAGCAGGACGCCGGTTTTCGTCTCCGGCGTGATCTCGATGTGCGCGAACACGCCCGCCTTGAGGCGGTGGTCGGCATTGTCTATGAGCATGCGAACGTGGTAGGTGCGCGTGCTCGGGTCGATGGTGTCACCGACCGCCGCGACCGTGGTTTCGATCGCCTGCCCGAGGCCCTGTACGTGCACCTTGGCCGGGTCGCCCACCCTGACGATCGAGAGCTGGCTCTCGGGGATGTGGGCTTCGGCTTCGAGCTGCGTGGTCTCCTGCAACACCACGACGATGGTCTGGGGCTGGACGAGTGCGGTGGTGCCTTCGTCGACCAGGCGCGCCGCGATCGAGCCGCTGTAGGGAGCGACCACGAGCGTCTGCTCGAGGTTGTGTCGCGCCAGCGCGACGCTCTCTTTTGCCTGGCGTTCACGCGCCTTGGCGACCGCGACCTGGGTCTTCATTCGCGCGAGTTCGTCACCGGCGACGATGTCGCGGCTGTGGAGCTGGTTCAGGCGCCCGAGGTCGGCCTCGATCTGCTTGCGCTCGGCACGCGCGAGGTCGAGCCCGGCCTCGGCCTGGCGCAGGTTGACTTCGTACGGTGCGGGGTCGATCTGGAACAGCTCCGCGCCGGTTTCGACGCGGTCGCCGTCCTTCACGAAGATGGTCTGAATCCGGCCGCGAACCTCGGCCCCGATCCGGCTTTCGCGTCCCGCCATCAGGCTGCCCGGAGCGGATACGCGCTGAGCGATCGAACCTTGCTCCACCCGCGTCGTCGTGACCGGCAGGATCGGCTGCATCGACGGAAGTTCCGCTCCGCCGGTGGGCCGCCCGGAGACCGGAGATGCCGGGTCTGCTTGGCCGCATCCGAGGCCGATCAGCACGGTCGACGCCAGGATGAGGCGGTCGATGTTCCGCATTCCACACCTCGAATGGGTCATTCTGACTCGATTATTGGGCTAGGAACGCCGCGAATGAATGCTGGGCGGGCATGCTGATAAGTGCGAAATCCATGCCACGGTGTTATCTCAGCGGGTTGATGGTCATGCATGTGCGGAACCCACTTCGTCGACCCGTTGTCGCAGCACGTGCAGGATGGCGTGGAGCAGTTGCGCTGCGGTCGCCATCACCAGCAGTCCGGTGAGTCGCGCGAGCCAGTCCGCACCGCTCGCGATCGCCGCGAGGCCCGCGAGCAGCGAGGTGAGGTGGAGTGCGAATCCCAGGCGCATCCAAGCGTCGGGTAGCAGCGTGCGAAGCGAGGGCACTTGGACTCGTCCGAGGGCGGGTGAGAAGCGGTGGAACCACACCAGGAACGGGACGATCCGGCTCAGCATCCCGTGCACGATCATCCCGGCCCAGCCCCAGATGACGAGCCAGCCGACGGCCAGGCTCAGTCGCGGGTCGGACAGCAGGTGCGCGGGAACCGAGAGCACTGCGGATAGAGCCGCGAATCCGAGCCCGGCGCGCCAGTAGAACAGGCTGGCGTCGAGCCGTCGTCGCCGACGGCGATTCGCGATGCCGCGGAGCGCCCAGAAGGGTTGCAGGCACCAGACCGCGATCACCGCGGGAAGCGCACACAGCGCGGCCAGCCGCGACGGCTCCGGCCAGCTCGCGGGCAGTACGCCCGCGAAGTCGAGAGCGAGCACCAACACGGGCAACACGACGCCGAGTGCGATTCCCGCCAGTATCACGCGGCGGCTGGCTTCGGAATCGGGTGTTGCGCCGTAGAACATCGGCAGCACCTGCCACGACACTGCGCTGATCAGACCGCCGACCCAGCCGAGAAAGGCGATGCTGAGATGGACCTGGACCCACAGCGAGCGCGACCCGGGGAAGGGCATCCCGATGTGGCCGTGCGCCATCCACAGGCCGAGCACCATCGCGAGCAGCAAGCTCGTGACGGCGAGACGCATGCCCGACACCGTGGCGTTTCGGGTCGGTGCGCGGTGCAGTGCCCGGCTCATCGGCACCAGAAACAGGATCACGGCGAGTGCGAGTGACAGCAGCCCCGCCATCGTGACTGCGGTCGAGGCGGTGATCAGACCGCTCACGAGCCCGACCAGGCCGAGGACCAGCAGCGCGTGCACGGCGCGTGAGAGCCTCACGGCGGGCACGGGGGAGCCCGCCAAGACCGGCGCGAGTTGGTAGAGGGCGCCGAACATCGTCATTGCGAGGAAGCCGAGCGTGCCGAGGTGGGTGAGGGCAAGCGTCTGCGGCGCCCAGTTCGAGGTCAGCGCGGATGCGCCGTAAGCGAGCAGCAGCCCACCCGCCGCGAACGCGGCGATGGGAGCGGTGACGAAGAAGGTCGTGGGGATCGCCAGCGGCGGCGCCTGGTCGAGCCGTAGCCCGCCGGTCCAATTCGGGCTGCTCATGTGGGCTTCCTCACGTGCACGAGGGCGGTGCCGTCGAGTTCGTCGTAGACCTCGAAGGTGAGTCCGCGCTCTTCGAGGCGCGGCAGCAGCATGCGTGGGTGGCGTGGGGTGCGCGCGGAGTAGTTCTCACCCGGTGCGAGTTCGGCGGTTGCGAGGAGGATTCGTTCGAGCGGCTCGGGGGCCTCCAGTTCGAGCAGATCTTCGGGAGTCGCCGCACCCGGCGCGAGCACCTCGGTGCTCCAGCAGCCTGGCTCGAACTCGCGGCTATCGCTGCGATGTTCGCCGGAGGCGAGCAGGCTCAAGAGGGGGGCGGGCCGAAACGGCGTGACGAGCTTCAGCACACCGTCCTCCGGCAGGCGACGCAGTGTCTCGAGGATCTCCGCCAGTGGCTCGTGCCCGGTTTCGATCAGCGGCCGCGCGTCGAGGCCGACGATGGCGCGCGAGCCATTGTGCGTCGCGGGCTCGCGGTCGCCGGCGGTGTCGCCTTGCGATTTCGCGGGCTGGCCGGCCGTGAGGCCGGCCAACCAGAAGGCGAGCATGGCATCGGCCTCCATGTCGAGGCGCAGTGCGCGCCCTGACAGTTGCCACTGCAGCATCAGGCCCTGCAGCGCTGCGATCAGCAGCGATGCCGCGCGGGCGGGGTCGATGCCGTTGTCGACCGTACCCGCGCGCTGCGCGTGTCGCACCAGCTCCGTCGTGAGCGAACGTTGCAGTGTGACGAGTTGCGCGAGCGGGCCGTGGTACGACGCGGCCGCACTCGAGCCGACGTCGTAGAACAGCAGTCGCGGCATGCCGGGATGTTGCGTCACGAAGGCGACCAGTTCTCTGATCAGCGCTGCGATCGAGTCGAGCGGCGGTTCGCAGCGTTCGAGTGTCTGCGCTGCGAGTTGCTCGAGCTTGCCGCGCGCGTGGAGTACCACGGCCTCGAAGATCTCGTCGCGGGATCGGAAGTGACGGAAGAGGGCGGGCTGGCTGATACCGAGTTCACGCGCGACCTGTCGCGTGGTGATGCGATCGATCGGTGTGTCGGCGAGCAGCGCGAGCGTGCAGTCCACGATCTGGCTTCGCCGGGCTTCCCGCGAGAGGCGTCCGGACATCTTGCCCCCTAAGTTATCACTCGATAACATCCGCTACCAACCCATTCCCAGCTGAGAGGATCGGAATCGAGCATGTCGAAGGAAGCGCAACACACCGCTGCGAGCCTGGTGGACTACTTCACGAGTGAGCACCGCGCCTGCGACGGCGGCTGGGCCGACGTCGAAGCCGCCGCCGACGCGGGCGACACGCCTGCCATGGCGGCGCACTGGCAGACTTTCCAGAATCGCTTGCTGCGGCACCTCGCGATGGAGGAACAGCTGATGTTCCCCGCCTTCGAGGCTGCGACCGGCATGACGGCCGGGCCGACCCAGGTGATGCGGATGGAGCACGAGCAGATGCGCGGTGTCCTCGCGCAGATGTCCGCGGCCGTGGAACGCGGCGACGCCGAAGAACTCGTCGATCAGGGCGACACCCTCAATATCTTGATTCAGCAGCACAACATGAAGGAGGAGGGCATGCTCTACCCGATGGCGGAGAGTGCGCTCCAGGCCGATTGGCCCGAACTCCGCGGGCAGCTCGACGCCTTCGAACTCGACAC
>CAXMSF010000235.1:0-2205 GCA_964196055.1 uncultured Gammaproteobacteria bacterium | reverse complement strand
ACTGCGCGGTGGTAGTTCGGGTTCGGGAACATCCACGGCGCCGAACGCTGGAAGACGAACAGCTGTTCGGCCCGTTCGGCGATTTCGGGAACGACCTGGAACGCGCTGGCACCGGTGCCGATTACGGCGACCCGCTTGCCCGCGAGGTCGTGTTGGTGTTGCCAGTCCGCAGTGTGCATCGCGGGCCCGCCGAACGACTCGCGACCGGGAATGTCCGGGAGCTTCGGCCGGTTGAGTTGCCCAACCGCGCTGATGATCGCATTCGCCTCGATCTCTTCCTCGTCTCCGGAAGCGGAGCGGATTCGGACGGTCCAGCGATGCTCGTCCTCGTCGAAGCGTGCCGCGACGACTTCGGTCTCGAAGCGGATGTGTTCGCGGATGCCGTACTTGTCGGCGCAGTCTTCGAAGTATCTTCGAAGCTCCCGGTGTTGCGAGAAGAACTCGGTCCATTCGTGGTTGGGCTCGAACGAGTAGCAATAGAAGTGGTTTCCGACGTCGACCCTGCAGCCGGGATAGGTGTTCTCGTACCAGGTGCCTCCGAGCCCTGCGTTCTTTTCGATCACGGTGTAGGGGATTCCGGCCTCGTCGAGGCGAATGGCTGCGAGCACGCCCGACATCCCACCGCCGATCACGACGACATGAAGGCTGTGCTTTTCCGACTCGGGGATCTGCTTCGACCAGTGGGGCCGGCGTACGTCGATTCCGTCGAGCTCCATTTCCTCGAGCATCATCGGGACGTATTCAGCCGGAACATCACCCGCGACCATGAAGCACATCATCTTCCGGATCGTCTCATCGGACGGCATCGGCGGCAGCTCGCAACCGCCGTCCCGGTACGTTTTGATCACTTCGAGCGCCTGCGCACGAACTTGCGCCTGCTGCTCTTCGGGCATGAAGCCCTGCACCTCGTTGATATAGAGTCCGAGCGGTCGCAGCGGTCCCTCGAGGATGCTGGTGTCCCCCGTCATGTGAACCATCGACATCATCAGGGCCGGAATGCTCACGTCTTCGAGCGCCGCGGCGATCGTCGCGTCGTCGTCGGTGATGATCTCACCGGCTGTCTGGAGACGTTCACTCATCTCTTCGATTTCTTCCTGAATCCCTTCGGGTGGACTTCCGGGGCGGGCGGCGGCTACCAGCTTCCAGCGCGAGTGCTCGCCGATGGATCGCGTGCCAGAGCGAAGCAGGCGACTCCCAGCACGATGGCGAGGTCGCTCAGATTGAAGATACCGGTTCGCAAGGAACCGATTCCGATCTGTACGAAATCCGTGACCAACCCGTCTCGCAGTATTCGGTCGATCAGGTTTCCGATGCCGCCGCCGAGGACGAGCGCGAGCCCGACGACGTGAGCCACGCCGAAATTGGGCCCGAAGACCGACGCGATCGCGATCGCCGCCAGCAGCACCGATGCGACGCTGACGAACAAGAAGCGCCGCGCCGAGTCGGAAAAGTCCGAGCCTAGGCTCAGGAAGGCGCCGCGATTCTCGGCCAGCCCGAGCCGCACGGTATCGTTCAGCAGCGAGATCGAACCCGGATTGCTGAGAGTGTTGCGCGCGATGTGCTTGGCGGCCTGGTCGCAGCCCGCGGAGCTGAACGTGATGACGGCGATCAGCGCCAATCGGGTCATCCGCGTCATGCCGACGTCACCTTCTCGCTACGGAATCTTCGCATGGCTGGGGACTGTATAACCCGCATCACCCAGCGCCTGTACGATTTGCTCGAGGGTCAGCTCGTCGTCGTCGAATTCGACGGTGACGGTGTGTGCGTCCATGTCGGTCGTGACGGAATCCGTTCCGGCGATCTTCGCGACGGCCGCACGGGCCCTCGACGCGGTACCGCCTCAGACGACGCCGGGTGTCTGGAGGACGTACTTCACCGGCGCTGCGTGAGTACCAACGGCCGGTAGGGCGATGGCAATCAATGCCATGCAAGCGATCAGTGCGCGTCGGATCATGTTCGCCTCCTGTCTCCGAACGACCCTAGCCCGGCGGATGGGGCTGTCAACGCGATCCGCCGCAGGGGCGGCCGAGTGCGGAGGGCGTGCCCCCAGCGAGGTCCGATTCCTGCCAGTATCGGCCGGCAGCGGCGATAGATTCGCTCCAACGGAGTGAAAACGATGCGAGAGACGCGAAGCGCAGGGATCCACTATTGCATCCGGTCGAGCCGGCTCGGCCGCATGCTCGTCGCCGGCACCACACGGGGAGT
>CAXMSF010000234.1:0-26474 GCA_964196055.1 uncultured Gammaproteobacteria bacterium | reverse complement strand
CGGAACGGCGATTCAACTCAAGAAGGCGGGGATCCAGGAATTCACCATCTTCGAGCGGGCGTGCGAGATCGGCGGTACCTGGCGCGACAATACCTACCCCGGTGCAGCCTGCGACGTCCCGTCCCACGTCTACTCCTTCTCATTCGAACCGAGTCCGAACTGGAACCGCGCGTACGCGGAGTCCCACGAAATCCAGGGCTACCTGCTAGCCGTTTCGTGAAGTATTGGCTGAGCGAAATCACGGGGCCGCTGGTCTTCCTCGACTCGAAACGTCTGTCGAAGATCGGCGAAATGGCTTCACGCGCGCACCTGAAGGCCTGTGTGAAGGACCCCGAGCTGCGTGCGAAACTCACACCCCACTTTCAGTTCGGCTGCAAGCGCATCCTGGTTTCCAACGACTACTGGCCCACGTTCGAACGCGACAACGTCGAGTTGGTGACCGAAGCCATCGCGGCGATCCGGCGAGACGGGATCGAAACCCGAGACGGCACACTGCACGAAGCCGACGCAATCGTCTTCGCCACCGGCTTCTCACTCAACATCGCGACGGCACCATTCCCGATCATCGGCCTGGGCGGTCGAACGCTCGACGAGGTGTGGAAGAAGGGCGCGGTCGCGTACAAGGGCATGACGGTCTCGGGCTTCCCCAACTGGTTCATCCTGATGGGACCCAACACCGGCCCGGGCCACACCTCGGTGCTCGTCTACACTGAAGCCCAGATCGCCCACTCCCTGCGCGCGATCCAGAAGATCCGCTCGGAAGGCCTCCGCTACCTCGACATCAAGCAGGACGTCCAGGACCGCTACAACGCGCGAATCCAGGCGCGAATGAAGCACATGGTGTGGGGATCGGGCTGCGACAGCTGGTATCTCTCCGCGGATGGCGAGAACCACTCGCTCTACCCGGGCTTCGCCGCGGAATACGTGCTTCGTACGCGAGCGTTCAAGCCTTCCGACTACGAGATTGCTCGCTGACGAAATTCAGGCCGCAACAACCGCGCGCGACTCGACCCAGCGCGTGTATCGCGCCGGCGGCAGAAAGGCGAGCCACTGGCTGGTGGCCGTCACGAGCGTGAGCAGGGAGATCAGCGTCATCACACCGGGCGTCACCGACCCGTCGGCCGGCGAGAGCGCGAGCCGAACCGCAGTCGACGTCACGAGGAAGATCGTGCCCGTTGAAAGACTCGCAAGCCCCCAGAGCAGGAAGCGATTGGCCACAGCAGCTTCCGCCAACCCCACTCGCATGCGCTTGCGCATCAGGCCGAAATAGCGGAGCGATTCGCACGCGCCCCAGGCGCCGCCGCCGAATCGGACCAGATCCCCGATCACGGTCATGCTGTTGACTTGCACGACAGCCCCCTCCGAACCGCCCGAGATCGGCGCAACCGTGAGCAACAAGGTCACGGACGCGACCCAGAACAGCCAGCGCGCCCAGGCCGCATCGGGCCGGAAGACCTTCCAAACGAAGAAGTAGGTCAGCCCCACGCCGACGCTGATCAGCCCGATCCCGGAGACCATCACCCAATACGCCACGGCGTCGGGCAGCGCCACGGTTCCAGGGTTTCCGAATACCGTCGCGATGTAGCCCATCACCCCGGCAAAAATGAACGAGGAACCGATGGCGAGTTCCGGCAGCTGGCGGCTGCGGGACCAGAGCCGCAGCAGGCGGACCCCGAGCACGAGACTGACGACAACGGATGCGAGTGCGCTGAGTCCGAGCAAGGCCAACACGCTGGTCCCCCTTCCCCCGACCCAATCGGTGCTCCGCGCAGTGCGCTTGACCCGATTCGGTGTCGAGCTTCCAGGAGTCAACGCCCGCAGGGCTCGAAAGAGCCAGGAAATGCGCCTAACCCTTCGTTTTTTCTAACCTTTCACTCTTTCAGCCCGGCCCGGGCGGCCGCTAGATCGGACTCGACCTCAGGCCAGGCCACGCCCACTTCGACTTCCGCAGCGTCGAGCAGGCGCTCGAGCCCTTCCTCCATGCGCGCCAATGCGGCGCTGCTGGCCTCCAGCCCGTACGACCCGGACGTCCCCATCAGCCGGTGCGCGAGCCCTCGAATCGCTTCCAGCTGAGGCCGGCCGTACCCCGCGCGCTCGGCTTCGCGCAGCCGCTCCGCGAGCAGTTCCAGCTCCCGCTCGAACTTCTCGCGATACCGCTCCCGCAAGCGCTCCAGCTCGTGATCGACTTCGCGAAGCGACACGTCATTCCTCCCGCAGGATGCGCCGGATCTCGTCCGGCAATGCCGTGGCGTCGAAGGGCTTGCAGATCACCCCGCAAGCTCCGAGTGCGAGATAGCTCTCGATTTCGTGCGGCTGCGCCATCGCAGTCATGAAGATGACCGGAATCGTCGCGGTGGCCCGATCGTCGCGCAACATCGCCAGGGTGGCCGGCCCGTCGGGCGGCGGCATCATCACGTCCAGCAAGATCACGTCGGGGCGCTCCATCGGTGCGAGTGCAACCGCCTCAGCTCCCGAAGCGACACTCACGACGGCCCAATTGCCGATCTTGCGAGCCGCGAGCTCGGAGATCGCGCGCACATCGTCGTCGTCGTCGACGATCATCACCTTTTCGATCTTCATCGTGCGCTCTTCATGTCGTGAAGCCTTCGCGGCCGAACATCTATCGCCGCGTCGAGTCACCCTCAGGCTGCGCATCGACACGCGTCAAGGCCGCGACCTCCCGCCGAAGTTGTTCGATCACGGGGCCGAACTCCTTGCGATTGCGGTCGCTCAATGCCGCCAGTCCCTCGTGAGCACGGAGCAGGAACAGCGCGCTGGTCGGTGTATCGAGCTCCACTGCGGGCACAGGATCCATCTCTTTCGGAAGCGGAAGCATCCTGGGAACGATGTGATCGATTACGACGGACATACCGAGCTCCTGGAAGAGTCCCTCGACCGACGGGGGAACCCCCTGCAATCGAAACTCGACTCCGGCGTCGTCCGCGAGCCCGCACAACTGATGGATGGTGCCCAGGAAGGTGCTGTCGAGCTGAGCGCAGTCCCTGAGGTCGAGCATCAAATCCAACCCCTTTTCGACCGCTGCGGCGCATTCGAGGTGAAAAGCAGCGCTCTGCGTCCAGTCTCCGCGCCCGTGAATGCTGAACGCCATGCGCTCCGCATCGGCCCCTACCAGTGTCTGGGTTTCAGGCACACGCTTTGACGCTCTCTCGAGCTGCTGCAAACTCCCGTTATCGAGCACCGAGGTACCCGGCGCCGTGGCGAGAAGCAGCACCGTCACGTCGTCGGACAAGGGCTCGCCGCGTCCTTGCAGACCGCAGCAATGCTGCTTCAGGGCCGCGAGGCCCCAGGCTTCGGGTGCGCCGTCTCGCGTCAGAGCGGCGACGATCCGACGGCTCAGGTCGTCACCGTCGTTCGGAACGCAGTCATAGAGGCCGTCGCTGTAGAGCAGCAGCCCATCGCCCTTCGCGAGCTGAACCCGGTGCTGTGAAAACTTCGCGTCGGGATCCAGACCGAGCGCCGGGCCCGTGTGATGAAAGGCCTCGAAGCCTCCCTCCGGCGAAATTCTGAGGATGGATGGATGCCCGGCCGATGCAATCGTGACCTCAGCAAGGTCGGTGTCGAGCAGACAGTAGGCCGCCGTCAGGAACAAACCCGGAGCCGACAATGATTCACAGAGGGAACGATTGACCGCGCTGAGAACATCCGCAGGAGCATTTGGAGCGTGTGTGCTCGGGTCGACGACCCGCAGCTGACTCCTGAAGTGAACGGCCAGCATCGCCGCGCTCAGGCCGTGGCCTGCAGCATCCGCGACGAGTAGCGCAACCCGTCGATCGTCGATTCGAATCACATCGTAGAGATCGCCGCCGACGTTCTGCGTCGGGCGGTAGAGCGCATGGACGTGAAAGTCGCTGAGATCAGGCGCCTCTTCCGGGAGAAGTGAGCGCTGAATGGCTCCGGCCCGGAGCAGATCAGCGCGAATCGTGTCGGCCTGGTGGCGCATCATCCGGCACGCCTCTTCGAGTTGGTCGACGTGCTCGTGCAGCTGCTGGTTACTCTCGTGCAATTCGCCTACGAGCCGGTCGCGCTCCTGCGTGAGTCGCCGTTGAGCGAGCGCGTTGCGGACCGCACTGCGAACCCGCTCGGCTGCGCGAATGGGCTTCGAGATGAAATCGAAGGCGCCGAGCTGGAGAGCCTTCACGGCGCGGTCGAGAGTTCCATGGCCGGTCAGAACGATCCAGCTTGCCGCGATGCCTTGTTCTTGCGACCACTGCATCAACGACAAGCCGTCACCGCCCGGCATGTTGAGATCCGTGATGACGACGTCGAAGGGCTGACGCGCAAACGCGGCCTGCGCTTCGGCAGCTCCCGACGCCCCCTCGATCTGCATCGGTTCGTCGACCGCGAGAATGTGCGCAAGCAATTCCCGCATATCCTCGTCGTCATCGACGATCAGGATGCTCGCCCGCGGGTCAACGTGTTTCGGAGACGTGGCAGGGCTCCTTTCGGAGGCAATCACCTCCAGCGGATCTCCCGTCCTTGGGTGTCCGCCCGGCCCGTGCGGGCGAAGTCAGCGGTCGATTCGATGGAGGAGGAGAGCCGCCGGACTGTAGAACGATACTACACCCGGCTGCGGCGAGACTCAATCCTCCTCAATTTCCCCTATGGGCAGATCCGGTCAGCGAGTCCGTTCGTAGCGCCAGGGTGATTCGTTGATCACGAGCCTGTGGCGGGCGCCGGGGGCATCGGCACGGCTGTCGGCCCAGCCCGCATCGCCCTGCCAGAGCACGATGGGGCCTCCATCGACCACCGCAATGCGGGTTTCGAAGAAGTCGTTCGGTGCCGCGCGGGTGGTTTCCAAGGCGGCGGCGACGTTCTCGTACGACAACAGGCCGTTGAGTGTGATCCAGGTCGGCGGAGCGAGCTCGATCTCCTTCGCGTCGCGTCGCGCGATCGCAGCGGAAGGACGCATCCACTCGTGCTCCTTGATCTCCCCCTGATCGATCGCAACCACGCCATCAGGCGCTTCAGCGAGGAAGAACCAGGTCAGATAACGCTTTGGCGTCACGGGCGGTGGGGTCCAGTGCGAATGCGGCACCAGTGCCGATTCGTCGACCACCAGGCCCGCTTCCTCGATCGCCTCGCGCACCGCTGCACGGCGCGCCACGGCGACATCATCGCCCGAGTCGAGGCCGCTCCGATCGGCGTCATCGACGCGCCCGCCCGGAAATACCCACATCCCGCCGAAGGCGATCTTCGAGTTGCGCCGCAGCATCAGCGTCTCGATCCCGCCTTCGGTCGCGTCGCGGAGCAACACCACTGTCGCAGCGGGAATCGGTTCGCTGCCGGGCTTGCCGCTCTTCGCCCACTTCGTCAGACGCTCCACCGTCGGATCATTCGCCATCACGAGAGGATAACAGCTCGGAGCGTCTCAGGAGCCGGGCGCCCGCCTACCATCGAAGCGGATCACACCGTCGAAGACCGCGACGCCGTTCACGTCGAAATCTCCGCACAGCAACGGCAAGGGCTGGAATTCGATCTCGATGCGTCCGAAATCGGCCCGACCGGGTAAATCCGACGACGAGACCTGTTCGGCCTCGACACCAACATCGAAGTCGAGTGCGATGCGGACATCCCCTTCGGTTCGAAGCGGTTACCCGATCGCGGAAGACAGGCTGCGGTTCAGCGGCTCACGCAGCTGATCGAGTGGGGAATGAAACGCAGGCAACCAGAGCGAGGAGCAAGGCAGCGCGATCGACTCATCGCCCGAGATCCTCATTTCATCCGGTGGCAGATCGAGTCGCGCGCAAGCTAGAATGCCGACTCATGGCTCTGACATGGGTCAATTCCCCACATGTCGATTGCTGCAAGCTCAGGAAATCGGCTTTCAGCGATGGCGCGCTCATTGCAGCTGTGAGTTTACAACGGCGATCTACCCACACGAATCGGGCTTGCGCCCGACTCGGCATGGAGGTGCCGGTGTGCACTCGCCCCGAACCGAAACACCACCCGGGTGAACTCCCCCGGAAGCATCGCCCCAACGACCTATTGCGAACGGACCGGACGGACGGGTCGATCCGATCGATCGGAGAAAAGGCATGAGCCAGAGCGTCACCCAACCGGACTACAACTTTCGAGTCGTCCGGCAGTTCAGCATCATGACGGTGGTCTGGGGAATCGTCGGCATGCTGGTCGGCGTGCTGATCGCCGCCCAGCTCGCATGGCCGGCACTCAACTTCGACATTCCCTGGCTCAGCTTCGGACGCCTTCGGCCGCTGCACACCAACGCCGTGATCTTCGCGTTCGGCGGCTGCGCTTTGTTCGGCACCTCGTTCTACGTGGTGCAACGGACCTGCCAGGTGGCGCTGTTCGGCGATCGGCTCGCCGCGTTCGTCTTCTGGGGTTGGCAGCTCGTGATCCTCGCAGCCGCCGTAAGCCTGCCGCTCGGCTACACGACCTCCAAGGAATACGCAGAACTCGAGTGGCCGATCGATCTGCTGATCACCGTCGTCTGGGTCGCCTACGCGGTGGTGTTCTTCGGCACCATCATGAAGCGAAAGACCGCACACATCTACGTCGCGAACTGGTTCTACGGCGGCTTCATCCTCACCGTCGCAGTGCTTCACATCGTGAACAGCCTCGCAATCCCCGTGACGATGACGAAGTCGTATTCGGTCTTCGCCGGGCCGGTCGACGCGATGGTGCAGTGGTGGTACGGGCACAACGCGGTCGGCTTCTTCCTCACCGCGGGTTTCCTCGGCATGATGTACTACTTCGTGCCGAAGCAGGCCGAACGCCCCGTCTACTCGTATCGCCTGTCGGTGGTCCACTTCTGGGCACTGATCTCGGTCTACATGTGGGCCGGGCCGCATCACCTCCACTACACGGCGCTGCCCGACTGGGCGCAATCGCTCGGCATGGTCTTCTCGCTGATCCTGCTCGCTCCGTCGTGGGGCGGAATGATCAATGGCGTCATGACCCTCTCCGGTGCGTGGCACAAGCTGCGTGACGATCCGATCATCCGGTTCATGGTGGTCGCGCTGTCGTTCTACGGCATGTCGACCTTCGAGGGCCCGATGATGGCGATCAAGACCGTCAACTCGCTGTCGCACTACACCGACTGGACCATCGGCCACGTCCACTCCGGCGCACTCGGCTGGGTGGCGATGATGACGATCGGCTCGCTCTACTCGATGATCCCGCGCCTCTACGGCCAGGAGCGGATGTACAGCGATCGCCTGGTGAACCTGCACTTCTGGCTCGCGACACTCGGAGTGATCTTCTACGTAGTTTTCATGTGGATCGCCGGCGTGATGCAGGGCCTGATGTGGCGCGCCGTCAACGACGACGGCACCCTGACGTACTCCTTCGTTCAATCACTCGAAGCCAACTTCCCCTATTACGTCGGACGATTGGTGGGCGGCATGCTGTTCTTCACGGGCATGTTGATCATGGCCTACAACGTATTCAAGACGATCAAGAGCGAAGAACCTGCTCCAGGTACTACCCGGATCGGCGGCGAGGGGGCAGCACGATGAATCACGATTTCATCGAGAAGAACATCGGAGTGATGATCGTCCTGGTCATTCTCGTCATCAGCCTCGGCGGTCTGGCCGAAATCGTGCCGCTTGCGTTCGACACCAATGCCACGACACCGCTCGAGGGCATGGAGCCGCTCACAGGGCTTCAGCTCGAGGGTCGCGACATCTACATTCGCGAGGGCTGCGTCGGCTGCCACTCCCAGATGATCCGCCCGCTGCGCGCAGAAACCGAACGCTACGGTCACTACTCGGTCGCCGGTGAATCCGCCTGGGATCACCCTTTCCTGTGGGGCTCGAAGCGAACGGGCCCCGACCTCGCCCGCGTCGGCCAACGCTACAGTGACGATTGGCACCGCGTGCATCTGATCGACCCGCGTAGCGTCGTCCCCGAATCCAACATGCCCGGCTTCCCGTGGCTGGCAGAGAACGTGCTCAGCGGCGAGGACACACCGGCGAAGATGCGCGCACTGCGGACGGTCGGTGTTCCGTATACGGACAGCGACGTCGCGGGCGCGAGCGAGGCCGTTTCGGGCAAGACCGAGATCGCAGCGTTGATCGATTATCTGCAGCAGCTCGGCACCCATCTCAAGGCGAGGCGTTAGGCAATGGACATGGGAGACGTGCGGGGACTCATCACCGTCGCCACGATGACGACCTTCCTCGGCATCTGCTGGTGGGCCTATCACGCAAAGAACCGCGACCGCTTCGAACAAGATGCCATGCTGCCGTTCGCAGACGAGGAGGAGGCCGGGAACGGCCGAGCAGGAGAGCCCGACGATGAGTAACGGATGGAGCTGGTGGGTCATCGTGCTGGTGACGCTGAACATCGTGGGGTGCGTGTGGCTGCTCGCCGCCAATCGAACCGCAAAGGTCCCGGAGGACGAGAAGGACGAGAGCACCGGTCACTCGTTCGACGGCATCGAGGAACTCAACAACCCGCTGCCCGCGTGGTGGGTCTGGCTGTTCGTCGGCACCATCGTGTTCGCGATCGGCTACCTGATCTTGTACCCCGGCATGGGCAACTTCCCGGGCACCCTGGGCTGGACGTCGACCGGCGAGTACCAGCAGGAGGTCGACACGGCACAGGCTCGATACGGCCCGATTTTCGCCGGCTACATGAAGCAACCGATCCCCGAGTTGATCCGCGACCCCGGCGCCATCGAAATCGGCAGTCGCCTGTTCGCGAACAACTGCGCGCAGTGCCACGGCTCCGATGCCCGCGGCGGGCCGGGCTACCCGAATCTCACCGACGACGACTGGCTCTACGGCAACGCGCCCGAGACGGTGGTCACGACCATCACGGCCGGTCGAAACGGAGCCATGCCGCCCTTCGGCCCCGCCATCGGCGGCGAAGCAGGAGCTGCGAAGGTTGCGCAATACGTGATCAGCCTGAGCGGACGCGAACACGACGCCGAGATGGCGGCAGCCGGAGCCGAGACATTCAATACCATCTGCTTTGCGTGCCACGGTGCGGACGGCAAGGGCAACCAGATGATCGGCTCCCCGAATCTCACCGACGACATCTGGCTGCACAGCGGGCGCGTCAGCGACATCGAAGATCGCGCCCTGAACGGAATCACCAGCAAGATGCCCGCCCACGGCGACCTTCTCGGCGACGAGAAGATCCACCTGGTGGCCGCATACGTGCTCAGCCTGTCGGCAGATCGGGACGACGAGCGCAACGAATAGCCGGGCAGTCGGCCGGAGCCGACCGGGAAGTCTTTGATGTCCACGAAATCCAAAACCGTGAGCGGGGAAATGCCCGGCGAACACGCCGAGGTCGTGAGCCTCTACGAGCGCTGGCGCAAGATCCAGTCGCTGTGGGTCAGCGGGCCGTTCCAGACCGCTCGGCGGGTATCTCTTGTGTTGCTGCTGGTGGTGTTCTACGTCGGGCCATGGCTGACATGGAATGGGGGGCCGGCGATCTGGCTCGATGTCCCCGAGCGGAAGTTCATCATCTTCGGCGCGACCTTCTGGCCTCAGGAGTTCGTGCTGCTTTCGATGCTCCTGATCATCGCGGCCTTTGCGCTGTTCGTCTTCACCGTGGTAGCGGGTCGGCTGTGGTGCGGCTTCGGATGCCCGCAAACCGTCTGGACCCTCTGCTACGTCTGGCTCGAGAAGCTGATCGAGGGAGACCGCAGCCAACGGATCCGGCTCGACCGCTCGCGCTGGAGTGTGTCGAAGCTCCGCAAGAAGCTGCTCAAATTCACGCTCTGGACGCTCCTCGCACTTTCGATCTCGGTCACCTGCGTCGGCTATTTCACGCCGATTCGCGACCTCGCACTAGGCATCGCGGCACTCGACCTCGGAAGCTGGGAGCAGTTCTTCATCCTCTTCATTGCGGGCGTTAGCTTCCTGATGAACGGCGTATTGCGCGAACAGGTCTGCCTTCATATGTGCCCCTACGCACGCTTCCAGAGCGTGATGTTCGACCACGACACGATGATCGTCAGCTACGACGCCGAACGCGGCGATCCGCGTGGTTCCCGCCCTCGCGGCAGCGACCCCGGCGAACGTGGCCTCGGAAGTTGCGTCGACTGCCGATTGTGCGTCCACGCGTGCCCGACGGGAATCGACATCCGAGACGGCCTCCAATACGAATGCATCAGCTGTGCTGCCTGCGTGGATGCGTGTAACGGCATCATGGGCAAGATGGGCTACGAGGCGAATCTGATCCGTTTCAGCTCACAACACCAGGACGACCACCAACGAACGGTGCGACTCCGGCCGCGCCTGGTGGGCTACGCAGGCGTTCTCATAACCATGATCGTGGCCTTTACGTGGGTGATCGGGGCACGGGTCCCGCTCGAACTGGATGTCATTCGCGATCGAAACCGGCTCTACCGGGAGCATTGGGACGGTACCGTCGAGAACGTCTATACACTTCGAATCATGAACATGGAACAACGCGACCGTGTCTATCGCGTTCGTTGGAACGCAGACATCGAAACGCGGCTCTCGGGCAAGGAGTTGATCGAAGTGCCGGCCGGTCAGCAGCGCTCGCTGCCGTTCAGCCTATTCGCCTCGGAGTCCGAGGGCGGCGCAGCCAACATCGACGTCCGCTTCACCATCGAGACGGTCGACGAGCCGAATTTCTCGGTGACGGAGGTCAGCCGCTTCCTGCGCCCCGAACGGAGCGGCTGAACCAAGAGCGAGGCCGACGTGCACGAAACCCATCCCGAAGCCGCACTGCCGTGGTACCGCTTCTTCTGGCCTTGGTTCATCGTCATACTGCTGACCACGAGCGTGGTCGCCGGCATCGCCACGGTCGTGATTGCGTTCCGAAACCAGGATTCGCTCGTCGACGATCGCTACTACGAGGCCGGCAACGCGATCAACCAGCGCCTCGCCGCGGAAGCCAACGCGGAACGACTCGGAATTCGCGCAACACTCGCGATCGACGACCTCACGGGCGAGGTCCAGATCGTGTTCGCTGGCGAACTCGCTGCAATTCCCGAAGGCTTGACGCTCAAACTCAGTCACGCCACACAAGAGGCCCGGGACGAGGCCGTGATGCTCGTCAGGACCGGAGCCGACCGCTTCTACGGGCAGATCGAGGCCCCGCCATCAGGCCGTTACTACGCGAGCTTGCAGCCTTCGGGCGAGTCCGGCGAGGCTGCGGAGGCGTGGCGCCTGCAACGCGAAATACTGCTTCCGAGCCGAGATCCGCTGCCTCTCGGTAACGACCCTTGAGTACAGCCGCCGCCACACTCCATCCGGTCGGGGTCTGCTTCCACTGCGGCCTACGCCTCCCCCACGGCATCGAACTCTCGGTCGAGATCGACGGCTTGTCGCGTCCGATGTGTTGCCCCGGATGCCAGGCGGTGGCCGAGACCATAGTCCGGCAGGATCTGACCGACTACTACCGGCAGCGCGACGTCGTGGCGCAAACCGCGGAACCGCTCGTGCCCGAAGCCCTCGCAGAACTGCGCGCCTACGACGAGTCGACCCTCCAGCAGGACTTCGTCCAGGATGAACCCGGTGAACGAAAGCGCGCCTCATTGGCCATCGAGGGCATCAGCTGTGCTGCATGTGCGTGGTTGATCGAACGCAGACTGCGTCGACACCCTGCAGTGACCGAAATCAACGTCAGTCTATCGAGCCACCGAGCGCAGCTGTGCTGGCTGCCGTCACGCGCGAAACTCAGCGAACTGCTCGCAGAGATCGCGGCGATCGGCTACCGCGCGCGACCGTTCGAACCGGATCGCCACGAAGCCTTCATGCGCACCGAACGACGGCGCGTGCTGCGGCGGCTCGGCGTTGCCGGCCTGGGCATGATGCAGGTCATGACCTTCGCCGTCGGCCTCTACGCGGGCGCATTCCAGGGCATGGAAGAACGCTACCGCTCGTTCTTTCACTGGGTGAGCCTGATCGTCTGCACCCCGATCGTCTTCTATTCGGCGCGACCGTTCTTCGCTTCCGCACTGCGCGACCTCCGCAGCGGCGCACCCGGCATGGACGTCCCGGTCGCACTCGCTATCGGCGGCGCCTATGCCGCGAGCACCTGGACGATCCTCATCGGCCGCGGAGACGTGTACTTCGATTCGATCTGCATGTTCGTGTTCTTCCTGACCCTCGGTCGTTTTCTCGAGTTTCAGATGCGAAACCAGGCCGATTCACACGCGCGCCAGCTGATTCGCAAGACACCGCAGACCGCGCGACGGATTTCAGCGGCGAAGGAAGCGATCGTGCCCGCGCGGCTACTGCAGGTCGGCGATCGCATCCGGGTGCGAGCGGGTGAGGCAATTCCGGCGGACGGTGTCGTCGCCGCAGGCTACAGCTCGGTCGACCGCGCGATATTGACCGGCGAAGCACTTCCGCAAGCGTGTGGTCCCGGCGACAGCGTGTTGGGCGGCAGCTTCAATTCCGAGAGTCCGCTCGAAATCACGGTCACGCGAATCGGCAGCCGAACCGTCATGGCGGAGATCGTCGCGATGCTCGATCGTGCGCAAGCCGACCGTCCGCGAGTCGCGCAACTCGCCGATCGCATCGCCCGCCACTTCGTGAGCGGCGTCCTGTTGGCCTCGGGGCTCACTTTCGCTTACTGGTGGCAAGCCGCGCCCGAAGCGGCATTCGGCATCACTCTCGCGACCCTCGTGATCACCTGCCCGTGCGCACTCTCGCTCGCGACGCCGGTCGCGCTGGCGGCCGCGACCAACGGCTTGGCGGGCGTCGGGCTGCTCGTTCTGCGCGGCCACGTGCTCGAGGCGCTCGCGAGTGCGAGCCACGTCGTACTCGACAAGACGGGCACACTGACGTTCGGCGCGTTCGAAATCGTCGCGATTCGCACTCTCACAGAAATCGATGAACTCGAATGCACCGCGATCGCGGCATTGCTCGAGGAACACTCGGAGCACCCGATCGCGCGCGCGTTCAGACCCTGCCTCGAGGCCCCGCGTCTCGAACACCGCTCCGCGAGCCTGCGGCTGACGATGGGCGAGCGTGCAAATGTACCGGGTTTCGGCGTCGAGGCAGAGATCGCCGGGCGAAGCTACCGAATCGGTCGACCCGACTGGGTAAGCGCGGAGTTCGGCCACGGCGAGGTGCCCGCGCCGCCCGATGAATCGGCCCACCTCCTGCTACTCGCAAGTGATCGCGAGGCGCTGGCCTGGTTCGTGCTGCGCGACGAAGTGCGCCCCGACGCTCGTGCCCTGGTGCGGCAGCTTTCGGCCCAGGGGATCCGAACCGTGTTGTTGAGCGGTGACCCATCCCCCGCAACCGCCCAGGTCGCAAACGCCGTCGGCGTCGACGAGTGGGTTGCGGGCGCCAGCCCGGCTGAGAAACTCGCCTTCGTCGAACGACTCCAGGCCGATGGAGCGAAAGTCGCGATGGTCGGCGACGGTATCAACGACGCGCCGGTGCTCGCGCGTGCCCAGGTGTCGATCGCGATGGGGGGCGGCAGCGACCTCGCACGTATCCACGCCGACGCCATACTCGTCGGCGACGGCCTCGGTGCGCTCGCGCGCGCATTCGAATGGGCGCGCAAGACCCGCGGAGTGATCGTCGAGAACCTTTGCTGGGCGCTGGCCTATAACGCCGCCGCGCTGCCACTCGCCGTAACCGGCCGGATCGAACCGCATTGGGCCGCACTCGGAATGTCGGCGAGCTCGCTTCTCGTGGTCGCCAATGCCGCGCGCCTGGCCCGCATCAGGGGGCGACGATGAGCATCCTGTTCGTGCTGGTTCCGCTGGGCTTGGTGCTGTTCGCGATCGCGTTATGGGCATTCTTCTGGGCGGTCGACCACGATCAATTCGACGAGTTCGATCGTGCCGCGCACAGCATCCTGTTCGACGACGACATCTCGCCGGCTCCGGAATCCGACCCTGATGCCGCGCCGAAGGCGAACGACACGGAGGTCGCGTGACCCCCGACTTCTCCATCGCGGGCGGCTTCCTGCTCGGCCTGTTCGGCGGGCTGCACTGCGTCGGGATGTGCGGCGGCATCGTCTCGGCTCTCACCGGTGCGCGGACCGGGGTGCACTCCGGACGCCGCAAAGCAGCCGCACAGCTTCTCTACAACGCCGGTCGCATCAGTAGCTACGCGGTCGCAGGCGCCATCGCGGGCGGTCTGGGACTGTCGCTCCTCACGCTGTTGGGTGCCGACGCGGCGCGCTGGCTGCGAATCCTCGCCGGAGCCTTCCTCGTTGCGGCGGGCCTCTACCTCGCGGGCTGGTGGTTCGGCCTGACCCGGCTCGAGCGACTCGGAGCACACGCCTGGCGGCACATCGCTCCGCTTTCCGGGCGTCTGCAACCGCTCGACCACGCCTGGAAGCAGTTCGCCGCGGGCGCGGTGTGGGGCTGGCTGCCGTGCGGCCTCGTCTACGCGGCGCTCGCCGGAGCGAGCGCGTCGGGGGGCGCCACCGAAGGGGCGGCGATGATGGCCGCTTTCGGGATCGGCACCCTGCCCGCGCTGCTCGCCGCCGGCACCGCCTCACAAGCGCTTCAATCGGGAGTCCGCACTCGCCGACTGGCGGGTGGGCTGCTCGTGGTGTTCGGGCTCTGGACCATCGTCGCCGTCGTGCTTCCGACCGGGCACAGTCACCAAGCGGGAGATGACCGCGACGAAGCTCCGATCTCCCATTCGCACCACGCACCCGGCTGAGAGCTTCCCGCGCTGGTGCCGCTCGCTCAGTCGGGCCGGATCGCGGAGACGCCGACCGGCACAGCGACCGGTGACAGCGCCGCGGCGCCCGAATCCGCTGCGATCGCGTCGAAGGCCGCGACATAGCGACCCTCGAGATCGGGCGTCGACGCGTCGAGTGCCTCGACGATCCGACCGTCCACCACGATCCAACAGTGGTAGGCCTTGGCGTCCTCGAGCCCGAACTTCTCGAGATGCGCTCCATCCCAATCCGGCGCGAAGATCATATCGACCTTCTCGGGGTCGGGCTCGACCCCAATCTCGCGATAAGCCTCTTCGAGATCCTCGTTCGAATTCTCGAACGTCTTCGCCAGTATGGGCCGCACGATCCTGCGGAGCAGGCGCGGGATCGCGCTCACATCCGCGAAAGTGATGTAGGCCACGCGCAACTCGGGATGCGCGCCGGTCGCCGCCAGCTGCGCGGGGCGCAGCCACAGCTTCAGTTCCTCCGAACTCTCGCGATCGGCGAAGGTCAGGACCTGGACCCAGTCTCGATACGCGTCGGTCCCGGTCGCCTCGCCGGTGATGTCGACGAACGAGACCGCGGGCGCCGTGTCGCCCTTCTGCAACGGTTTCCGCTCCCCGGCGAATGCCGCGGCATTCGCAAACACGAGAATCGTCGAGATCACTGCGAAGCCCGGACGTCTGAGCATCCTCTCCCCCTCCATGTCGCGGAAGCACTATAGCCGCAGCGAGCGGCCAGGGTCGACACCCGATGCGGACGCTGCGCACTTTCCATACCCTTGCCGCGATGAACCGCCGCATGATCCGCATGCTCACGTTCACCGTGCTGTTGCTGTCTTTGGGCGAAGTGCTCTTCTTGCAGTGGGCGTCCCTCACGCTCCGCGGCGTCGGGCTCGATGTCACCCTGGCCGTCGCTGCCGTGGTCGCGTTCGGAGCGTTCAACCTGTACGCGCTGCGTTGGGTGCGCGGGCGTCTGCACAGCCGCGGGATCCCGCTCGTACTGAGCCGAGTCTGGTTGCTCGGAAGCGTCGCGGTGCTGCTGACCGGAGTGCTACTCGCGGCCGCGTTCGTGCTGGTCGGCGGCGGCTTCCGGGTCGCAGGCCTCGACCAGAGCGCGCCGACCGCACTCGCCTGGACCGGCGGCGCCTGCGTCTTGATCGGCTTCGGCTCGGTACTCTGGGGAGCCTCGGTGGGCAATTACCGGGTCCGGATCGATCGCGTCGAGCTGCCCGCGCGCGGGTTCGCGGCGCGGCACCGCGATCTCCGTATCGTGCACATCACCGATCTGCACATCGGGCCGCTGCTCGGGCCGGAACGAGTCGCTGAATTCGTCGCGCGCGTGAACCAACTCGAGCCCGACCTCGTGATGATCACCGGCGACATCTTCGACTTCGACCCCGGCTACGTGAACGCAGGCTGTGCGGAACTCGCGCGGCTGAGCGGGCGGCACGGAGTCTACGCCGTACTCGGAAATCACGACGTCTACACGGGCGCCGACATCGTCGCGGGCGGCCTCGAGCGCCACACCTCGATCCGCCTGTTGCGCAACGAGTGGGATCCGCTCGAAATCGACGGCTCCGTAATGGCCGTCGCCGGGATCGAAGATCCGGGCCAGGGCTGGACCGAACGCGAGAGCGAGAGCCCCGTGCTGGAGCGGATCGCGAACGAGATCCCCGCCGACCTGCCGAGCGTGCTGCTCGCCCATCGACCAAGCTACTTCGAGCAGGCGGCCCGCCTCGATTTCTCGCTCGTGTTGTCGGGACACACACACGGCGGCCAGGTCGCCCTGCCCCTCGCGCATCACTACAACCCGTCACGTCTGATCTCGCGCCAGACTCGCGGCATCTTCCACTCGCTGGGTTCGACTCTCTACGTGAGCCGCGGGATCGGCATGGCGGGTCTGCCGCTGCGCATCAACTGCCCGCGCGAAATCGCGCTGCTGCGGCTCGCGAAGATGCTCTCCTGAGGACGGGCGGGGAAGCGGTACCCTGTCCGCCCGGAATCCGAAACGCTCTCGATGGAGAAATCACTGCCGTGCCCGCATACCGAGCTCCGCTTCGCGACATCCGATTCGTCCTCAACGAGCTACTCGAGAGCGACCCCCACTACGCGTCGCTCAGCGGTTGTGAAAGGCTCGACCCCGAGTTGCTCGACGATGTGCTGCGTGGGGCTGCGCAGTTCGCCGAGGAGGTGGTCGCTCCATTGTTCCGGGTCGGTGACGAACAGGGCTGCCGCTTCGAAGACGGTGAAGTAAAGACACCCGACGGCTTCGTGAAGGCGTTCAAGCTCTACGGCGAAGCGGGCTGGCAAGCACTCACGGTTCCGATCGCCGACGGAGGCCAGGGCCTGCCGCCGTCGCTGGGCCAGTTCGTCACCGAAATGATCGGGTCGGCCTCCTGGGCCTGGAGCATGTACCCCGGCCTCGCGCTGGCACCCGTAACGTGCCTGCTGAACGGTGGCAGCGAAGAACAGAAACACACCTACCTGCCGAAGCTGCTCTCCGGAGAATGGGCCGGCAGCATGTGCCTGACCGAATCGCACTGCGGCTCGGACGTCGGGTTGCTGCGCACCCGCGCGACTCGCAACGAAGATGGCAGCTACGACATTACCGGCACGAAGATCTTCGTTTCGGGTGGCGAACAGGACCTGACCGACAACATCATCCACACCCTTCTCGCGCGAATCGAAGGTGCACCGGACGGCACGAAGGGACTCTCGCTATTCGTGGTACCGAAGTTCCTCATCAACGAAGACGGCTCACTCGGCGAACGCAACGCGGCCCACTGCGGATCGATCGAGAAGAAGATGGGCCTCAAGGGCTCCGCCACCTGCGTAATGAATTTCGACGGCGCGACCGCCTTCCTACTCGGCGAGGAGAATCGCGGGCTCGAAGTGATGTTCAAGCTCATGAACACCGCGCGCCTCGGGACCGCGATGCAGGGACTGGCGCTCGGCGAGCTCGCGTTTCAGGGCGCACTCGAGTATGCGCGCGAACGCCTCCAGATGCGGTCGCTCACGGGCCCGAAGAATCCCGAGGGCGAGGCCGACCCGATCATCGTGCATCCCGACGTGCGACGGATGCTGCTGACCCAGAAGGCCTTCGTCGAAGGCAACCGAGCGCTCATCTACTGGCTCGCGCAACGCGTCGACGAAGTCGCACACGCAGACGGCGAGCGCCGACAGCGTGCAATCGATCTGCTCGAACTCCTGACTCCGGTCGCGAAGGCCTTCTGCACCGAGAACGCGCAGGAGGTGACCAACCTCGGTATCCAGATCTACGGTGGCCACGGTTACATCAGCGACAACGGCATGGAGCAGATCGTGCGAGATGGGCGGATCTCCACGGTGTACGAAGGGACGACGGGCATTCAGGCGCTGGACCTGATCGGCCGCAAGGTCTTCGCCACCGGGGGTGCGCTGCTGCGTAACGTCACGCAGCTCGTGAACGAATTTTGCGAGGAGCAGCGCGACAACGCCGCGATGGAGGAATTCATCGGCCCGCTTTCGGCTGCGAGCCAATGCTGGGGTCGGTTGACCGAAGACATCAGCGCCAAGGCGACCCAGAACCTCGACGAACTCGGCGCCGCGTCGGTGGACTTTGCGTTCCATTCCGGATACGTCGTTCTCGGCTATCTGTGGGCGCGAATGGCGCTCGTTGCTCAGTGCGCGCTCGCCGCCGCTAACACGGAGGACGACGACTTCTACCGTGCGAAGCTCGCAACGGCCCGCTTCTACTTCCAGCGACTGCTGCCGCGTCACCTTGCACACGCGACCGCGGCGCGCGCGGGTGCTGCGGGACTGATGGAGCTCGACGCCGACGCCTTCGCGCCTTGACGCGCGAGCATGGTCCATTCGAGATCCAACTCGTAGCCGGGGTGTCGTGCCACAGCGCACTCCGACACCCGAAACGCGAATTGTACTATTCTCCAATTCACGTCGGATTCCGGCCATCAGCTCAGCAAGGCAATCATGACCCCCGAAGACGCCAATCCCCCCGATTCCCCGCACAGCTCCCGTCGCTTCGAGATCGAAGGACGCGACCTGGGCTACCCGACGCAGTTCCGCGATGGTTCCTCGGTCGGCGGCCTGTTCGCCGTGAAGTCACGCGTCGCAAACGAGCTGATCGCCGACAGCGGATTCCGCGTCGCGGAAATCGCGCCGGGGCGCGCGATCCTCGCGCTCACCGGTGTCCAATACACGGACACGGACTGCGGCGCCTACGAGGAATCCGCACAGGCCTTCTTCGTGCGCAAGGTCGGGCAGACACACATTCCCTATTGGAGTACCTGGACCGACATTCTCCGCGGTCGAATCGCCAGTTTCACCTGGAAGCTCCAAGTCAACACCACCCTCTCCCGCGACTGCGGGATTCAGATGTGGGGCTTTCCGAAGACCCTCGACGACATCGAATTCGAGCGCTCGGACGGACGTGCCGAATTCCGACTGCGGATGCAGAGCCAGGATGCGCTGCGATACTCGGTACCCGCGAACGGCACTCAGGCACCCGCTCCGGTCGCGTCGCCCGTTTATTCGATCTTCGAGGGCGCGCCGCACGTGGGCACCCTGACGCAACGCTATAGCGACGCCGGCTACCACCCGGGCGGTGGGCGGCTCGAGCTCGGCAGTCACCCGCTTTCCGAGCAACTACGCGCACTGGGTTTGCCGCGCCGTCCGCTGCTCGCAACCTGGAACGGGCATCTCGCGTTCAGCATGAGCGCCCCCTCCAAGCTCTGACGCCGACTCGCGCCAGAGAATTCCCGAGGCACGCATGAGTGAACCCTCCGAGCGCATCCACCGACGGACCTGCCCTCTCTGCGAAGGGATGTGCGGCCTGCGTATCCATGTGAAGGATGGCCGCGTCGACCGGATCCGACCCGATCCGGACGACGTCTGGAGCCGTGGCTACATGTGCCCGAAGGGCACGACGATCGGCGACCTCCACCACGACCCGGATCGGTTGCGCACGCCGCTCGTGAAGCGCGACGGGGAGTTCGTCGAAGCCTCGTGGGACGAGGCCTTCGCCGAGTGCGAGCGACTGCTGCACCCGGTTCTCGATCGCTACGGGCGGGAGGCGGTCACGGCCTTCATCGGGAATCCAACCGCCTCGAATTTTTCGCTCAGCCGCCATATCGGCGCCTTCGTGGCCTTCTCGCAGCTCGACGGAATCTACTCGAGCGGCACCGTCGATCAATGGCCGAAGAACCTCGCTTGTGCGCTGATGTACGGCAGTATGTGGACCATCCCGACCGCAGACATCGATCACACCGACTATCTCGTGGTGATGGGCGCCAACCCACACGCGTCGCAAGGCAGCCTGATGTGCGCCCCCGATTTCATGGGTCGCATGGAGGCGATCCACCGTCGCGGCGGCAAGACCCTCGTGATCGACCCCCGCCGCACCGGTACCGCGGAGCACGCGTCCGAGTGGCTCGCGATCCGCCCCGGAAGCGATGCCGCAATGCTTCTCGCCGTCCTGCACGTGATCTTCACCGAGAGTCTCGAAGACCACGGCCACCTCGACCCGGTTCTGAACGGCATCGATCGCATCCGCGAAATTGCCGCGGAGTGGGCGCCCGAGCGAGTCGCCGCGACCTGCGGAATCGCCGCCGACGACATCCGCCGCATCGCGCGCGAATTCTCCGCGGCGCCGAGCGCCGCCTGGTACGCGCGAATCGGCACCTGCACCCAGGAATTCGGAACGCTCGCTTCCTGGCTGGCCGACGTGCTGAACATCGTAACCGGGAACTTCGACCGCCGCGGCGGCATGATGTTCTCGAAGCCGATCGCATGGTCGATGGTCTCGCTGCCCGACCCGCAGTGGCAAGATGGATTCGAATTCGGGCGACGGCAGAGCCGGGTGCGCGGCGCTCCGGAAGTTCTCGGCCAATTTCCGGCCGCGTGCCTCGCGGAAGAGATCGCGACGCCGGGACAAGGACAGCTGAAGGCACTGATCACGATCGCGGGCAACCCGGTGATCAGCCTGCCGGAGTCCGAGGCCCTCGACGCCGCATTGCCGAAACTCGACTGCATGATCAGTCTCGACCACTACGTCAACGAAACCACGAGGCATGCAGACGTGATTCTGCCGGCGCTGTCCGCGCTGGAGCAGCCTCATTACGACGAACTCTTCTGGTCGTGGTCGGTTCGCAACGGCGGGCGCTATTCGGACGTGGTCTTCGAGCCCGCGACCGACGCCCGCGCCGAGTGGGAGTCGCTGATCATGCTCGGGCTACTGTGCGCGGGCCAGAAGGCCGCCGACATCGACGTGCGGCAGGTCGATCAGCTGTATTTCGCGGGCATCGTCGGCGTCGTCTGCGGCATTCCGGGCTCCCGGGTCGAAGGCCGCGACCCCGGCGAAATCGTCGCCGATACTCCGGGCGCCGGACCGGAGCGGATTCTCGACTTCCAGATCCGATCGGGCCCCTACGGCGATGCCTACGGAAGTGACCCCGACGGTCTCACCCTCGCCAAGCTGAAGACCCACAGCGACGGCATCGACATCGGCCCGCTCGAACCGCGCCTGCCCGGGAATCTCGCAACCGATTCCGGCAAGATCGAACTCGCCCCCGAGTACATCACCAACGACCTCGAGCGACTCGCCGCGCGGCTGGGACGCGAAGACGGCCTGGTGTTGGTGAGCCGCCGACACCTGCGCTCGAAGAACTCCTGGCTGCACAACGTGCCCGCCCTGGTCTCGGGCAAGGACCGCTGCACCCTGCTCGTGCATCCGGACGACGCGAAGGTGCACGGCCTCGAAGATGGCGGTCTGGCGCGCATCTCGTCTCCGAGCGGGAGTCTCCGCGTTCCGGTCGAAATCAGCGAGGAAATGATGCCGGGCGTCGTCTGCCTGCCGCACGGCTGGGGTCACGACAAGCCGGGCGCGCGCCTCTCGGTCGCGTCACAGCACGCGGGCGTCTGCAACAACGTCATCGCACCCGGAGAATTCATCGACGTCATCTCCGGTAACGCGGCCCTGAACGGCATCCCGGTCGAACTCGCACCCGCCTGACCCGCCCCACGAGCTGGCCGCACGAATCACGCGATCGCCCAAGCGCTCGACTCGAGGGCGCCTCAGTCGACATAACCGAGCTTCCGCAAACGATCGCGCGTCTCATCGGGGAGATCCCCCGCGCGCTCTTCAGCCTGCGGCCGTGCAAATCGCAACACTTCGTCCAGCTCGCGCCGCAGGCGCGCCAGGGTTTCGGGTTCGTTGGCGGCAATGTCCGTCAGGTCCGATCCCACGTCGCCGAAAAGCAACTCGCGCTCGTCGACGCGGAGATAGCGATGACGCTCGGCCCAAACGGTCCATTGCGCAGCCGATCGAGTCCTGGTTTCGCTGTAGGCGGGCAGATCGTTGAGGCTGCCGTCGGCCAGACGCTCGAGCAGCGGGACGCCCCGTCCCACGAAGGCGGGATCGTCGATGCCCGCGATCGACAACAGGGTGGGTGCGATGTCGAGGTTTCGTACCTGCGACTCGACGCGGCCGGTTGGAATGCCATGGCCGGAAATGATCAGCGGCACCCGAATCAACTCAGGGAACAGGGTGTGCCCGTGCCCGAGACCGAAGACACCCCGCCGCTGGAAGTGTTCGAGGCCCAGTTCCTTCTCTTCCCGGCCGTGGTCCCAGAATGCTTGGCCGTGATCCGCCGCGACGACGATCACCGCGTCCTCGAATATTCCTCGCCCTCGCAGATGATCGAACAGTCTACCGAGTTGGAAATCGGTGAAGTACAGACTTCCGTCGTATAGCGAGAGGGTGTGACTGCGGTAGATCTCGAAATCCTCGCCCTGCGCCTGGTCGGGGATGCCGAATCCCAGCGACTTTCGCATGTCGTCGTCGTGAGGCAAAGCGTCCAGGGCGGGGAAACGGGTGTCGTACGGTGCCGAAACACCCAGCGGAAAATGGTTGTCCATGAAATGGAGGAACAGGAAGTAGGGAGTGTCACCGCGTTCACCCTCCGCGCCGATCGCAAGGTCGACCTGTTCGATCGCGCGGTCGACCACGGCATCCGCCGGCACCACGCCAAGGTGGTTCGGATCCTCGACCCCCTGCATCAACCGGAAGAACTCATGATTATATGGATTGGTCGTAACGCTGACGGTTCGATATCCGCCTTTGCGCAACGCCTCCGCGAAGGTGTAGAGATTCCCCGCCGGAACGGAGACGCCCTTCGTTTCGGGAAAGATCTCGCGCGGGTAGCGTGACGTCATCAGGCTTCCGAAAGAAGGCAGCGTCCAGGACGATTGGGCGACCGCCCGCTCGAAAACGAGGCCACCCCGGGCAAGCGAATCGATTACCGGTGTCGTGTCGCGGTGGTAACCGTAGGTGCCGATGTGGTCGCGGCGTACGGTGTCGAGCAAGATCAGGATCAGGTCCGGACGCCGTGCCACGCTGCCGGTTTCACCGCTACAGCCGGCGACGAGCAACAGCAGGCACAGAAAACTCGCGATTCTGGAGACGTCGAATAGAAGCGCGTATCGCACGAAGCCGACGGACTTCACCGTACGACCCGACTTGCCCGTTCCGCGCTGACGACTCATCGAACGACGGTACCATGCATCCATCTCCTCGCTCGTTGCGATTCGAAACCGAGAAGCAGAGGCCGCAACCCATGCCCCGGCGAACGAATTCCCTAGGTCAACCAATCGGCGAAGCCGTCCCGAGCTGGACCGCTCGCCCCGCTCCGCCGCAGGATCCGCTCGACGGTCGATGGTGTCGTCTCGAAGCACTCAGCGCCGAACGACATGCGATGGCGTTGCACGACGCCTACACGGAGGCGCCCGACGAAGCCGGCTGGACCTACCTTCCGTACGGGCCCTTTGCCTCAGCGGACGATTACGTCGGCTTCGTTCGCTGGTGTGAGGAGCGTGACGACACACTCTTCTACGCAATCATCGATCGGGCGCGCGAGCAGCCCACCGGAGTCGCGAGCTTCCTGCGCATCGATCCCCTCATGGGTTGCATCGAGGTCGGACACCTCAGCTATGCGCCCGCACTGCAGCAGACCGCCGCATCGACGGAAGCGATGTACCTGATGATGCACCACGTGTTCGAGGAACTCGGCTATCGCCGCTACGAGTGGAAGTGCGACAGCCTGAATGCACCCTCCTGCTCGGCCGCCGAGCGGCTCGGCTTTCGCTACGAGGGCACCTTTCGCAACGCCGTCGTGACGAAGGGCCGAAATCGCGACACGGCCTGGTACTCGATCATCGATGCGGAGTGGCCTGCAATCCGAGTCGCCCTCGAAACTTGGCTCGCGCCAGCGAACTTCGACGCCGGCGGCCGGCAGCTCCGGCCTCTCCGCGACTGGATGCCGAAAGCCACAGGATCGAGTTGACGCGGCTTCAGATCTCGCGACGCGGCCGTTTCAACAGCTCCCCCCCACAGTTCGGGCAACGTGCATCCATCGCGCTCGTGCACCGCGAACAGAAAGTACACTCGAAACTGCAGATGTAGGCTTCATCGAGCTTGTCGAGAGCGACCTCGCATTTCTCGCAGGCGGCCTTCATTGCGAGCGGCACGACTGCAGGCTACCGCATGGCGCTGCGACACACGATGCCCGGCACTCCCCATGAACAAGAGCAATTCCGGAGCCGATCGCTCGCGGTTGTGAGATGATCGGAGGATGATGAACGACAGGCGAAAGCCGGCCGAGCTGGGCGAGCGCGCGGCTACCACGGAGAGTTCACGATGACGACGATCTACACTGCGGAAGAAGTCGATCTCGCAGAACTCGACGGCGCAACGATCGCCGTGATCGGATACGGCAACCAGGGTCGCCCGTGGGCGCTGAACCTCAGAGACTCCGGATTTTCGATCAGCGTCTGCGTGCGGGCCGACGAAACTCGTGAACGCGCAGTAGACGACGGATTCGAGGCCGCACCGCTCGAGGCCGCGAGCGATGCCGACGTGGTCTGCATCCTGATTCCCGACGACGTCATCCCCACGTTGCCGATCGAACGCCGGGACGACCAACTCACTCTCGTAGCGAGTGGCTACACGCTGGCCTTCGAACGCTTCGCGCCACCGGGCGACCTCGGAATGGTCGCACCGCGCATGCTCGGCCCCGAGGTTCGTTCCTGTTACCAGGAGGGTGTCGGTTTCATCACCGCAATCGGAATCCAACACGACGCGACCGGCCGCGCGCTCGCGCGCACGCTCGCCGTCGCAAAGGCGATCGGCGGGCTTGACCAGGGCGGCATCGCCCTCACGCCGATGCAGGAGGCCGTGCTCGACCTCTCGGTCGAGCAACTGCTCTCGCCCGCGCTCACGCACGTCAATCAAGCATTCGTCGCGGTGATGCTCGAGCAGGGTATCCCGCTCGAAGCCATCATGACCGAGCTCTACCTCTCGGGCGAGGTCGAGCGCAATTACCGCCTGCTGCGCGAGGTCGGATTCAGTGACCAGCTCGAACTCCATTCACCGGCGAGCCAATATGGCCAGCTCGCACGACGCGGATCGTTCGACGGCCTCGACTTCGCTTCGAAGATGCGCGAGATGGTCGAGGTGATTCGTTCCGGCCGCTTTGCGGATGAATGGGACGCGGAGCGAGACGCGGACTACCCGAAGCTGAAGGCACTCAAAGAAAGCCACGCGGGTGAAGGTGTCCGAGCGCTCGAAGCGGGAATCCGCCGGCGGCTCGGAGTCGGACGGGAGCGCTGAGGCCCGCGCTTCAGCGGCGCCGCCGCAGGCTCGTCACTCGCTCGCGTGCGTGCGTCACCACCACCCGGTCGCCCGCCGCATCACCCGACAACGATTGAATCTCCGACCCCGCGTTCACGATGGCCTCGAGGCGCGGACGTTCCCACTCCGCCATTTCCATGAAATGGAAGACCGTGCCGAGTTCGCCGTCGTCGCGCGCGACCACGGCCTTTACGAGCACCGGTTCGGCACCCGCCCCTCCGTAGATCGCAAGCTCGAGTTCCGTGCCGACGGGAAGCTCCGGAATCCGTTCGGCCCGCATGCCCGCAATCGACAGGTCGCGGCCGAGGATGACGGACTCACCGCCTCCGCACAGCGCAGTGACCTGGCGCAAGTATGGCGTGCGGAGGTTGCCGCGCTTGTGCGGGTACTCGGGCGGCGTCTCCGGTACCGGCTCGAGTTCGGGTTCGCTGATCGGCTGTTCCCGACTGCTTGCGGGAATCCTGGTCGAAGCCGTCTCTTCGGACAGATCTTCGCCGAGCCGCGTCACCACGGTTCCGATGATCTTGCCCTGAAGAATGGCCTCCAACAATTCGATCGACTCCGCGCCGAGCTCACAGAACTCGATCGTCACGCGCGTTCGCGGCGTACCCGGATGCGGCTCTACTCGCGAAACCCGGCCCGACAATTCGAGCTTCTCGCCGCCCGCGAGCCGGGCCGGGAGATCGAGCGAGACGCCGGAACCGAGCTCGAGTTCGCAATCGGCCAGCAGCCGGCAGCCGTCGCCAGTCAGGTCGAGCAGGTCAGCGCGAAAGCCATCTCCGGCCTCGGAGTGGCACGCGACAGGCATCCCGACCGGAAGCCGCATCCCGTTGCGCTTCTCCAAACCTTGATAGAGGGCGTGCGCGAGCAGCAGGCGCAATGCTTCGGAGCCCACGCTCGATTGCACGAGGTACTGCACCCCCATGCGTTGCAACCGCACCCGCAGCGGCAGGAAATCCTGCGCGTGCACCGCGATCCAGACAGGCTTTCCCGGCAACGTTGCGAAGTCGACGGAGCCCTCGAATGTGAGTGTCTGCTTCACACTCGCGATCACGAGATCGAACGATCCGTCGAGATCCTCGTGAATGACGTTTCCCCGCAAGTGTTGTAGCTCGATTCCGAATCCGTCCAGAAAGCCGCGAATCCGGGAGAGTTCGCCATCGTCGATTACGAGTACGCGCGATCGC
>CAXMSF010000233.1:0-3195 GCA_964196055.1 uncultured Gammaproteobacteria bacterium | reverse complement strand
GCAGATGCCCCGACCGCCGCACACCGAGTCCACGTCCACACCGAGCTGACGAGCCGCCTGCAGCAGGGGCGTCCCGATCGGGAAGCGTCCCCGCTTGCCCGACGGAGTGAAGACGATCAATGCTTCGGGCGGTTGCTCTTCCACTGAGAGTCGGCGCTAGGCCGTATCCTTCTTCAACAGGCCATTCGCGCGAAAGACCACTTCGAGGACGTCCGGCGGGAACGCGCTCTCCAGCCGACTCGCCTCGTCGTTCACGGCCTGCTCGAGGTCTTTTTCGCAAGGGCGGCTCTCGCGGCGCCAGTCGTCGAGATAGTGATCACTCGATCCACGCCCAGCGCGCATGGCAGCCCGATCGATTGCGCGCTGGAAGCGCGGGCCGAGCACTCGTTTGAAGGCGGTGGTCCGCCTCTTCCGCCCCATCACCTGGGCGGGAATGTCGCGCCAGTAGATGGTGATCAGCTTGGCCATGTCACTTCGTCCGGGCCGGGCCGGCCCGTGCGGATGGCGAGCGAATGCTCGAGTGGCTCGAGGCCGGTGAAGTGGGTCTCGAAATCGAGCTCGAGGCGCTCCGCGCAATTTCGCGCCTGGGCCTCGAGCGTGGATGACCGTGTCTGGGCCAGATAGAGGACGCGTCGGTAGTTTCCGAAGTAGTGGGACAACAGTTCCGGGTGTCGATCCAGGCCCAGGCCACGCACCACCAGACGGTCGAAGTGCCGCACCAGGAAGTCGGTGAGGTAGAAGGTCCCCGACTCCGCTTCGTGCTGGGCCGCAAAGCAGTCCGCGCCCGCCAGGAACTCGTAGCAATGGGCGCCGGGAAGTCGTTCGACGCCGTACTCTGCGAGGACCGCGTCGAGTCGACCGCCGGTGCCGCAGTCGGCATAGGCGACGAAGACCTCGTCGTAACGGCCCTTCACCGCCTCGAGCTTTGCCCGAACGGCAGCGGGAATCTGCTGAGGCGTGTTGTGGAGATCCGCCCGCAGGCAGTGGATCTCGACGTGGTCCCAGCCGCCCAGATTGCGCAGGGCCTTGACCTCCCGGGCCAGGGCTCCGCAGGCGATCAGCAGCACGGAGCGCTTCCGCATCAGCCGGCGTCGACCCGCTGCCCCACCAGCTTCTTCGCGGTCTCGACGGCGGTGGCCGCATCGCGGCAGTAGGCGTCGGCTCCGATCTGTTGAGCGAACTCATCGTTGAGCGGAGCGCCTCCCACCATCACGATGTACCTGCTGCGGACGCCTTCCTGCTCGAGGCCTTCGATCACGGTCTTCATGTAGGGCATGGTGGTGGTCAGCAGTGCGGACATGCCCAGGATGTCGGGCTGCTGCTCCTCGAGGGCGGCCATGAACTCTTCCAACGACGTGTTGACCCCGAGGTCCGTCACCTCGAAGCCGGCACCCTCCATCATCATGCCCACCAGGTTCTTGCCGATGTCGTGGATGTCGCCCTTGACGGTACCGATCACCATCTTTCCGGCCGGCTTCACGCCCGACGCGGCGAGCAGCGGCCGCAGAATCGTCATTCCCGCCTTCATGGAGTTGGCCGCCAGCAGTACCTCGGGCACGAAGAGGACTCCGTCGCGGAAGTCGATCCCGACGATGGTCATTCCGGCGACGAGCGCGTCATCGAGCACTCGCGCGGCGGGCCACCCCCGCTCGAGTAGGATTCGGGTCCCTTGCCCGATCTCGTCGCCGAGGCCGTCGTACATATCGTCGTGCATCTGCTCGACGAGTTCCTCGTCGCTCAGATCCGCAAGAACGACTTCTTCTTCCTCATTCGTCACGTCGTCCGACATGGTTCTCTCCTGCCTTGGTCAGTCCCAACGCCCGTTGCCCGGCTTCATGTCTTCCGGAGCGAGCTTGATGGGGAATTCGTCACGGATCGCGGCGTCCGCCTTGGGGTCGATGTAGTTCGGATAGTGGCTCGAGAGAATTTCCTTCACCCTCTCGTGCGCGAGCGCGTAGACGGTCGGGCTACCCGCCTCTTCCCAATCGCCCGCGGTGCGGCGGTCGCCGACCTCCGGGTAGAGATACTCGGTCTGCATCAGCTCGAGGGTCTGTGCTTGATTGAGGAAGTGCCCGTCGCCGAAGACGGCGTTCTCGATCCCCTCGTAGGCGAGGGTCTCGTCGGTGACCTCGATGCCCCGCAGCACCCGCAGCACCATCCCCATCATGTCGTTGTCGATGACCATGCCCTCGAACGATTGAGCCAGCAGACTGCCGACGACGCCCGGGTAGCTGTTGACGCAGTTCGCGCCCGCGAGCGCTGCGGACAGCGTGGTGATGGCCTTCTCGTAGCCGGCCTGTGCGTCCATGGTCTTGGCGTCGGTCATGCCCGAGGGCGCGCTCGTGATCAGGCCGTAGTGGTTGCAGAGCTGCGTGGACGCCGCCGTGACGAGTGCCTCTTCGCCGCTGCCACCGCTGAAGGCTCCGGTGCGCAGGTCGGAGATGAAGGGCCACATGCCGAAGTTCATCGGGGTGCCGGGCCGGATCAGGTTCACGACGACGAGGCAAGCCAGCGTCTCTGCGAAGCTCTGCACGAGTGCGCCCGCCAGCGGCGCCGGCGCCGTGGCACCCGCCTGCCCCGCGACTGCGACGTCCGCCACCAGGCCCAGTTGCGCCACCTTCACCAGCACCTCCGCGTTCTCCTTGCCGAAACGCAGCGGCGAGACGATGGGGCAGCCTCCGAAAGTACAGAACGGGCGCTCGAGGAATGCGCCCTCGCGGCCCAGGTGGAGGTCGAACAGTCGAATCAGCGGATCGATGTGATCGACCACGGCGATGCCGAGCGCGAAGGATTTGCAGGTGCCCGCCAGTTCCGCGTAGGCGATGTTCATGTCGTGTACGTAGAGGTCGTGGCTCCACTCGGCTGCGATGAAGGGCTGGCCGAAAGTGTGGATGTGTTCCATCCGGTCGGCGAGTCGCGCGGCGTCGTAGAGGTCGGTGAGCTTCGTTGGCCGGTACTTTTGCGTGCGATAGTCGAGGACGTTCACCGCCTCACCCGACGTCGACATCAAGACCTGCTGGCCCTTGACCTCGAGGTCGAGGCTCGGATCCGACGGCGAGTAGAGGGTGTACTCCTTGGCGGTGATCGCGATCATGTCCTCGACGAGCGCGCGCGGGAAGCGCAGGCGGCCGTCGTCACCCAGCGTGCAGCCCTTGGGCAGGGCGTAGTCCAGGATCTCGGGGATGGGCTCTCCGA
>CAXMSF010000232.1:0-9327 GCA_964196055.1 uncultured Gammaproteobacteria bacterium | reverse complement strand
TTGCAGCAGCGCGAAGGCGAGCTGGTCGCCGAGCGCGCCGCGAAGCAGCGCCTGGTGGCACAGATCCACCAAGATCGCACCAGAGAGCGCGCGGCCCTGGTCGAACTCGAAAAGGCGGCGCGTGCACTCGAGGAGACTCTCCGGAATCTCCAGGATCACCCCGATACGCCACTCGGCTCGCTCGGCGGGCCGCCGTTCGCCTCGCTCCGGTCGACGCTCGACCCGCCCGTGAACGCCGCGGTGACGGGACGCTTCGGGCGCGTGATCGACGAGGAATTCTTCACCGAGACCTACCGCACCGGCGTCGTGTTCGGCGCAGAATACGGCGCCCCCGTCCGAGCGGTGGCGGTCGGACGCGTGCGCTATGCGGGCTGGTTCCGCGGCTTCGGGCGCCTCGTGATCGTCGCGCACGGTGATTCCTATTTCACCGTCTCGGGACACCTGTCTGAGATCGTCGTCGCGGTCGGTGACCGCGTCGCGGCGGGCGATACCATCGGAGCGGTCGGCGACACCGGCTCCCTGACCGGCCCGCAACTGTATTTCGAGATTCGGCTGGGTGGTGACCCCCTCGATCCCGGCGAGTGGCTTCGGGGAGTCAACTCACGGTAGAATCTCGTAAGAATATCAAGGAGATTGGCCCACCGGCCGAAACCGGGGGCAGGCCCTTCGGGAGCCCGTGCGTGCTCCCGAAGGGCCTGTCGTCGTCTCCGAACAGCCAATCCGTGCGTCGCGTGTCAGGAGCCCCATTGAGTCAATCGAAGAGCCTTCGGATCCGAGTCCTCCTCTCCTTCCTCGCGGGAGTCATCGCGGCCGTGCTGGTTGCCGCGGCGGGGAGCGTCGGGAGCTCCGCAGCCGGGCGTTACGAGGATCTGAGCCTTTTTACGAATGTGCTGACCCTGGTGCGCAGGAACTACGTCGAACCAATCGACGAGAGCCAACTCGTGCGGGGCGCGGTGCGGGGAATGCTCGCCGAACTCGACCCGCATTCATCTTTCATGGACGCCGAGGCCTACACCGAGATGCAGGTCGACACCAAGGGCGAGTTCCACGGCCTCGGCATCGAGATCAGCAAGACGCGCGATGGGTACATCGAGGTCGTGTCCCCGATCGAGGGCACACCCGCTTACCGAGCGGGGATCAAATCTCGTGACCAGATCGTTGCGATCTGTCCGACGGAGCGCCCCGAGGAATGGACCGAGGACTGCGCGCCGACCAAATCGATGACGCTGTTCGAAGCGGTCAACCTGATGCGAGGTCGCAAGGGCACGGAGATCACGATCGACATCTTCCGCGATGGCTTCGATGAGCCCAGGCCGTTCACGGTCACGCGCGATGTCGTGAAAGTGGAGTCGGTCACCGGTCGCATGCTCGAGCCCGGTTACGCCTACGTGCGTCTGCGTGCGTTCCAGGAGCGAACATCGCGCGATCTCAAGGAAGTCCTCGATAAGCTGCACGCCGAGAACGCCAAGCCCTTCGACGGTGTGGTGCTCGATCTTCGCGATAATCCCGGTGGCCTGCTCAATCAGGCGGTGCAGGTATCGGATGCCTGGCTGTCCGAAGGCCTCGTGGTCTACACGAAGGGTCGCGAGGACGGACAGCGTCAGGAATTCCGCGCCGCGGCCGCCGGCACCGAGCCGAGCTATCCCATCACCGTGATCGTGAACGAGGGCTCTGCGAGTGCCTCGGAGATCGTCGCAGGCGCACTCCAGGATCAGCACCGCGCGCTCGTGGTCGGCAAGAAGTCCTTCGGCAAGGGATCGGTGCAGACCGTCTACCCGCTCGAGGGCGGCAACGGCCTACGGCTCACGACGGCTCTCTACTACACGCCGGGCGGTCGCTCGATCCAGGAGGTCGGCATCGTCCCCGACATCGTCGTCGAGTCCAGCGAGTTCGAGCAGGTCGCGCACCAAGCAGATTCGCGCAGGCGCTTGCGCGAAGCGGATCTCGAAGGGCACTTCACGCACGAAGAGGCCGAGCCTGCGAAGGCCGACGACTCGTCGGCCGCCGGCCGTCGGGGGGCATCGGACGAGGATTCGGATCTGCAGCTCGACCGCGCGCTCGAGGTGCTGAAGAGCTGGACCTATTTCGAGCGGCTCCGGAACGACGATGCGCCCGCGACGATTCATGCGCAGTCGGAGCAGGAAGAGCCCGCCGCGGCGACGCAATAGCCCCGGCTGCGCGCCGCATGCCGAAGCCGGAACGCGAGCCCGTTTACACCGTCGCACAGCTGGTTGCTGGGCTGAAGCGCCTGCTCGCAGAGCGCGTCGGCCGCATCTGGGTCGTGGGCGAACTGTCGGGTGTCCACGTGGCGCGCTCGGGGCATATCTATTTCTCGCTGAAGGACGATTCGAGCCAGCTGCGCTGCGCGCTGTTTCGCAGCGCCGCGCGCGGTCTCGCGTTCGAACCCGAGGACGGGCTCGAGGTGCTCGTGCAAGGCGATGTGTCGCTCTACGAGGCGCGTGGAGAGCTCCAGCTCGTCGCCCGGCGACTCGAACCGCGCGGCCAGGGGGCGCTCCAGCTCGCGTTCGAGCAATTGCGACAGAGACTGGAAGCCGAGGGCCTGTTCGACGCTGCGCGCAAGCGCCCGCTGCCGCCGCTTCCCGAGCGAATCGGCGTGGTGACCTCGCCGACCGGCGCAGCCATTCACGACATCCTCGAGGTCACCGGCCGGCGCTTTCCCGGTACGAAGATCGTGATCGCGCCGACCCGCGTCCAAGGTGACGGGTCCGAAGACGAGATCGCCGCAGCACTCGATTCTCTGGCAGTACTCGCCGATGTCGACTTGATCCTGCTCGCACGCGGCGGCGGTTCGCTCGAGGATCTGCGCGCATTCAACAGCGAGACGGTGGCGCGTGCGATCGTCCGCGCGCCGGCGCCGGTGCTATGCGGCGTCGGTCACGAGGTCGATGTCACGATCGCAGATCTGTGCGCGGACCTGCGCGCGCCGACCCCGTCGGCCGCAGCCGAGCTCGCAACGCCCGACGGCGAGGCCTACCGCTCTGAGCTGCTTGCGAACTGGCGGCGTCTGCGGCGCGCGATGCGGGCGCACCTCGACCACGGCGCTCAGCGTCTTGCGCGCGAACGCGACGCGCTTCGGGTGCTGGCTCCGACCACGCGGGTGGCGGCGCAGCGCGTTCGCCTTCACGCCGCCGAGCGCGCGCTGCGGCGCGCGGCGCGCCTCACTGCGGATCGGTCGCGGGCGCGTCTCGCCGAGCTCGCAGGCCGGCTCGATTCGTTGTCGCCGCTCGCAGTGCTCTCGCGGGGCTACGCCCTGGTTCGTCGCAGCGACGATGGGGCGATCGTCCGCGGCGTGGACGACGCCGGCGTGGGTGACGCACTGTCGGTGCGGGTCGCCGCAGCGGAGCTCGAAGTCTCGGTGAAATCTCTGCAGCGTCTCGTGGAGAGCTGAAAGACCCTTATAAAACGATAGCTTCGGGGCTCAGGCGCGTTGACGCTCCGGCGGCCCGTCGGTAGCATCCGGGCAATGACCGCCCGTACCCGCAAGGACGCCGGGTCCAACGCGGGGACCGATGCTCCGGAGCCCGCCGGCGACTCAGACGAGAGTCAGGAATCCGGTAGTTTCGAATCATCGCTGGAACGCCTCGAGGCGATCGTCGATCGACTCGAGGAGGGAGATCTCCCGCTCGAGGCTTCGCTCGAAGCGTTCGAGGCCGGCGTCGCGCTGGCCGGCCGCTGCGCGGCGGAACTCGAGCAGACCGAGCGGCGCATCGAAGTACTGGTCGAGGAGGGGGGGCATTGGGTGACGCGTCCCTTCGAGGAAGTCGAGGAAGACGAGTAGTGGACGTCCGGGCCTATCTTCTCGAGCGCCAGCCGCTGGTCGAGGCCGCACTCGACGCCGCGTTGCCCGCGGCCGATGAGGCCCCTGCGGTGTTACACGCGGCGATGCGCCACTTGTTGTTCCCGGGAGGCAAGCGGCTGCGCCCCGCGCTCGCGTTGGCCGCGGCGGAGGCGGTCGGCAGTCCGCCCGAGTCCGCGCTGCCGAACGCGGTTGCGGTCGAGTTGATCCACGCCTACTCGCTGGTGCACGACGACCTGCCGTGTATGGATGACGACGCCGAACGGCGCGGGCGACCGACGGTCCACGTGGCGTTCGGCGAGTCGACCGCCGTGCTCGCGGGCGATGCACTCCAGGCGGCGGCCTTCGCGGCTCTCGCGGAGGTCGGAGCCGATGGCGCGGGCGACGCCTCCGAGCGGCGTCTGGCCGCACTCCTCGATCTCGCGGAAGCCGCGGGTTCGCGCCACCTCGTCGGCGGCCAGGTGGACGACCTCGAGTTCGACGCGAGCGACACCGACTGCGCGCAGATCGAATCGGTGCATGCGCGCAAGTCTGCGGCCCTGATCGCGGTTTCGATCGTCGGCGGCGCTCGGCTCGGCGGCGCCGACGCGTCTGCTCTGGCGCGACTGCGCGCGTTCGGAACAGGCGTTGGTGTTGCGTTCCAGATCGCCGATGATGTGCTCGACGCGGGTGAGGCCGATGCCTGCTCGATGGTGCGCGCGGTCGGCGTCGATGCCGCACGCTCGCGGGCCGGGGAGTTGCTCGAGGCTGCGTTGGCCCGGATCGAAGCGCTGGGAGACCGCGCAGACCCGTTGCGCGCGCTGGCGCGCTACGCCGTCTGGAGAAGTGAATGACCGAACCGTTGTTGGACCACATCGATTCGCCGGAAGATCTCCGAAAACTCGCTCCGGACGAGATCGAACAGGTGACGCGCGAGTTGCGCGATGCGATCGTCGGAACGGTCTCGCGGACGGGCGGGCACCTCGCCTCCAGTCTCGGCGCGATCGAACTCCTGACTGCGATCCACTACACCTTCGATACGCCGCGCGACCGGCTGGTTCTCGACGTCGGACACCAGGGCTACCCGCACAAGATGTTGACCGGGCGCCGCGGTGAATTCGATCGCATCGGTCAGGTGGACGGCATCGCGAAGTTCCTGCGTCGTTCGGAGTCCGAGTGCGATGCCTTCGGAGCGGGACACGCGGGCACGTCGATCAGCGCGGCGCTCGGCATGGCGCGCGCGATCGAACACCAGGGCCGCGACCAATGCGCGATCGCGTTCATCGGCGATGGCGGCATGACGGCGGGGATGGCGTTCGAAGCGCTGAACCACGCCGGGCACCTGAAGCAGAAGAACCTGATCGTGGTGCTGAACGACAACGAGATGTCGATTTCGCCGAACGTCGGTGCGCTGTCGTCGTATCTGTCGCGAAAGCTCTCCCGGCCGATGGTCCGGCGGATGAAGGGCTGGGCGAAGGAATTCCTCGGCAGCATGCCGGGCGACATGGGCTACTGGGCTCACAAGGCCGAAGAGTCGCTCAAGGTCTTCTTCTCGCCCGGGTTGCTCTTCGAGGCGCTCAACTTCAAGTACGTCGGTCCGATCCAGGGCCACCGCGTCGACGTGCTGCTCGAGACCTTCGCAAACGTGAAGACGATGGTTGCGAACGGCGAAGGGCCGATCCTCGTGCACGCGATCACCTCCAAGGGCTACGGCTATGAGCCCGCCCAGCAGGATCCCTTCAAGTACCACGGCGTCGGCTCCTTCGACGTCGCGTCGGGTGCGTTCCCGCCGTCGAAGGCCGGGCCGCCGAAGTATCAGGACGTCTTCGCCGATACCTTGATTCGACTCGCGCGCGAGGACGAGCGCATCATCGGGATCACGGCCGCAATGGCGGATGGCACCGGCCTCGACCGCTTCAAGGCGGTCTTCCCGGACCGCTTCTACGACGTCGGAATCGCCGAGCAGCACGCCGTGACGTTCGCAGCCGGTCTTGCCGCAGAGGGGCTGAAGCCGGTTCCGGCGATCTACTCGACCTTCCTGCAGCGAGCCTTCGACCAGGTCGTGCACGACGTCTGTCTGCAGAATCTCGACGTCACCTTCGCGCTCGACCGCGCGGGCATCGTCGGCGCAGATGGCGCGACCCACCAGGGTTTCTTCGACATCGCTTACCTCCGTGCATTGCCGAATGTGATCCTGATGGCGCCGAAGGACGAGAACGAGCTTCAGCACATGTTGAAGACGGCGGTCGAGTATCCCGGCCCGGCCGCTGTGCGTTTCCCGCGCGGCGGGGGCTTCGGCGTTCCGCTCGATCCCGAGCTCAAGGCGATCCCGGTCGGTGAGGCGGAGTTGCTCCACGACGGCGACGACGCGGTGGTCATCGCGATCGGCACCATGTCGCACGAGGCTCTCGAGGCCGCCTCGGAGCTCGGGGCGCAGGGGATCCGAGTTGCGGTGCTGAACGCGCGCTTCGTGAAGCCGCTCGACGTCGATCGCATCGTTGCGCTCGCGAAGCGTTGCCGGGTGCTCGTGACCGTCGAAGAGGCCAGTGGCCCGGGCGGTTTCGGCGCGGCGGTGCTCGAGGCGCTCGCGGACGCAGACGTCCAACTGCCGGCCCGCTGCATCGCCATTCCCGACCGCGTCGTCGAGCACGGTGACAGCACGGCGATTCGCGCGTTTCTCGGGCTCGACGCTGCCGGCATCGCGCGCGCTGTCAGCGCGCTGCTGGCCGAGCACCCGTCGCGCTGAAGGGGCAACGGCTCGACGAGCGGCTCGCCGCGGAGGGTCTGGTCGAATCGCGTGCGCAGGCCCAGGGATTGATTCGCGCCGGGCGGGTACTGGTCGACGATGTTCCGGTCGACAAGCCCGGGACGCGGATTCGGCCCGAAGCGTCCGTGCGGGTGCGCGGCGATCTCCGGCGCTTCGTGTCGCGCGGTGGCGAGAAACTCGCCGGTGCGCTCGACGACCTCGGCCTCGACCCGGCAGGCCGCAGCTGCCTCGACGTCGGCGCGTCGACGGGTGGCTTCAGCGATTGTCTGCTGCAGCGCGGTGCGCGGCACGTCGTGGCGCTCGACGTCGGCTACGGGCAGTTGCACGAGAAGCTGCGGCAGGACGCTCGCGTGACGGTGCTCGAGCGCACCCACGCCCGCGACCTTCGTGCGGATCAGTTGCCCGAAGCGGTCGACTTGGTGACCGCCGACGTGTCGTTCATCTCGCTGCGGCTGCTGCTGCCCGCGATCCAGGCGGCGGCGCCGCGCGCCGAGTTGTTGCTGATGGTCAAGCCGCAGTTCGAGGTCGGCCGGGGCCAGGTCGGGAAGGGCGGGGTCGTGCGCGATGACGCGCTGCGCGAAGCAGCGGCCGCCGCGGTTCGCGAGGCCGCCGTCGAACTCGGCTACCGGCCGCTCGGGCAGGTCGACAGCCGACTCGCGGGCCCCAAGGGGAACCGTGAGATCTTCCTATGGTTGGGTCCGGAGGCTGCCGATCTGTGAGGCATATTTCCCCAGTGCTGGTTGACTCGGGCGGGCTTGGACCTATTTTCTATGCTTGACGCCCAACCGGAGGACCCCGTGGCCCTGATCACCGTTACCCGCCCCGCATCCGAGCGGATTCACGAACTCCTCGAAAAAGAAGGGAAACTGGCGACCCATGGGCTGCGTATGAAGGTCATCGGCGGCGGATGTTCGGGCTTGCGCTACGAGCTCGCATTCGACGATCAGATTGCCGAAGCGGACACCGAGGTCTCGGCGGATGGCGTGCGGCTGATCGTGGACGACAAGAGTGCGCTCTATCTCGTCGGAACCACGCTGAATTTCGTCGACACCCTGCAGGAATCCGGCTTCAAGATGGAGAACCCGAACGCTTCGTCCACCTGTGGCTGCGGCGAGTCCTTCGGCGCCTGAATCGATCGGCGCCCGCAGCCGCGAGGCCCGATGAGCCAACAGCTTCCCATCTATCTCGATCATCACGCGACGACCCCGCTCGACACGCGTGTGCTCGACGCGATGCTGCCGTACTTCCGCGAGGATTTCGGGAACTCGTCGAGCGCGAGTCATGTGTACGGTTGGCGCGCGGAAGCCGCGGTCGAGGCAGCGCGCGAACAACTCGCGAACGCGATCGGCGCGGCGGAACCGCGTGAGATCGTCTTTACGAGCGGCACCACCGAGAGCGACAACCTCGCGCTGATCGGCGTCGCTCGCGCGAATCGCGACCGCCGCGATCATCTCGTGACGACTCGTATCGAGCACCCGGCGGTGATCGATGCGGCCCGCAGCCTCGAGCGTGACGGCTTCCGCGTGACGTATCTGCCGGTCGACGCCGACGGCCTGGTCGATCCGGGCGATGTCGCGGCCGCGATCGAAGAGCGGACGGCGCTGGTGTCGGTGATGGCCGCGAACAGCGAGATCGGAACGATTCAACCGCTCGAGGAGATCGGGCGCGTCTGCCGAGAACGCGAAGTGCCGCTCCACACCGACGCTGCGCAGGCGGTGGGCAGGATCCCGCTCGACGTAGAGCGCCTCGGCGTCGATCTGCTGTCGATGTGCGCGCACAAGCTCTACGGTCCGAAAGGGATCGGGGCGCTCTACCTGCGTTCGCGGCGCCCGCGCCTGCGCATCGAGCCGCTGCTGCACGGCGGCGGGCACGAGCGCGGCCTGCGTTCCGGGACACTCCCGGTGCCGCTGGTCGTGGGTTTCGCGCGAGCCGTGACTCTCTGTCTCGAGGAGCGGGACGAAGAAGCGGTTCGCCTGACCGCGCTGCGCCGGCGACTCTGGGACGGCTTGTGCGCCGGACTCGACGGTGTGCTTCGAAACGGCCACTCCGAGCAGCGCCTGCCGGGCAATTTGAATGTCTCCTTCGAGGGCATCGATGCCGGCCACCTGCTGGTTGCGCTGCCGGGGGTGGCTCTTTCGACCGGCTCGGCCTGCGCATCGGCGAGTGCCGAACCCAGCCACGTGCTGACCGCGCTCGGGCTCCCCGGGGCCAGAATCCGCGCTGCGCTGCGCTTCGGCCTCGGGCGCTCCACCAGTGCGGACGAGATCGACTCGGTGGTGGCGCAGGTCGTCGCGGCAGTGCGCGAAACACGCAAAAAGCGCGCTCTCGGCGAGTTCAGGCGCAGCGGAGACCGCTGATCCGCGCATGGCCGCGAGTCGCGCTACCCTATCGGCCCTCGCTGGGTGAAACCCTGGGGAGTGCCGTCGAGCGCTCGTCCCGTGCACCCTCGGCAATCGAATCGAACACGATTCCAAAAACGAAGGAGTACTCATTGGCGGAGAACAAGAGCAGCAACATCACCTGGCACGCAGGCGATACCACGCGCGAGGACCGCGAGTCCGTTCTGGGCCAGCGGGGCGTGACCGTCTGGCTGACCGGGCTTTCGGGATCCGGCAAGTCGACCGTTGCAGTCGCAGCCGAGCATGCGCTCGTCGAGCGCGGCCGCCTCGCCTACGTGCTGGACGGCGACAACATCCGCCATGGCCTGAATTCGAACCTCGGCTTCTCGCCGGAGGACCGCAGCGAGAACATTCGTCGGATCGGC
>CAXMSF010000231.1:0-4384 GCA_964196055.1 uncultured Gammaproteobacteria bacterium | reverse complement strand
CACCGCATTCGTCGTGAAAGCGGTCTCGCTCGTGGTCGCGTTGAAGGTCGGCGATCTCCCGCCGGCAGACGCCCTTCATGCAATCTCCAACCGTCTGGGTATCCCGTTCTCCCACACGGCGCGCAATTGTGCAACCGCGGTGTCGATCCACGGCTCATCCGAAGCCGTACCGATCCACAATCCGTCGCCGCCGGTGGTTCCGATCCGGCGCGCCGGTACTTCGTACTCGGCTGCGAGCGCGAGCAGCGCATCACCTTGGCTCGTCGTCGTGATCACCCGCCCGGTGGACTCGCCGAACAGCAGCGCGTCGGGGCGAATCGAATCTTCGAGGCTGACCCGGGCGCCGATCGGCTCCGGCCCCGAGAACGAGCATTCGGCCAGCGCCACGGCGAGACCGCCGTCTGCGACGTCGTGTGCGCTCGCGATGGTTCCCGCGGCGACGCCCGCGATCAGCAACTCGATCAGCCGCCGTTCATGCTGCAAGTCGACTCGGGGCGGCAGTCCGGCCTCGAGGCCGCGCCGGAGCGCGAGCCACTCACTGCCACCGAGCTCTTCGCGGTTCTCGCCGAGCAATACGATCGCCAGATCGGCGGCGGGGAAATGTGACACCGCGTGACGCTCCCAGTCTTCGAGCAGACCCACCATACCGATCGTCGGCGTCGGGTAGATCGCGCGCCCCGAAGTCTCGTTGTAGAGCGACACGTTGCCTGAGACGACCGGCGTTCCGAGCGCCAGAGCGGCCGCGCCGAGGCCGCGGGTCGCCTCGGCGAACTCCCACATGATCTCGGGCTTCTCAGGGTTGCCGAAGTTCAGGCAGTTCGTAAGCGCGAGCGGGCGCGCACCGGTGCAGGCGACATTGCGGGCCGATTCCGCGACCGCGGCGATCGCGCCGACGTACGGATCGAGCCAGCACCAGCGTGGATTGCAATCGACCGCCATCGCGATGCCCTTGCGAGTCGGCGTGCCATCCGGGCGCGACACACGCACGAGCGCGGCGTCACCGCCCGGCCCGATCACGGTTCCACCCTGCACGAGCTGGTCGTATTGCCGATAGACCCATTCCTTCGAGGCGAGGTTCGGGTCGTCGAGCAACGCTTCGAGCGCTCCCTCGAGATCCTCCTCGGGTGCCACCGAAGCAAGGTCGAGCTTCTGTCGCTCACCCAGGTCGGCGGGCTCGGCAATGGGACGATCGAGTTCCGGGGAACTCTTCGCGACCGGGTCGACCGGGATGTCGACCACGGTGTCGCCGTGCCAACGGATTCGCATGCGACCGTCGTCCGTCACGACGCCCACCACGGCGCAGTCGAGATCCCAGCGCTCGAAGATCTCGCGCACCCGCTCTTCCTGCCCCACCCGCGCAACCATGAGCATTCGCTCCTGGCTCTCTGAAAGGAGCAGCTCGTACGGTGTCATTCCAGTCTCGCGCTGCGGCACGCGGTCGAGGTCGAGCTCGATACCGGTCCCTGAGTTGCTCGCCATTTCGAACGAGGAGCAGGTGAGCCCCGCGGCGCCCATGTCCTGGATGCCCACGATCGCGTCGGTGGCCATGAGCTCGAGGCAGGCCTCGATCAGACATTTCTCGGTGAACGGGTCGCCGACCTGCACCGTCGGGCGTTTGGCTTCGCTGCCTTCGTCGAATTCAGCCGAGGCCAGCAGACTTGCACCGTGGATGCCGTCGCGGCCGGTCTTGCTGCCCGCGTAGATGACCGGGTTGCCGACGCCCGTCGCACTGGCGAGGAAGACGCCGTCCGCGTCGATCACACCGAGGTTGAACGCGTTCACGAGAATGTTGCCGCGATAGCAGTCGTGAAACGCGGTCTCGCCGCCGACCGTCGCAACTCCGACCGGGTTGCCATAGCCCCCGACTCCGTCGACGACGCCGTGCAACAGGTATTGATGCTTGGGGTCGTCGAGCGGCCCGAATCGCAGCGAATCCATCGACGCGATCGGTCGCGCGCCCATCGTGAAGATGTCGCGCAGAATGCCACCGACGCCCGTCGCCGCACCCTGCTTCGGTTCGATGTACGACGGGTGGTTGTGGCTCTCGATCTTGAACACCGCCGCGAGTCCGTCGCCGATCGCGATCACGCCGGCGTTCTCGCCCGGGCCCTGGAGCACGTGCTCGGCCTCGGTCGGCAGCTTCTTCAGATAGCGCTTGCTCGACTTGTAGGAGCAATGCTCGGCCCACATCACCGAGAAGATCCCGAGTTCGGAGAAGGACGGTGTGCGACCGAGAATCTCGAGGATGTTGCCGTATTCTTCGTCCGTCAGGCCGTGCTCGCGTGCGAGTGCGAGGTCGACCTTCGGCTCGGCCTCGCCGCTCATCGGCCGCCCTCCGCGAGCGCGTCGACGAGCGAGCCCAGCAGCACCAGGCCGTCCGTGCCACCGATCCGCGCTTCGACCGCGTGCTCCGGATGGGGCATCAGGCCGAACACGTTGCCGCGCTCGTTCATTACACCGGCCACATTCCCGACCGAGCCGTTCGGGTTCACGGCGTCACTCGCCTGCCCGCCCTCGTCGCAGTAGCGCAAGAAGACCTGCCCACGCTCCTCGAGTTCGGTGAGCTGCTCGGGGGTGGCGAAGTACGCGCCCTCGCCGTGCTTGATCGGGATCCGGAGCACCTGGCCTGCGTGCGCGCGCGAGGTGAGCAGGGTATCGCTGCGCTCGACGCGCAGGCTCACGAAGTCGCATACGAAGTGCAGATGGTGGTTTCGAACCAGGGCGCCGGGCAGGAGACCGCTCTCACACAAGACCTGAAAGCCGTTGCAGACGCCGACCACCGGGCCACCCGCGTCTGCGAATCGCTTCACCGCAGCCATGATGGGAGAGTATTGGGCCATCGCGCCGCAGCGCAGGTAGTCGCCGTACGAGAAACCGCCCGGGCACAGCACCGCGGTGGTTCCGACCGGAAGTTCCGGGTCCTTATGCCACGCGAGCTTCGCCTCTGCGCCCAGAACGGACTTCATCGCGAAACGCATATCGCGATCGTCGTTCGAGCCAGGAAACTGGATCACCGAGAACAAAAGGGGGACCTCGAAGAACACGGGTGAGAACGCGTCCGGGGCACCGCCTCGAATCGCCTGGACTCACCTTCCTGCGATGGGGTCGAAGACAGTCTACCCGCGCAGACCCGCCCGAACAAGCGACCGGAGACCGCACGGAGGGCTGTAATACGGACCTTTCTCGAGCACTCTTGGCAGGCCGCGGGCGAGCGGGTATATCACCCGGGAGAGGCCCCACTCCCCCGCACCACCACCGAGGAAGCCCGTGCCGATCGAAAACGAACTACTCGAGCAGACCTGCTTGCTGACCCTTCAGGAAACCAACCTCAGCGGCCTCGGCGAGCGAAGCATCGGCAAGGTACGCGACAGCTACATCGCCGACGAACGTCGTTTTATCGTCGTGAGCGACCGCGTGAGCTGCTTTGATGTCGTCGTCGGTACGCTGCCCTTCAAGGGGCAGGTGCTGAACCAGATTGCCGCATTCTGGTTCGAGACCACCGCCGCCATCGCGAGGAACCACCTGATCGCGGTGCCCGACCCGAACGTGTCGATCGTGCAGGAATGCCGCCCTCTGCCGGTGGAATTCATCTACCGGGGCTACCTCACCGGCTCGACCTCGACATCGATCTGGACCGCCTACGACAAGGGCGAACGGAACTACTGTGGGCACGATTTGCCCAACGGCCTGCGCCGCCACGAAGCCCTACCGACCCCGCTCCTCACACCGACCACCAAGGCTCCCATGGGCGAGCACGACGAGCTGACATCGCGCGACGCATTGATCTCCCAGGGCACAATCTCGGAGGAACGATTCGACGAGGCCGCCGCGTTGGTGGGTAAGCTGTTCGCAGAGGGCCAGAGGTGGGCCGAGAGCCGCGGGCTGATCCTGGTCGACACGAAGTACGAACTCGGCCTCGATGCGGACGACCAGCTGATCGTGATCGACGAAATCCACACGCCCGACTCCTCGCGCTACTGGTACCGCGACGCCTACGAGCGGGCGATGTCCGAAGGCAAGGACCCCCAGGCTCTCGACAAGGAATACGTACGCCGCTGGCTCGGCGAACACGGCTATCGCGGCGAAGGACCCATCCCCGAGATTCCGATCGAGGTGCGTTGCGAGGCGTCACGCCGCTACATCGAGGCCTACGAGCAGATCAGCGGTCGCGAGTTCGACCCGAACACCGAGGCGCCCGAAGCGCGCATTCGTCGGAACCTCGGGCTCTGAGCACCCTGCTCCTGACCTGCGTGCAGCCTTGATCCGACGAGTCCGCTCGGGCGCGCTCGCATTCGCGATCGCAAGCGGCTGCTTTGCCGCCGTCGGGCTCGCCTGCGCGGGCGATGGTGCTGGCGGCGGACGCGATCTGGCATCGGGTTGGCGC
>CAXMSF010000230.1:0-4962 GCA_964196055.1 uncultured Gammaproteobacteria bacterium | reverse complement strand
CGTCCCCCGGCCGTGGTGCTGCGGCCGGAGACTCCGTTCGATCGCGACCCCGAACGCGCGATCGAGAAGTCCGCGCCGCGCGTCGCCGCCTGGGTGGACGCGAATTACCGTGTTCGAGAGGTGCGCTCCGGGATCATCGTGCTCGTGCCGGCTGGCTCCTGATTCAGGAGTGCAGGATTGCGAGGACCTGGTCGTGCAGCGGGCCGTTCGTGGCCACGCACTCGAAGCCCGAGCGCTGCGGCGGGCCGCCCGAGAGGTCGCTGGTACGCCCACCGGCTTCGTCGACCATCAATAGCCCGGCCGCGACGTCCCAGGGGCGCAGCTTCAGTTCCCAGTAGACGTCGAAGCGCCCGGCCGCGACGTAACAGAGGTCGAGCGCGGCGCTGCCGTCGCGCCTGATCGCGCGCGCGCGCTTCACGAACGCGATGAAGTGATTGATGTTGTCCTGGGCGCTGCGCCTCACGTCATAGGCGAATCCGGTCGCGACCAGTGCGTTGCCCAACTCCGACTCTTGCGTGACCTGCAGCTTGCGGCCGTTCAGGGTTGCGCCTTCGCCGCGGACGGCGGTGAACATCTCATCGAGCAGCGGGTCGTAGACGACGCCGACTGCGCGTTCGCCTTCGTGCTCGACCCCGATCGATACGCAGAAGCGCGGATAGCCGTGCGCGTAGTTCGTGGTTCCGTCGATCGGGTCGATGATCCAGCGCCAGCGTGCACCCTCGTGGTCTTCGCCACGGCCTTCCTCGGCGAGAATTGCGTCGCCGGGTCGCGCTTCGTGCAACCCCGCGACGATCAGCGCCTCACAGGCGTGATCGACTTCGGTAACGAGATCGATCGAAGCACTCTTGGTCCGGATTTCGATGAGGGTCTCGTACTTCTCGCGCTGCAGTGCGCCGGCCTCGCGGGCGAGTCGCTCCGCGAGTGCGCGCAGCCGGGTGGCTTCGTCGCGCACGGCGGCGGATAGCGCGGTGGGGCCCGCCGTCATGCGTCCAACCGGAAGAATTGGCGGGCGTTGTGCGTCGTCACGCGCGCGACCTCGGCGACGTCGATGCCCTGGGCCGCTGCGAGCGCCTCGCCGACCAGCCCCACGTGAAGCGGTTCGTTGCGCCGCCCCCTGAAGCCCTGCGGCGCCAGCAGCGGCGCGTCGGTCTCGACCAGGAGTCGGTCGAGCGGCAGCGCTCTCGCGGTGTCGCGCAGGCCGCGATCGTTCTTGAAGGTGAGGATGCCCGAGAACGAGATGAGCAGGCCGGCGTCGAGTGCGCGTTCGGCGAATTCGAGCGTTCCGGTGTAGCAGTGAAGGACGCCCTCGAGCGCGCCGCCGCCCTCCGAGTGCCACAGCTCGAGTGCCTCATCGAAGGCGTTCGGCTCGTCACCGCGTACGTGAAGCACGACCGGCTTCCGGTGCCGCTTCGCGAGCCCGAGCTGCTCGGCGAAGACGCTTCGCTGTACGGCCCGGGGCGAGTTCATATAGTGGTAGTCGAGGCCGCATTCGCCCACCGCGACCACGCGCGGCTCGCTGATCCAGGCTTCCAGCTTCGCGCGCAGCGCATCGTCGAGCTCCGCGGCCTCGTGGGGATGCACGCCGACCGCGGCCCAGATCCGCCCGTCCTGCTGCGCCAGCGCGACCGCGCGCGCGTTCTGCTCGATTCCGTAGCCGGAACCGATCGCGACGAAGGCCTCGACGCCCGCCGCTTCGGCGCGGTCGAGTGCTTCGGTCCGATCCTCGGCAAACTCGTCCGCAGAGATGTGGCAGTGGCTGTCGAGCCACACCTCAGCTTTCCTCTCGAGCGGGCGGGTCGAGGCGCGGGAACAACGCCGCGCCCTTGGTCGTGGGCGTGCCGGCTTGCGAGCGGCCCCAGTCGCAGGCGTCTTCGAGAATGTGCGCTCCGTCGAGTGCGCCCGCGAGGCCGAGGCGTTCGAAGATGGTCGCCGAGGTCTCGGGGAGGAACGGTGAGAGCAGCAGTGCGATGCAGCGCAGTGCTTCGCAGCTGGTGTAGAGGGTCGTCGCGACGAGCTGCTCCGTGCCTTCCTGTTTGGCAGCCTTCCACGGCGCGCGCTGCTCGAGGTAGCGGTTCACCACGTCGACGAGTTCGAAGATCGCTTCGAGCGCGCGGTGGATCTCGCAGCGCTGCATATGCTGCGCGACCTTCTCGGCCGCGACGGGTACCGCCGCGGCTACTTCGTCTTCGAGTGCTTCAGTGGGCCCGCATGCCGGGACGCAGGCTCCCGTGTAGCGCGCGGTCATGTTGAGTGTGCGGCTCACCAGATTGCCGAGGTTGTTCGCGAGGTCCGAGTTCACACGTGCGACCAACGCCTCTTCACTGAAATTCGAATCGAGGCCGAAGACCATGTCGCGCAACAGGAAGAAACGAAACGCCTCGAAACCGTACTGTTGCTGCATTGCCAGCGGCGAGATCATGTTGCCGAGGCTCTTCGATACCTTGCGTGCGTCGACGTTCCAGTAGCCGTGCACGTTCAAATGCCGGTAGGGATCGACGCCGATCGCGTGCAGCATGCAGGGCCAGAAGATCGCGTGCGGCTTCAGGATGTCTTTCGCGACGAAATGTTGCGCGGACGCCCAGCGCTCGTCGAACTTCGGCCCATCCGGGTAGCCTGCACCGGTGAGGTAGTTGATCAGCGCGTCGAACCAGACGTAGCAGACGTAGTTCGCATCGAAGGGCAGCTCGATGCCCCATTCGAGGCGCTCTTTCGGGCGCGAGATGCACAGGTCGCCGAGGCCGCTCTCCTCGCGCAGCATGGCCAAGGCTTCGTTCTTGTAGCGCTCGGGTCGGATGAAGTCCGGATTGGCCTCGATATGGCCCGCGAGCCACTCGAAATGCTCGCTCATCTTGAAGAAGTAGTTCGATTCGACACGCTGTTCCGGTGCGCGCTCGTGATCCTTGCAGAGCCCGTCCTCGATGTCGCGGTCGGTCAGGAAACGCTCACATCCCACGCAGTAGAGGCCGTCGTACTCCTTGAAGTAGATCCCGCCCGAGTCGTAGACCTGCTGGAGGATGCGTTGCACGGTCTCGATATGGTCGGGGTCGGTCGTGCGGATGAAGCGGTCGTACGAGAAGCCGAGTTGGTCCCAGGCCGAGCGGAACGCGTCGGAATTCTGGCCCGCGATCTCCTTCGGGCTCACGCCCCGCTGCGCGGCGACTTCCGCGATCTTCTCGCCGTGTTCGTCGGTGCCGGTCAGGAAGAAGGTCTCGTCGCCGGTGAGTCGGTGGTAGCGCGCGAAGGTGTCGGCGAGCACGGTGGTGTAGGTGTGGCCGATGTGGGGTTCGGCATTCACGTAGTAGATCGGCGTGGTGATGTAGCAGAAACTCATCGTGCCACCGTGTCGTGCAGTGCGAATAGCGCGCGCTCTGCGACCATTTGCGGGTTGGCGTTTCGCTGCACGAGGGTCTTGCGGCAATCCGCGAGCGTGCGGTGGAGCGCGAGTTCGCGCGAGACATCCGTTGCCGATGACGCGATCGCATCGCGCACCCGCGCGCGCACCCACGCAGAGCTGGTCTCGAGCAGGCGTTCGACCTCGGCCGCCGCGGGTGCGCGGGCGCCGCGGTACTCCTCGGCCCAGTCGAGCAGGGCCGGAGGCGCAGTGAGCGGCAGCTCGCCGAGACGTGCGACCAGCTCGGCGTTCTCGGGATCGCTGAGCGGATCGGTGGCGCTTTCTTGGAAGGCGACCTTCTGGCAGCGCGAGCGGACGGTTGCGAGCAGCCCGGCCGGGCTCGTGGTGACGAGCACGAGCGTGGTCTGCGGCGGTGGCTCTTCGAGTAGTTTCAACAGTGCGTTCTGCGCGCCGTGGTTCAGCCACTCGGCATCCGCGATGACCGCGGCGCGGCGCCCTCCCTCGGTTGCGCCGAGGCGCAGCGCGCTCTGGACCGCGCGCACCTGGGCGATGCGGACGCGTGTGTCGTCGCTGCCGCGCTCGACCCAGAGCAGGTCCGGATGGTCGCCCACGTGGCGGTAGAGTGGGCCGCGTTTACCGGTGCCGTCGATCTCGATCTCGTCACGCGGCGCCGAGCGCGTGCAGCCCGCACACGAATCGCAGGGGCCGGGTGCCGGACCGCTGCAGACCAGCCCGCGCACGAAGCGCAGAGCCGCCTCGCGGGGACCATCCCCCCCGCCCGCGAGCAGGTACGAGGAGTGGATCCGGCCGCTCTCGAGTGTGCGGTTCAGGATTGCTTGGGGATCGCCCGTGGAGGGGTTCATCGGGCGCGCAGAATAGCCCGGTTTCTCGTCGTATTGTGACGGGCATCGCAATCCGTCGCGCGGATCGTCCGAAAAGCGGAGCAATCCCAATGCTCTGCGACCGACCGGGCGCGCCGAGGGGGGGGCGCCCGGCCGGTCGTCGTCGCGCCGTTCGGCAATTCGCACCCGCGCAGCCGACGTGCATCTGGCAACCCAATTCCCCCTCGCGACTTCCTTCTCAAGTGATCGCGAATCTCCGCCGATCCACACGAGAAACCGCAGCATCGGAGGAATTCCCAGATGGCATTTGGCAAGGGCCGCGAAAACGAGAACCCCATTCCCTCGCGGGCAATCCCCGCTCCCAGCAGCAACGCCGCGAGCCCGGGCGGGCTGACCGCGTTCATCGATCAGGGCTCCGAGTTCGAGGGCAAGCTCTCGTTCAAGGACACAGTGCGAATCGACGGTCGTTTTCGAGGCGAGATCAGCAGTGAGAACACGCTGATCGTCGGCGAGAGCGGCGAGATCGAGGCGACCATCACGTCGAACACGATCGCGATCAGCGGTTCTGTGGTCGGAAACGTGGTCGCGAAGCAGAAGGTCGTGATCCACAAGACCGGCTGTGTCGAGGGCAACATCGAGACGCCCTTGCTCGTGGTCGAAGAGGGCGCTCGCCTCGAAGGTCAACTGAAGATGGGCGGCGGCTCGAAGAAGTCGAGTTCGGCTCCGCTGAAGGCCGTCTCGGGCGGCGGAGACGCCCCCCAGAGCTGA
>CAXMSF010000229.1:0-2655 GCA_964196055.1 uncultured Gammaproteobacteria bacterium | reverse complement strand
TTGCGATCGCAGGGAGTTTGCTTCAGAGACGGTGTGCTTGCACCCGAGTCGGAAGCTGGGGCAAAGTGCTCCCATGCCGATTCGAGCCGTGCTCTTCGACCTCTTCGATACGCTCGTGGATCTGCATTACGACCGCATCTCGCGCGAACGCCACGCGGGACGGCCCATCATGCCGACCGCGCGACCGCTGCATGCCGCAATCGAAGAGTACAAGGCGGTCGATTTCGATCGCTTCATCGACGTACTGTTCACCGTCGACCACGAAATCCTTCATCCGCGCTACGCGCGCGACATCGAGGTGCCGACCGAAGAACGCTTTGCGGCGGTCGTCGAGCGACTCGGCATCGATGCACCGAAGCTTTCGCATCGCCTCACCGAAATTCACATGGGGGCGATCCGAGACCATACGGTGGTGCTTCCGCAGCATGTTGATCTGCTCGCAGAACTCCACGGCCGATTCCGCTTGGGACTGTGTTCGAACTTCAGCCATTCCGAGACAGCGTTGTCGATCCTCGAAGAGTCCCGGTTGAGTGGCTATTTCGACGCCATCGCGATTTCCGATGAGGTCGGCTTCCGCAAGCCGCGCAGCGAAATCTTCGAAGTCACCCTGGAACGTCTCGGTGTCGGGGCGGAAGAGGCGCTGCACGTCGGTGACAATCTTCATGCCGATGTCCAGGGCGCGGCGGCTGCGGGGATTGCCTCCGTATGGATCACGCGGCGGGTGCCCGAGGCCGAACGGCGCCTTCAGGAGTTCGACGGGCCGGCGCCCGATTTCGTGATTGGCGATCTCGCGGAACTGATTCAGGTGTTGGACGCGAGCGGGTCATGAATCGGCCGGTACCGCATCGGCGGGCCGGTACCCGAGGCACGAGAGCGCACCTTCTCGCCAGCGGATCAACGCGTCGTCGCGACTGATCCGATCCCAGTCGAAATTCGCGATCAGCTCGCGCGGCACCGTCTCGTCGGCCGACTCGGTCAATCCTACGACGCGAGCCAGGAAGCCGCACAACCGTTCCGGCGAATAGTGCTCGCGCAGTTCTCGCCATCCCACCGCACCGTGCAGCTTCGCGAACTTGTCGCCGCGTTCTTCGAGCAGCAGCAGATGGTGGCGGTATGTTGGTGTCGCGAAGCCGAGTGCGCGTCGCAGCGCGACCTGGATCGCAGTGGAGGGCGCGAGATCGCGGCCACGCACGATGCGCGTGACGGCCTGTTCCGCGTCGTCGACCACCACCGCGAGCTGATAGGCCACGGCTCCGTCGCGTCGCCGCAGCACGGGGTCCCCCATCGCGGCCGAGGGGTCCTGGGCGAGGTCGAATCCGCTCTCGTCTGCGGGTGCGATCCAACCGGGTTCGAGGCGGAAGCGCAGGGCGCTGTTGCAACTTCGCCAGCCCGTCGTCGGAAGCGACTGCGCGCGGCAGCTTCCCGGGTAGCGGTAGCCGCCGTCGGCCGCGCGCAGTCCGGCGAGTTTGACCTTGCTGCGGCTGCAATCGCACGGGTAGAGCGCGTGCTGGGCAGCGAGTCGGTCGAGGGCGCGTTCGTGTGCGGGCAGATGATCGCTCTGGCGCGATTCGTCGTCCCAATCGAGGCCGAACCATGCGAGCGCATCGCGAAGCTCGCGGGCGCTCGCAGCGGTACAACGCGCCGGGTCGATGTCCTCGAGTCTGAGTCCGATGGACGCGCCGCGACTGCGCGCGTCGAGCCAACACAAGAGGGCTGCGACGAGCGTGCCCGGGTGGGCGGGGCCCGATGTGGTCGGCGCGAAGCGAGAGCGATCCACCCGTCGGACTTCGGCCGCCGGTTCAGGGAAGCCCGGCGTGAGGGACGTCGACCTCGACGATCTCGATGCGTCCGCTTCGGTTCGCGACGCACGTTTCGGGGTCCGAGCTCTCGGCGGTGCAGATGTGGAGCGTTCGACCGTCCGGCCCGCCGAGCATGCAGGCGAAGGACTGGCTTTCGAGTGGAATTTGTTGGAGAATTTCACCGCCCTCGGCAACGCGGAAGATCGCGTGGCTGACGGGCGAGGCGACCCAGATCGCACCCTCGGCATCGAGGCAGATTCCGTCGGGCAGGATCCCGTCGAGCTGCGCCCAGATGCGGCGACCGGACAGCGAGCCGTCGGTCTCGATGCTGAATGCGGTGAGGCACGTTCCGAAAGTCTCCCCCACGATCAAGGTCGCGCCGTCGGGCGTGATGACGCTGCCGTTCGGGAATTGCATTTCATCGGCGACGAGACGGGTCCGACCGTCGGGTGTGACGAGCACGATCTCTGCGTTCGTCGGTGCTTCGTGGTCATGGAGATCGAAGCCGAAGTTTCCCACATATGCGCGGCCCTGGTCGTCGACGACCATGTCGTTGCAGTGGTACGACGCGAGTTCGCTGAGATCGGCGGCTTCCGTGAGCCCATCAGGATCGAGACGCAACAAGCGGCGATCGGTCATCGATACCACGAGTAAACGACCGTCGGGAAGCCAGCCGAGGCCCGAAGGAGCGTTCGGAATCTCGACCACCACTTCCGATTTCCCCGAGGCATCGACGCTGAGAACCGCGCCGGCGTGCATGTCGGAGAACCACAGCTTCCCGTCGTGCCAACGCGGGCCTTCGGGAAAGGTCAGACCATCGAGCAGTACTTCGGTTGCGTTTGCCATCGAACAGCAG
>CAXMSF010000228.1:0-4797 GCA_964196055.1 uncultured Gammaproteobacteria bacterium | reverse complement strand
GCCGGAGATGCACAACTGGGGCACCTGTGCGCGGCAGGGCAGGCCTATGCCCGGAGCCGGGACTGGGACGCGGCGGAGCGCGTCCTTCGACAAGCGCTGCGGGCCGCTCCCGACGACCGCTACACCGTCACCTTGCTCGAGGGTGTCTTGCGCGAAGGCGGGCATCCGGAAGATGTGGTCTCGTTGGTGCGCGAGCGGTCCCAGGGTGAACCGAGCGCCGCCCTTGGAGAGCGGTCGCTGCTTCTCGCCGGAGCAACCGCCGAGCAGAGCGGAAATCTGACCGCCGCCCAACATGCGTACGAGCAAGCGCTCTTGGAAGCGCCGGGATCGCCCTCTGCCGGACTCGCCTTGCTCGACGTCGCTCGCCGCCAAGACGACGCGCACGCAAGGCTGCGAGCCTACGCTCACCTCTCGGAGAGCGACCTCGGCGGCGGCGTGCCCGAGCTCTACGCCTTGCTGCGGGGTGACGCCCTGAGCTCGGTCGGCGATGCCGATGCGGGTGATGCCTATGAGCGAGCGCTCGACCACCCCGTCACGGCGCTTTGTGCGGCGGTCGCTCTGCTTTCGACACCCACCAATCTCACGACCGGGGATCAACGCTCGGTCGCCGAAGAAGTGCTTGCGGACGCCTCGCCTCAGGAACACGCCGACGGATTCGGTGCTGCCTATGGGGCCCTACGCGCGTCACTCGGTGAAGAGGGCGTCTCGGCCAGCGATGCTTGGCTTCAACTGGCCGCGCTGGCGCCGACCGATGCCTTGCGGGCCGGTACGCTCCTCCAGGGTCTGCGCGCGGAACGCATCGCCCGAGGGGCCGGGGCTGCGGACGAGATCTTCATGCTTGCCCAGGAAGCCGAAGGCCTTGCGGAGGTCCACGCCGACGCCGCCATCGCCATCGACGAAGCACTAGCACCTGGTGACGACGCCGAGTTTCGGGCTAACGCGCTCGCGAGCAAGCTGCACCACAGTGAAGCGGTCGGACGAGGATCGCTCGACGCCGCGTATTGCCGCGCGCTCGTCGACGCCGATCGGGGCGCCGAAGCGGTCGCGCTGCTCAGCAACGCGGTTGATGATCGACCGGACGACCTCTCGCTGTGGGAGACGCTACGAGGCGCGGCACGCCAGGCCCGGCAATGGCCCTTGGTCGCTCAAGCTTGCGAGCGGCTCGCGCCGTTCGTCGAAGGCTCACTGAAAGCCGATCTGTTGGAGGAGGCCGGCGTCGTGCGGCTCGATTGCCTCGAGCAGGACCAGCAAGCAGAAGACCTCTTCCGGCGCGCGCTCGAAGAAGACCCCACGCGGGACATCGCCTTCCGCCGTCTGCATGACCTGCTCGCGGAGCAAGAAGACGCCGAGGCGCTCGAAGTGCTCGTGTCTGACCGGCTTGCCCTGGGCGGCCCGAAGGATCGACTCGATCTGCTCTACGAGCGCGCCCGCCTCCTTCGCGGGTTCAGCGATCGGCCCGGGGCGCTCGAAGCGCTCGATGAGCTATTCACCGCGGAACCGGAGCACGCCGGCGCATTGGCGCTCGCGGCGGAGGTTCACGTGTCGCTCGAACAATGGGCGGAGGCGGTCGAATGCCTGCAGCGCTTGTCCACAGCAAGCATCCCCGAGGAGCAACGCCGAGTCGCCCACATCGGGGCAGCCGACTTCCTCGAAACGCACCTCGGGCAAAAGGACGCAGCGCTCGGAGAGTTGCGCGCGGTCGAAGCGCTCGGCCTCGCAGACACACAGATATGGACACGCATCGGCGTGCTGGAGACAGCCTTCGACAACCGCGGGGCCGCGATCGACGCCTACAGCCGCGCGCTCGAGGCGGAGCCGACAGACGCCCTCGCGGTCGCCAGTCTCGTCGAGCTCCTCGATGAAGTGGACAAGGGCCCGGCATTGGCGACGTACGAACGCGCGATTTGGGAGCGCATCGACGCGGGTGACCTCGATGGGCCACTCCTCGAAGGCTTGCGCAAGGCCGCAACGTGGCAAGGAGATACCGAACGGGCCGGCGCGGCACGAACGGTACAAAGCGCGCTGGGGCTTGCGTCGCCGGCCGACGAGGGCGCCGCCGTGAATCTCGGCAAGGTCTCGGTCGCCGCGCTGTGGGATCCAGACGCCAACGCAGTCCTCCAGCAAGTCGTGCTTCGTGCGGGCCCTGGGTTGTCGAAGGATCGGCTTCGCGCCAAGAAGGCCGGAGCGAGCGATCCTATCTGTGGTGAGCTCGAGCGACTCTCCGAGCGCTTTGGCGCCCGGCTCGGGTCGGTCGGGCTGTCCGATGACCTGGCGCTGGTAATCGCGCGCACAGGTCGCGACGCGGAAATCGACTGGCTGGTCCCTCGCAGCGCTCAAAGTGGTCTCGATCGCGCAGGGCGATTCGTCGCCGGGCGTCTCGCCTGGGCGGCGCCGCACGGCGCTGCAGGGCTCCTCGATGACTCCCCTCAGAAGGTGGCCGGCACGCTGGCGGCTGTTCTTCGCGCTGCGCGCTGTGAAGTCGGGCGTGGCGAACCTGCCCTGCCCGCGGCGGACGTCAAGCTGCGGAGAGCGGTTCGCAAGGCGGTCCACGAGGCGGCCGGCGACGCGAACCTCGGGCCTTCCTCCCTGCTCGCATTCGCGCAAAGCCTCCAGCGCAGTGCCGACCGAGCGGGGCTTTTGGCATCGGGCGACATCGTAGCCGGGATCACGACCGTGCTGAACGGCGCGGTCAGCCTGGACGCCCTGAGAGCCTCTGCACGCGGCCTCGACCTTCTTCGGTTCTGGCTCGGTTCCGAATCAGCCCTGTGGGGAAGCGATGTCTGAAGACGACCTGTCTCCGGCGAACCGGGACTCGAGCGCGCCCTCGTTCGATTTCGACGAGGATGCGATCTCCACGCTGCTCGACACCTTCATCGAAACGCAAACGGGCCCGCGAGCAAAGCGCTCCAGCCGTCCCTCCGACCCGTCCGACTCCGGCGCGCAAGCGGCGCAACGCACGGTCTTTCAGCATACTTCGCGCCATGAGGCCCTTCCGCTCGTTGGCGACACGCCGAAAGCGAAGCGCCGACGCATCGAGCTGCTCGAGGGTCTGGCGGAACGCGCTGTCGGTTCGGCGCGCGCGCGACTGCTGACTTCGGCCGCGGAGCTCCACGAGCAACTCGGCAGCATCGATGCCGCGGCACGCAACTACGAGCGCGCACTGGCAGCCGACGCCCGAGACGTCGTGGTGCTTCGGGCGCTGCGACGGCACGCGATGCTGAACGAAGACTGGGCGGCCGCAACCGACGCCCTGGAAAAGGAGGCCGGCCTCGACCTGAGTGTGACGGAGCGCGGGTCGGCGCTTAATCTGCTCGCGCGCATTCAGCTCTCCAAGCTTCGTGATCCCGCGGCTGCCGAACAGGCTGCTTCCCACGCCGCCGCGCTTCAGGAAGGCGACTACGTGGCACGAGTTCTGGCGGCTTCGGCGCGCCTGGCACGCGGCGACGCGGCACGCGCCGCAGAGGCTCTCATGGACGCTGCGGCATGTTGGCCGGACGCCGGCGCTAAAGCGGCCATGCTCCTACACGCCGCGCAGCTCATGGAGAGCGCCGGCAAGCTCGAAGCGGCGAAGGGTGCGTTCGACCGCGTCCTCGAGCTGCAACCCGCACTGCTCGCGGCGCGTCTCGGCGTGATTCGCGCGGCACGCGGCCTCGGCGACGATGAAGCCGCCCTCGAATCGCTACGGGCGATAGCGGAGCACGTCTCGCCGCCGGTCGCAGCCGCGGTCCGACGAACGCTGCTCGAGCAACCTGAAGACACCGCATCGCTTTGGACCGTCGCCGAGGCTGCCGCAATTTCGGGCGATGCGCAAAGAGCGATCGAAGCGCTGGAGAGCGCCTCCAGCCAAACGCCCGAAGCTCTGACGGTGAGTGCCGCACGGCGTGCACGTCTCTACGCGGAGCGGGGCGATCTCGCCGGCTACGAGCGTGCGTCGCAGGACGCGCAGCAAGAGCCGAAGTTGGGCGCCTACGTGCGGGCCTGGAGGCGCTTGGTCGCGGCGGACGCAGAGGACGGCAGCGAGGTCCGACGATTGCTCGAAACGATGACGGACGAGACGACAAGCGTTTCGTCGAGCGTGATTCGCGCCGACGACGCCGCACGTAATAGAGACGGTGCGTCTTTCGTGGCTTTGCTCGAACGTGAGCTCGAGGAAGCGCCGTACGAGCTCGCCGCGGGTGCCGCTCTTGCGATTGCGGAGGTGTCGGAGGCTACGGGGGTGACCGACCGCCGGACGGCTTTGCTTCGCGCTGAGGAACGCGTTCCAGGCAACCCGATGATCGGCAGAGCGCTAATGCTCGACGACGACGATCTCGAGCGCCGGGCCCGGCGATGGGCGGACGAAGGCAGAGCGACCGCCGGCTCACGCAGCGCGTTTGCATTCACGATGGCCGCACGACTCGCGCCGCCGGGCACCGAGGCTGCCGTGAACGCATGTGAGGACGCCTTGGCACAGGAGGCAGGCTACTGGCCCGCCTTGTGGGCGCTCGAGGACCGTTTCGGCTCGCCGGAAGCTCGAGCGGCCAGCGCTGCGACCCAGGCTGCACTCGACCCGGCGAACCCGGTGTCCGCCACGCTCCGCGCGTCGATCTGGACACCTTCGGTGGGCGAACGAGGGGAACACTTGGCCCAGGCCGAGGCCGCATTGGATCCGGACGCTCCCGATCCTCTCCTCGTCGAGCATCTTTTCGAAGCAGCCGGCAGCGCTACCGAGGCCGCTGGCGACCTCATGATGGTGGGCGCGCGCCAACTGGACTCGCTCCCCTACCTCGAGCGCGCCGCGGCGTCGTATCGCGCGGC
>CAXMSF010000227.1:0-25352 GCA_964196055.1 uncultured Gammaproteobacteria bacterium | reverse complement strand
CTAGTAGTCGACCTCGAATTCGTCGACTTCGGCCACCGTGATCGGATGGGGGGCGTACTCGGGACCTTCGTCCCAACCGGGGATCTCGCGCGCCGAGGCCAGCCATGACTCGGCCATCCGATCGTCGAGCACGACGCTGTTGCCGTCGAAGCTCTCCGTGATCGCGTCCCAGAGCTCCTGCCCGCCTTCTCGCCACCAGGCCTTCGAGGGGTTCTCGAAATCGATGGCGAGGCGGGTCATGGGCTTGCTCCTGTGGCTCGTGGCTGCAGTCCTGGTTTCGGATCTCGGTCGTCGCCGCTTGAAGCCGACTCCGAATTCGTCGCGCCCGCTTCGGGGGGCGGCTCCGTGGGGAAGGGTTACCCGATCATCCGGTCGCCTGGGGGCGGAATTTTGCAGATTTATCGCAAGTCGCAGCTCCTTCTGCCGATACGGGGTTCGGGAGGGCGCGAGGAATGAAGACCCGGATGATGTGCACCGACTGCCTGCGGACCGCAGAGGCGGATACGCTGCTCGAGGGCTCCGACACGATCGAGCTGCTTGCGTGGTGCTGCCTCGCACTGCCCGGGCTGCTTTACTGCTGGTGGCGACACGCGCTCCGGATCAAGGTCTGTGCGTTCTGCGGCGGTCGCGAGCTCGTGCGCGAAGCTCGCGCGGCCGCAGCACGGCGGCCGCAGCCCGCTCCCTCGGGATGGCAGGCACCCGTGCGCAGCGCGCCCGCGCGATTCGACTGGCCCGAGGCCTTCGCGAATCCGCGAGACCGTCTGCGCCACGGCAGTGTGATCGCACTGCTCGCAGGGACTCTCATTGCGAGCCTCGTGCCGGCTGCGCTCGACCCGACCGGATATGGGAGCTCCCTCGCGATCGCGCATGCGACCGTGGCGGCAAGTGTCGTGTGGGGGGCCTACCAAGGGATCCGCTTGGTCCAACGGAACTCGGATCTCTCGGGCTGCCGGGCCTGGGATGAGCGAGGACGCTCGATTCGCATCGAACGGGTGCTCTGAATCCAGACGTGGATCGTTGCCGGAGCACGGCGTCGAAGGGTCGCGCGATCGTTGTTTTGGCAGTTGCGCTAATGACTATTAGTCATTAGTCTCGCATCGATCCTTCAGATCGGTGCGGCCGCCGACGGTTCGGTGGGCACGTGCCGGGCGATTTGCGGGCCGCTTGCCCGTCACGAGGACTGCGTCATGGCCACCTCTCCGGATTCCGTATCACCGAAGTCGAACGATCCGCTCAGCCGCGCGCGCGCGATCGCGCCGATCGTCGAAGCCAACGCTCAGCAGGCGCAGGACGATCGTACGCTTCCGCCCGAAACCGTGAAGGCCATGAAGCAGGCCGGCCTCTTCCGCGTCTTTCAGCCCCGGGCCGTGGGCGGAGACGAATGCGACTTCGAAACGCAGATCGCGGTCGCCGAGGAGGTTTCGCGCGCGGACGGATCCGCGGGTTGGAACGTGATCGCGAACGGGCCTTCGGTTGGATTCGCGGGTGCATTTCTCGGGGACGACGCGGTTGCCGAACTCTTCGGCGAGGGCAAGGACTACTGCTTCGGCGGGCAGTTTGCGCCGAACGGGCAGGGGGTTGCGGTCGACGGCGGTTACCGTGTAACCGGGAGCTGGCACTTCGGTAGCGGAACGGGCCACTCCGAGTACGTGATGGGCGGCTTCATTCCGCTCGTCGACGGTGCTCCGCCGATTCTTCCGAACGGCCTGCCCGATATGCGCGTCGCGTGTATCCCACGCGAGGAGATCACGTTCACCGACGGTTGGTACGTGATGGGACTCGAGGGCACGGGCAGTTACGACTACGAATGCAAGGATGTCTTCGTGCGGGAGTCATGGACCTACCCGCTCTTTACCACGGAGCCGAAGCGCGGCGGCGGAATGTACCGGATGGGGATCTTCCCGATCACGGGCGCCGGCCATGCGGCCTGGGCGCTCGGCGTCGCGCGTCGCGCGCTCGACGAAATCAACGCGATGGCGCGCGAACACACGCGTATGGGCCAGACGACCGTGCTCGCCGAGCGGCCGACATTCCAGAAGGACTATATCCGCGCAGAAGCCGAGTTGAGGGCGGCGCGACTGCTCGTCGTCGATGTGTTCTCGGAAGCCCAGAGGAAGGCGGATTCGGGGGATGAGGTGGGCATCGAAGACCGTGCGCTGATGCGGACGGCCGCCACCTATGCGACCGAGGCGGCCAAAGACGCTGTCGACATGGTGCACCTGGCCGCGGGTACCGCAGCAGTCCGGAACGGCAGTGTGCTCCAGCGCTGTTTCCGCGACATGCACACCGGAAGCCAGCACACCTTCATCGGCGAGGATACCTACCTCCAGTCCGCGGAAGTGCTGTTGGGATTGCGCAGCGAATCCCCGGCTCTCTGATTCCACTCGATTCGGGCTTTCAGTGGGCGGGGCGCTTGCGGTTCGCGAGTGCGATCGCGCGCCGGAAGAGTCCCGGAGCGATGTCGTGCAGCCGGAACAGTGGCGCGTAGCGGCGCGGAGCGGTGACTTCGTGACGTCCCGTCTCGATCGCCCGACGCACCGCGTCGGCGACGACCGCGGGCGGATGGGGGCCGACCAGCGTTCCGCTCGTCACCAGCGACGGCTCGCGCGTTTCGGCGAGCTGCGCGAGCATTTCCGTGTCGATCGGTCCGGGGTTCACGAGGTGCACGTGTACGCCGCTGCCTTCGAGGTCGTAGGCGATTCCCTCGGTAAAGCCGCGCAGTCCGTGCTTCGTCGCCGAGTAGAACGCCTGGCCGGGCAGCGCCATGTGGCTGTTGCCCGAGCCGATTTGCACGATCCAGCCTTCGCGCCGCTCGCGCATCGCAGGCAGCACGGCAAGCGTGGTGTAGATACAGCCGAGCAGGTTGGTTCCGACCATCGCGATGGCGTCGTCGACGTCGAGTTCGTCGATGCCGGCGTGGCGGTTGATCCCCGCGTTGTTGACCAGGATGTCGACCCGGCCATAGCGGTCGAGCGCTGCACGCACGAGGGCATCGCAGGTGGCGCGGTCGTCGACGCTCCCGAACCACAGCATCGAGTCCGGGCTCGACTGCTGTACTTCCGAGAGTACTGCGCGCAGCTGTGCTTCACGCCGGGCCAGAAGGCATAGTCGCACCCCGCGCCGCGCGAGGTCGAGTGCGATCGCGCGCCCGATTCCCGACGAGGCCCCGGTGACGATCGCAACGCGCCCGATGTAGTCGAATGCAGACACGCGGCGGCGAGCGCCCGTTCAGTCGGTGCCGGGCGCCGGCCGGGCCAGGCCCTTTTGCTGCGCAACCTTTCGCATCGACTGGATCAGCACCGGCGAGGGCTTCCCGTTCGCCGGGATCCCCTGAGACTGCTGGAACTTCTTGATCGCCGCGCGGGTACCGCGGCCGATCACGCCGTCGATCTCACCGATTTCGTAGCCGAGTGCGATCAGCGCTTCCTGGGTATCGGTCTTGAGCGTGAGCGCCGCCTGTTCGGCCTCGTAGCCGATGAAGCCTTCACCGTAGCTTGCCGACAGCGGCTTGCCGTCGGGACCCGGCTTCTCCGGGTGCATGCCGAGAAGGTAGCTGTGGATTGCACGTGCGAGGTCGCGATGATCTTGCGCGGAGTTCTTGCGCAGTACGTTCGACAGCACGGAGACCATGTAGAACAAGCGGTCCTGCCCGGCGGGCGTCTCGATGACTGCGATCGAGTTCATGTAGTTGCGCTTGTTGCCGTGGTACTTCTTGCAGACGAAGCCCGGTTCCTCCATGCAGCTATAGAGGGATCCCGACTTGAAATAGACCGCCGAAGGGCGCAGCACGCCCGACGAGCCGTAGCGAATGCGGCGCTCGGTGATGTACAGCATCCGCTTGATTTCTCGGCTCGAGAACTCGTCGACGAGCTTTCCCTGCTCCATCTTCAGCATGAATTTTGCGAGGCCACGCGGCGTTGCGTAACTGCTCGTACCCGTGGGCACGAGACGTTTGCCCTGGCGTGTGAAGAAGCTGCCTTGCCGGAGTTCATCGGTGCTGATTCCGGCGCGCTCGACCGGCGACTCGATCGCCTCCAGGTAGATCTTCGCGAGCTCCTTCTTCGGCGTGTCGGCGAAGAACTTCGTCTCCTGCTCCTGCGTAACCGGGTAGTTGGCGCCGAAGTGGGCCAGCAGGATCAGGTGCTTCTGGATCATGCCGGCGGCTGAGTTCGAGCTCGGCGACATCATCCAATCGAGGTAGGTGTAGAGCGACGCGGTGTCGCCCTTCGCGATCGGGCGCCGGATCTGGCGGTTGTTGGCACCGTCCCAGATCCGGACCGTGTGGTGATCGTAGACGCTGAACTCGTCCGCAGTGATCATCGCCTCACGCAAGACGCGCTTGCGCGCGTCGATGTCGTCCGGGTGTGCGTTGGCCAGGGCCTGGAAGATCCCGAGCGCGACGACGATCTTGCCCACACTGCCGGGGTTCTGCTGTTGGTTGCCGTTGAATTCCGCGTAGCGCGGGTTCGCGAGATCCGAGAGGTCGAGTAGCGTGATGCCGTAGCGGCCGACGTCGGGTCCGACGAGTCGCTTCACACGCGCGGTCAGCGTCGGGTCGGGCGTGGGCAATTCGAAGTCGGGGTGGTCGAGCAGACGCAGGTCGACCATCGCGAGCGGCAGCAGCTCGCCCGAGGGGCGCTTCTTGCCCTGGGCCTGGCCTTCCTGGACCATGCGCTGGATCTCGAGACGCTTGATGCCGGTACTCTCGTAGCCGTCTAGTGGGTAGGCGAGCGATCGACCCGGCAACGCTGACAGGCACAGGGCGAGCAGCGAGGCGAGCGCAGCGGATGCATGGTGGCGGTTCATTCAGTGGCTCCCTTTGATGTGCGCCGGAGTGTAGGACAGTGGCTCCGCGAAGCACGCGGGATCAGTCGCCTATCGTGCGAGTGCGAAGGCCACCAGGCTGTCGCCGGGAGACGAGCGCATCTGCGCGTGCCCACCCGCGGCGATCACCACGAACTGCCGTCCGCCGTCCCGAACGCGATAAGTCATTGGTGTGGCCTGCCCACCCGCCGGCAGTCGCCCCTTCCAGATCTCCTCGCCGGTCTCGCTGACGAACGCTCGCAGATAGTTGTCGAGTGCCGCGCCGATGAATACGAGGCCGCCCGCGGTCGCGATCGGCCCGCCCATGTTCGGGACGCCCCATGGGATCGGGATCGGCACGGGAGACAGGTCACGTACGGTTCCGAGCGATGCTTCCCAGCGCGGGCTACGTGAGCCGAAGTCGAGTGCGGCGATCGCACCCCAGGGCGGTGCGTTGCAGGGTACTCCCACGGGCGATACCAGCACGTCGAAGCGCGCGACGTACGGAGTGCCGGCTTGCTCGAAGCGTGCGACGTAGCGGCCGCGATCGGAGTCGAAGTCCGCTTCGTAGCGCGGAATCAACTGCACCGTGCTCGCGATTCGACTGGTGTTTGCAAACAGCAGCCGGCGTTTCGGGTCGTAGGCGACGCTGCCCCAGTTCGAGCCGCCTGCAGAGCCGGGGAACATCACGCTGCCCTCGAGACTCGGCGGTGTGAACACGCCGTCGGAACGCAGTGCGGCGATCTTTCGCGCACGCGCAATCCGGTCGATCGGTGTGATCCCCCAGGCCTCCTCCGGACGCAATGACTGCGGCGCGAGCGGCGGCGGCCAGCTGGGGAAGGGCTGCGTGGCTGCCGTCACCTCGCCCGCGACCGTTGTCTGGGGCACCGGGCGTTCCTCGACCGGGACGAGCGGCTCGCCCGTCTCGCGATCGAGAATGAAGAGGTTGCCCATCTTCGTTGCCTGGACGACCGCCGGCACGAGTCGATCGTTCAGCGGAAAATCGATCAGCACGGGCTGTGAAGCGACATCGTAGTCCCAGATGTTGTGGTGGACGGTCTGGAAGCTCCAGACCAGCTCGCCGGTGGATGCCCGCAACGCGCTGACGCTGTCCGCATGGCGGTTGTCGCCGATCCGTTCGCCGCCGAAGAAGTCCGGCGATGGGCTGCTCGTCGGGAGGAAGACGAGATCGCGCTCGGAGTCGGCCGAAGCGAGAGACCAGACATTCGCGGCCCCGGTGACATCCGCGCTGTCGCCTTTCCAGGTGGTGCGGGCGGGATCGTCCGGATCGCGTGGAATCGGATCCCAGCTCCAGCGCGGTGCGCCGGAGCGCGCGTCGAAGGCTTGCACCTTGCCGCTCGGCATGTCGACCCGGCGACTCTCGCTGATCGACGAGCCGACCACGATCACGTCGCCGCCGACGACCGGCGGAGAAGAGTTGCCGTACTCGCGCGGCTCGCGGGCTCCGACGCCGATCGAGAAGTCGACTTCGCCCTGCCCACCGAAGGCGGTGCAAGCTTCGCCCGTCGCGGCATCGACTGCGATCAGGCGGGCGTCTGCGGTCGCGACGAAGATGCGTCTGGCGCAGGCGGTCGCCTTGTCGGCGCGATCGTCGCTCCACGCGGCGACGCCGCGGCAGTTGAAGTTGTAGTGGCCGAGCGAGCGGTCGACTTCCGGGTCGTGGACCCAGCGTTCGCGACCCGTCTCCGCGTCCAGCGAAACGATGCGGCTGCGCGGGGTGCAGAAGTACAGTGCATCATCCAACAGGATGGGCGTCGCCTGGAAGGCGTGATTGCGATTCCGCATCGCGTCGTCGCGAAGATCGCCAGTATGGTACTCCCAGGCGATTTCCAGGTCTTCGACGTTGGCGGGTGTGATTTCCTCGAGCGGCGAATAGCGAGAGCCACCCGAATCAGCGGCGTAGACCGGCCAGCCGACCGCCGGGCCTCCGATCGCCGTAGGAGGCTCTCGATCGCATGCCGCGACGGCGGCCGCGCAGCATGCGAGAGCGGCGATCGCCGCCTGCGTTCGCGCATTCCGATTTCGACCCGCCCGGCTCCGCAGTGTCGATCCCCCCGCATCCGCTTCAGCGTGCGACGCTCCACCAGTCCAACGCGCCGGCCTGCGTTCGTCAAGGGCGGCCGGCTCGTTCCCCTTGGAATGCCCACCGCAGGAACTCCAGCACTGGACCGCTTCTCCGGGTTAGAATCGTCGAACCATGGAATACCAGGATATTCGATACGAGGTCGACGGCCCGAGCGCGATCATCACGATCGACCGCCCGAAGCGGTTGAACGCATTCCGCGGGCGTACCGTCGAGGAGTTGATCCACGCGTTCCAACGCACCTGGACGGATTCGCAGGTCGCCTGCGTGATCCTGACCGGTGCGGGAGAGCGCGCGTTCTGCGTTGGTGGCGACCAGAAGGAGTATGTCGAGAAGGGCAGCTACGGCACCAGCGCGAATGGTTTGTTCGAGATCGACACGCTCCACAACGTGATCCGCGACACGCCGAAGCCGGTGATCGCCGCCGTCAATGGGCTCGCGATCGGAGGCGGGCACGTGCTCCATGTGGTTTGCGATGTGACGATCGCGGCCGAGCATGCGCGCTTCGGGCAGGCCGGGCCGCGGGTCGGCTCGTTCGACGCGGGTTACGGCACCGCCTACCTCGCGCGCGTCGTGGGAGAGAAGCGCGCGCGCGAGATCTGGCTCTTCTGTCGGCAGTACGACGCCGCGCAGGCCGAGAGGTGGGGGCTCGTGAATGCGGTCGTACCTGCTGAGAGACTGTTGGACGAGGCCCGCACGTGGGCGGCGGAGGCTGCGGCGCTGTCGCCGTCGGCATTGCGCTTCCTGAAGACCTCGTTCAATGCCGACAGCGCGCAGGCCTACGGCATCGGCAAACTCGCATTTGCGGGGCTCGACAGCTTCGCGAAGAGCGAAGAGGCGCAGGAGGGCCGGAACGCCTTCGCGGACAAGCGAGATCCCGACTTCTCGAAATATCGTTGAGGGAGCCGCGCGCCGCCTCGTCCATCTCCCGAATTCTCTGCGCGATCATGTTCGTCTCGGGCGCAGCGGCGTTGCTGTTCGAGACCCTGTGGTTTCGACAGGCCGGGCTCGCTTTCGGAAACGGCGTCTGGGCGTCGAGTCTGGTGCTCGCGAGTTTCATGGCGGGGCTCGCGATCGGCAGCGCCCTGGTTGCGCGCCACGGTGCGCGCATCGTCCGCCCGCTGTTCTTCTACGGCCTGCTCGAGATCTCGATCGGCGCGGCCGGCGTTGCGCTCGTGTGGGTGTTGCCCTCGTTCGGCGGCTGGCTGGTGCCGTTATGGCGACCACTCCTCGATCAGCCTTGGCTTCTGAACTCCCTGAGGCTCTTGATCGCGTTCTCGATGCTCGCGATTCCGGCAACTGCAATGGGCGCGACTTTGCCCGTGCTCGTGAAGGTGCTGCGCGCGCACGATCCGAATTTTGGTTCGGTGCTCGGTCGGCTCTACGGTTGGAACACGCTCGGTGCGGTGGTGGGTGCGTTGGTGGGCGAGGCCGTGTTGATCGGCTGCTTCGGTGTGCGTGGCAGTGCGTTCGTTGCGGCTGCCTTGAACGGCGTTGCAGCACTGGTTGCGGTCGCTGTTGCGAGCAGCGCATCCTTCGAAACGCCCGCTGCCGCGGCCGCGATGCCCGCGAAGATTCGCGTCAGCGCGCCCGCGAGGAGGCTCCTGGCAGCGGCTCTGGCGTCCGGAGCGGCACTGCTCGCGCTCGAAGTCGTCTGGTTTCGCTTTCTCCACCTGTTCGTCGAGAACACCAGTCTCGGCTTCGCGCTGGTGCTATCGATCGTACTCGGCGGGATCGGCATCGGAGGAGCGCTGGCCGGCGGATGGTTGCGTCGCGATCCCGAGGCGTTCCGATTCGCTCCCGTGATCGCGCTCGCAGCCGGAGCATTCACCGCGGGCTCGTACCGCTTGTTCGGGCTCGCGGTTGCGGGCTACGGCATCGCGCTGATTCGCGAGCCGAGAGACATCATCTGGCTGTCGGTTGCGTTGATGCTGCCGGTCTCCACGCTTTCGGGTGCCTTGTTCACGGTCACGGGCGCCGCGCTCGAACGCGAAGTGAAGCCCGAGACACGCGCCGCGGGTTGGCTCACGCTCGCAAACACGGTCGGCGGCGTCGTGGGAGCGATCGTCGGTGGCTTCGCGATGCTGCCACTGCTCGGCGTCGAGTTCTCCTTGTTCGCACTCGCGACCATCTATGCCGTCGTCGCGTTGATGATTCGCCCGGCGTGCAACGTCGAGGGGCGAGTCACATCGCCTGTGCCGCAGTTCGCCGCCGGGGCAGCGTTTGCGCTCGCCCTCGCATTGTTTCCGTTCGGAAGGATGGAGTCGGAGTTCGTCCGTACCGTCGCGGAGCGCATGGGCGAAGCGGGTTCGAAGGTCGTCGGACGCCGCGAGGGCCTCACCGAGACGGTGACCTTCCTCGAACGGGATCTATACGGAGTGCCGGTCTCGTATCGGCTGGTGACGGGCGGTTTCGGGATGGCGTCGACCAATGTCTGGGCACGCCGCTACATGAAGCAGTTCGTCTACTTGCCGGTGGCTCTTCATCCGCGGCCCGAGAGTGCGCTGCTGATCAGCTTCGGCATCGGCAATACCGCGAAGGCGTTGACCGACACGGCGAGTCTCGAACGGGTCGATGTCGTCGACATCTCCCGTGACGTTCTGGAGATGAGCGAGATCGTCTACCCGGATGCCGCTACTCATCCGCTGCGCGACCCGCGCGTGAACGTTCATATCGAAGACGGCCGCTTCTTCTTGCTGACCACCGACCGGCGTTATGACCTGATCACGAGTGAGCCGCCGCCGCCGAAGCACAGCGGCATCGTGAATCTCTACACCAGAGAGTACTTCGAGCTGGTATACGACCGCCTGGCCGAGGGCGGAATCAACACCTATTGGCTGCCCGTTCATTCGCTGGTGCCGGGAGATTCGCTCGCGATCATCCGCGCCTACTGCGATGTCTTCGAGGACTGCACGTTGTGGTCGGGGGCCGGGCTGAATTGGATGCTCGTTGGGACTCGCAACGCGCGCTGGCCCGTTTCGCTCGAAGCCTTTTCTCGGCAGTGGCGCGATCCCGTGGTGGCTCCGGAGTTGCGCGCGCTTGGTTTCGAGCGGCCCGAGCAGCTAGGCGCGACGTTCATCGCAGATGCTTCGGCGTTGCGGGCGCTCACGAGCGAAGTGCTGCCTCTCGTAGACGACTTCCCGAAGCGGTTGTCCGATGACATCCACTTCGGGCGAAAGGAGCGGGTGCATCTGGCCTGGATGGACGTAGACGCTTCGCGCAAGCGATTTTTGAACAGCGCGTTCATTCGCGCCGCCTGGCCGAAGGCGATGCGCGAATCCACCATCGAGGCGTTCAGGTTCCAGAAGATGATCGACGACGCGCGCGGCGTTCGTGGGGGACGGAAGATTCCGAGCGGCGAGCGCGTCAGGAAGCTCCACGCCGCTCTTGCGACCGGGCATCTGTACACGCTGCCGATCTGGTGGCTCGAAATCGATGACGATCAGCTCGACGCGATGGCGCGGGGCCTCGCGAGCGGTGCTCCTCCGCGCGCGCATCGCTACCGGCTCGCAGCACTCGCGCTCGCGGAACGTGACTTCGCGAAGGCGGCCGATCACCTCGGCTACGTGCACGCCCCCGGCGTCGATCCGAAGTTCGTCGGCTACCTGAGGCTGTACGCGCTCTGCAGGGCCGGAGAACTCGAGGCCGCGGCTGCGTTGGCGCACGAACGCTTCGGCAGCACGCGGCTGGCTGATGAAGACCGCGCCTATCTCGCATGGCTGTCGGCGACCGTGGGCTTCGCTGCCGATCTCTAATCTGGGCCGTGCGGGCGGCAGCGCAGCAGGTCGACGTCGAAGACGCGGGCTACGTGGCGGCCGCGGTGGCGCCCGGCGAGAACGCAGTCGGCACCCGGCCGCTGCCTGAGCCGACGGTGCGCGCCCTGGACGAACAGGAACTCGTCGATGTGCTCACGTTCGAGAGATCGTGCGACACCGGCGAAGCCGGCCGCGTCGCTCACGAGCAGCAGCGGTCGTTCGCGCCACAGTTCCGGCAGCTGCTGGCCGAGTGCGGGAAAGTTCGTGACGACGACCGCTGCGTCGACTCCTGCGATGCGCTGTTGCAGCGCGCGGGATTCGCGCTTTTGATGGTCGAGCAGGCGGATCGCGAGGACGCTCGAGATCAAACCGGCAGCGACCAGCGCGACCCAGACGCCGCGCAGGACGACTCGGCTCCGCGCGGAAGCGTCGGGCACGCCGTCGACTGCGACGAGCGCGAGGGCGACCAAGGCGGGGGCGGCGGGTAACAGCATTCGCGGGCCCCAGTGGCCACCGGACGAAAAGTCGCTGAACGCGACGCGGAAGGGCAGTGAGAAGGCGAGAAATGCAACGCCGGCCAGCACTCCGATTCGCAGCGGTGCGTATTTCGGGGTGCGCCGCAGGCGTGCGAAGCCGATGCCGGCGAGGCAGACGAGCGGGAATTGCACCGCGAACCCGTTGAAGCGCATCATTTCGACGAAGGGGATCGTCGCGCTCGATATCGCGGTCGTACCGCGCAACCAGGCGGCGAGCCCGAGGGCCGTCGCTGCAATGATCGCGAGCGGGAGTCGACGGTCGTCGCGCGCGACGAGGAAGGCGAGGCCGATGGCCGCGGCCGCGCTCGTCGCCAGCAGTGCCCCTTCGGTCGGGTTCGCTCCCATCCCGCTGGCGAGCGCGCCCAAGTCGCGCAGGATTTCTGCGAGCGGCGGACTCGAGTGCAGGTTGTATTCGATGTGGACGCCGAGTGGGTGTCCGTAGGCGAAGGTGTTGAAGAGCGCGAGGCCCGCGCCCGGAATCACGGCTCCGAGCGTGAGCCATGCAAGCTCGCGCCAGGTTCGCTCGCATAGCAGGCACGCGGCGGCGAGCGCGGGCAACATGAAGACGAGCTCTTCTCGATACCAGCACGCGACGCCCGCGAGTAGCCCGGCGAGCAGCGCTCTCGCGCCTTTCGGCCGCGAGAGCGCTGCCACCGACGCGAGCGGTAGTGCAACGGTAATCGAATGCTCCCAAATCGTGACGCCATAGAAGAACAGCGGCGTGGCGAGTGCGAGCGCGAGGCCGCCCACGAAGGCACGTCGCTCCCCGAATACCGGCGCCACCCAGCACGCGAACAAGAACGCGCAGGCAGCGACGCCGAGCGCTGCGGGCAGACGCAGGCCCGCGGGTCCGAGCAGCGCGTAGAAGGGCGCGGCCGTTGCGGGGTAGGCGGGTGGGTAATGCGAGACGAAGGCGTCGCCCAGCCGGATCGCGAACGGGCTGGGGATCGGAAACGCGTTGCCGAGCGGGTCGTATTTTGCCGCGGGGTAGTCGAGTGAAAGCCGGGAAAAACTCGTATCGACGAAGCGCTCCGCCAGCAGCGCTTTCGCGCCGCAGTCGACGGTCCAGACCGCGTCGTTCGGTGTGGCGTAGATTGCGATCAGGCAAGCCGCCAGGGCCAGACAAGCGCACGCCGCTCCGGAGCGGACGTCGCCCGGCCGACCCGGGTGGGTCACGCATCATCTCCGGATGACGGCGTTTCGGGGCCCGTGCTTCTCGGCTCGCCGCGGCCGCCACCGCGCCGCCGTCGCCTTCGTCGCCGGCGCGGTTTCGCGGGCGCATCCGAGTCCGCCGCGTTCGCAGCGCCGTTGCTCGAACTCGCGGCGGCCGTCTTCTTCCGCCGGCCGCGTCCCCGCCGTCGCCGCCGCGGCTTGTCGGGTGAGTCCGGCTTGTCGGGTGAGTCCGGCTTTTCGGGTGAGTCCGGCTTTTCGGAGTCAGTGGGCTTCGCCCGGCGAGTGCGGCGGCCGCTGCGCTTCTTCTTCCTCCCCTTCTTTTTGCGACTCGGCGGAGGCGCCAGCGGCGCAAAGAATTCGTCCGGTCGGTCGGGGCGTCCTCGGCAGACGTCGCACAGGCCGCAGGGTTCGTCTTCGTCCTCTTCTTCGCCGAAGTAGCCGCGCAAGTAGACTGCGCGACAGATGTTCTCGTGTGCGTACTCGGCGATCGCATCGAGACGTCGACCGTCTTGGGTCTTCAGCGTCTCGAACTGACCGGCGAGGCTGTTGACGTCGGCCTCGATCGTCGCGCGATCGGAGATCACGCGGACCTCTTTGTCCTCGATCTCGACCAGACCGGCTTCTTCGACCTTCGTGAGCAGCGCCGAGCTGGTGCGCGGGCCGAGGTCCGCGGAAAGCGCGAGCGCTTCCATCGATGGGCTGCGGTCCTCGTCGCTCCACGCGGCGATCGCCATGCCGAGCTGGTAGAGCTGCTCCGGGCGCACTCGGCTACGCGCGAGCAGGGCTTCGTGGATCTTCCGGTCGGCCGAGTCGTTCAGCAGGATGCAGTTCGACTTCTTGCCGTCGCGCCCACCGCGCCCGGCCTCCTGCACGTATTGTTCGAGCGACGCCGGGGCCTGGTAGTGCAGGATGTAGCGGATGTCCTTCTTGTCGATTCCGAGGCCGAATGCACTGGTCGCGGCCATCACCGAGCGGTTCCGCGAGTTCATGAATTTCTTCTGCTCGGCGTTTCGCTCGGTGGCGGTCATCGCGCCGTGGTAGCGATGGCCTGGAATGTTGAAGCGGCGCAGAACCGCGTAGACGGTGTCGACTTCGCGGCGGGTCGAGCAGTAGACGATGCCAGGTCGACGCAGGCGCTTGAGCAGCCGGATCAGCGCGCGCAACCGCATGTCGCCCTCGCAGTGGATGACTTCGAATGCGAGGTTGGAACGGTGCGGCGAACTCGCGATCAGGTGCGGCTCACGCAGGCCGAGCGATTGCACGATGGCCTCGCGCACGCGTGGAGTCGCGGTCGCCGTGAGCGCGAGGATCGGTGGGCCGCCCAGCGAGCGCAGTCGCTTGCCGAGCCGCCGGTAGGCGGGTCGGAAATCGTGCCCCCATTCCGAGATGCAATGGGCTTCGTCGACTGCGGCCAGCCCGACGCCGGTCTTCTCGAGCGCCTGGCTGACGTCATCGACCGCGAGTGTCTCGGGTGTGGTCATGACGAGCAGCGGCCCGCCTTCGGTGATTCGCTCGAGCGCTTCGCGCCGGGCGCGCGAACGGACCGAGCCGTCGATCCGTACGCAGTCGATCCCGCGGTTGACGAGGATGTCGTGTTGGTCCTTCAACAACGCGAGCAGGGGCGAGATCATCACCACCGGCTTCTTCATCACCATCGACGGGATCTGGTAGCAGGCTGATTTTCCGAAGCCCGTTGGCAGGATCATCAGTACATCACGGCCGTCGAGGACGTTCGAGATGGCCTCTTCCTGCTCGGGGTGCAGCTGCTCGATGCCCAGGCGCGCGGCGGCCTGCTCCACGGGGTCGTCGCTGGCGGCCTTCTTCCGCCGCGGCGCCTCGACCGGAGCCGGCTCCTCCGCCGTCGCCTTCTTTCGCCGCGGTGCGCGTTTCGTCGTGCGCTTCGGGCGCGTCGTTTCACTCACTATGGAGTTCTCGATTCCGCTTCACGGGTTTCCCTACCGTTGGAGTCCAATCAACCAACCAAGCAATCCAGCGAGAGCCGCCAACCATGCGGTTCCGGCGAACAACACCCCTCCCCAATGACGCCACCGAGACGACCGCGATGACCGAGTCCATTGCGCGGCGACCGGGACGGGGCCGGGGCGCCTGGGCGCCGGCCCGCGAGGAGGCCCGTCAATGGCAGCGTAACAGCATCCGGCACCAAAATTCCAGCGACACGGTAGCCATGGCACCCGTTAATCAGCGAAAAATCACGATTTCTGTATTTCTTTGCAATCTCAGGGGATTGCGGCTCGCCCATAAACGTCGTATTTTCATGACTGCCGGTCAGTCACACTCCCGCCAGGCGCCCGCTTGCGGGATCGGACCGGAGTTCGAGACAGATTCGAGAATGAACCCACGGCGGTGGCGTCGTCTGGACCGGTTTCCTGAGCCTACGGGCAGGGCGTGTGTCCGGCCGATGCGACCCCCGGCCCACACGGCGTCGAACACGCGCCGCACGAACGATGCCGGATTCCGATAGGACGCAACGATGCCCCCCACCCGACTCAGTGCGCAGGACGCTTCCTTCATCTACGGCGAAGACCAGCGTATTCCCCTTCACGTCGGCTGCCTCGGCTTGATGGAAGCCGGCTCGCTGCGCGACGATTCCGGCGCGGTGGACATCGCTCGCATTCGCGAAGCAATTTCGCGGCGCCTTCATCTCTTCGAGTTGTTTCGCAAGAAGATCGCCCATATCCCCTTCGACCAGGGTCGGCCGGTCTGGGTCGACGATCCGAACTTCGCGATCGAGAAGCACGTGCATCTGACCGCGGTTCCGCGACCCGGCTCGCGCCGGCAGGTGCTCGACCTCATGGGGCGCCTGCAGTCGGGCACGCTCGACCGCGACAAGCCGCTCTGGGAGATCTTCTTCGTCGATGGGCTCGCTGACGACAACCTCGCAGTGATCAGCAAGATCCATCACTCGATGATCGATGGCGCGACGGGTGTCGAGATCGGAGCGCTGTTGTTCGATCTGTCGGCCGAGGAGCAGGAGATCGAAGCTCCCGCCTGGGAGCCCGCCGCGGAGGAATCGCCTCCGGGGCTGCTCTTCGACGCTCTCTACGACCGCGCGGGCGATGCCGTTCGGCGGGTGGGGAAGGTCGTCGACGCGGTGGCGGACCTTCGCAAGCCCGTCGACCACGCGCTCAAGTTCGCCCGCGCGGTCGAGACCTTCGCCGGCGAGGCCGACTCACTGCCGTTCAACGGACCGGTCAGTTCGCGGCGCGCATTCGAGATCGCGAGCCTTCCACTCGACGTGGTGCTCGAGACGAAGCGCGCATTGGGCGCGACCGTCAACGAGATCGGACTCGCGGCGGTAACCGGGGCCCTGCGCCGCTATTGCGGAGAGAACGGGATCGACGCCGATGAACTGGGCCGAATCACCACGATCTGCCCGGTCGACAACCGCAAGCAGGGCGATATGCGCCCCGGCTGTGACGTCTCGTCGATGGTGGTCGAGCTGCCGGTCGACGAGCCGGACCTGCGCCGCCGTGTCGAGCGTATCGTCGAGACCTCGCGCAAGCGGAAGGAGCAGGATGTCGCCGAAGGCTCGAATATGTGGTCGCACATTACTTCGTTGCTGCCGGCGACGTTGCTGCGCGCGAGTTCGTGGTTGCAGTTCCGAGGCTTGATGGGAAATTCGAATCTGCTGGTGTCCAATGTCCGCGGGCCGAGCGAACCCTTCTACTGCTTTGGTTCGAAGGTCCATTCCTTTCATCCCTATTTCGGGGTGCAGGACGGTCTCGGACTCAACGTCGTGTTGTTCTCGTACGGCGGAGATCTGCTGATCGGCATCGCGGCCGACCCGCACCTCGTGCCGGCGCTCGATTCGTTTGCCGAGGGCATCGTGAAGTCGTTCGGAGAACTGGCCGCGGCGATCTAGCAGCGTTCTCCTGCGTCGGCGCGGCGGCCTGGTTGCGCCCACCAGGGCTTTCGCGCAGCATCGAAACAGGTGTGATTGGAGAGGAGGACCGCAGGTGATCTCGAAAGGCGAAACAGCACCTTCGTTCAGCGGTGCGCTGGCAGATGGATCGACACTCCGATCCGATGACTACCGTAATCGGCGCAATCTGATCGTCTACTTCTTTCCGAAGGACTTCACACCCGGCTGAACCCGCGAGGCGAAGCGATTTCGCGACCGGTTCGCGGAGATCGCTTCCCTCGACGCCGAAGTTGTCGGCGTGAGTACGGACAAGGCCGAGACGCACGCGCAGTTCGCGGACAAGCACGGGCTGCCGTTTCCCTTGATCAGCGACGCTGATGCGAAGATCGCTGCCGCGTTCGGTGTGGCGCGTGTCGGTGGTTGGCTGCCGAGCAAACGGGTGACCTTCGTGATCGACAAGCAGGGAATCGTCCGGCGCGTGATCAAGAGCGAACTCGATGTCGATCGCCACGTCGATCAGGCACTCGAGGCGCTGGCCGACCTCGCTCCGGGCGCTTGAGCGCTCGCTTCGAACTCAGCGTGAGTCTTCGGCAGCTTCTGCCCGGCGTGTCGCTCCGGGCGGTCGCTTCCGCATTACGCGCCACAGCTCGTACTGATCGATCACGCCGTCTCCCCAGGACCACGGTAGATAGCCGTAGATGTCGGAGTAGAAGCCCGCGCCCACGCCGGCATCCATCACGCGGCCGGCCGGGCCTTCGTCGGCCACCTTGTCGACGAGATGGCCGAGGTGATCTTTGCCGAGCGCCCCCGAACGGAAGCTGCTGTAGGCGATGAAGTCGCCCGGCACCGGCGCCTCGGGGTCGGCGCCGAGCGCATCCGCTCCGGCGGCTTCTGCGTACCAGTGGAAGCCCCAGCTGCCCGCGTACCAGACCTGTCTTCCCGCTTCGGTCCGAGGTGCGATCAGTCTCGCCGCCGCTTCGCGGCCGACGGCTGCGAGTCGCGCATCGGCCTGGAGGATCAACAGGCCGAGCAGCGTGCCGAAGCCGATGAAGCCGCCGAGCAGGGCCCGGCGCGCGGGCACGCTGAGCGAGCGCGAATCGAGAATCAGCAGTAGCGCGATTGCGGGGGACGAGATCACCAGGTACTTGGCGGGCAGATGCACGTAGATCGATACCGGCAACGCCGCGATCAACCACAGGCCGAGCGCGAGTCGATCCGGATCACGTGAATTCCAGCAGTCGCGCAAGGCGTCGATCAACGCAGTGGCGCCGAAGGCCGCAATCGGGATCGCCCACACGGACTTCAGCGGGAGCATGAGCGCGAGCACGACGAAGGCGGCCAGAAAGACCCTGAACGAGAGTCGGCGGAAGTGCATCAGTGACCACGCCAACGCGAAAGGCAGCGCGAACACGAAGTGGAAGAAGAAGCCGGCGAGATGACGCGGAATCGCCCTGGCCTTCAGGAAATCGAGGCTGGTTACGAAATTCATCGAACCGCTCTGCGTGTCGCGCGTAATCCACGCGATCGCGGCGACGAGCAGCATGGCTGCCGGGAGCGGCCATAACCGCCCGAAGTCGAGCGATTCGCGCCAGCGCCCTTCGCGCAGTCGATCGCCCACGAGAAAGATTGCGGCGACCGGAAGCAGCATCACTGCATGCGAGCGGATCAGGATAGCCGCTGTGAACGCGAGCAAGGCCGCCGCCGCCTGTGCGGGACGGCGGTCGCGACGCAGGGCCATGCAACGTTCCAGCCCGAACAGGCCCATCGCCATCGCGGGAACGTCGGGCATCACGGTGCCCGCCAGGGCGAGAACGGCCGGGATGGTGACGAGGGCGGTGGAGCCCAGCCGCGCCTCGGCAGGCGATGCGCCGAGCTGCTGCGCGAACGAGGCCATCAGGAGGCCCGCGAAGGCGAGGAAGGACAGGACCGTCAGGTGGCCGATCCACTCTTGCGCGCCGAAAGCGACCGTCGGCGTGAGGATGTACGCCATTCCGGGGCCGGTCGGAGAGACCTCGGAGGCGCGGCCCAGCTGCGGGCCCCAGACGATCTCGAAACCGCTTGGGTTGAGCGGGTCCTTCAGCACCTGATCCGCCTGCAACAAGAAGAACGGATCGTCGATCGTGTAGGCCTTGTCGTGGAAGAACACGAAGACGGCGATGACGACCGCAAAGGCCGGCAAGGCGAGGCGGGCGTTGTTCAGCCAGGTCGTCATTGAATTCCGCCAGCCATCCACGGCGCTGGAACGGTATCAGACGGGAATTGCCGTCGCCGCCGAATGCGGGCTCATGCCGTTGTTTGGCGTACAATCGGCTTCCCATGCATTGCGAGCGGTTTCCAATCCTGCGTCGATCGAATTGGCGACTCTCTGGCGGGTGCCTCGGCATTCTGGTCGCGGTCGCGTACTGCGCGATCGGCTGCGATGGCCGCGAATCGGGCCCGCCGTCCGAGCCGAATCCCGGAACCCGACGGCAAATCGCGCAGGGCGAACTCGTGGGCAGCATCGCGGAGAATGGTGCGCACGTGTGGCGCGGCGTTCCGTTTGCGGCGCCGCCGGTCGGGGCCGATCGCTGGCGTGCGCCGCATCCGCCGGAACCCTGGGACGGTACCCATCTGGCCGTGGACTCCGGTCCGCCTTGCATCCAGGCGAATGGGATTCTCGGGGTCGATCCCGACGCGGCCGAACTGGACGCGGGCGAAGCGGCCGGCAGTGAGGATTGCTTGAGGCTCAACGTGTTCGCACCCGCCTTCGCACTCGGTGAGGTGCCGCCCGCGGGCAAGAGCCTGCCCGTGATGGTCTGGATCCACGGTGGCGGCAATACGCTCGGCAGCGCCACCGTCTACGACGGAAGTATCTTGGCGCAGCAGCAGCGCGTGATCGTGGTGACGACGAATTACCGACTCGGCATGATGGGGTGGTTTTCGCACGCTGCGCTGGCTGGGAAGGGCGTCGGCGCCGCCGACGCGTCCGGGAACTACGGCACTCTCGACCTGATTCGAGCGCTCGAATGGGTTCGCGACAACATCGCGGCGTTCGGTGGCGACCCGGGTCGCGTTACGGTGTTCGGCGAATCCGCGGGCGGGCTAAACGTCTTGTCGCTGCTGGGGTCGCCGCGTGCCAAGGGGTTGTTTCACCGCGCAATCTCGCAGAGCGGCGGCACACGCACGAGCACCGTCGCGAGCGCGCGGAATTTTCGCGACGACCCCGAGGAAGCCGGTCATGACTTCAGCTCGGGCGAGGTGCTGTTGAGCCTGCTGCAGGCCGACGGGAGCGCAGTCGATCGCGACCAGGCGTTGCCTCTGCTCGCGGAAATGTCGCCCGACGCCGTCGCCGAATACCTGCGTGGGAAATCACCGAGCGAACTGCTGAGCTGCTACGAAGCGAGTGGAATGGGCGGTATGTACCGCATGCCTCAGTTGATCCGCGACGGGCATGTGTTTCCGAAGGTTCCATTGCTCGAGCGCTTCCGCCGGCGCGGCGCTCATAATGCGGTCCCCGTGATCGTCGGAAGCAATCGCGACGAATCGAAACTCTTCCTGATGGGCACTTCCGACGCGGTGGCGCGTTTCGTCGGCGTTCCGTTGTGGTTCAAGGACGAGCGGCGGTACGACGTGATGGCGCAGTATCAGTCGCTCGCGTGGAAGGCCAGCGGTGTCGACGAACCCGCGGCTGCATTGCGCGACAGTCAGGGCCCGACGGTCTACGCCTATCGCTTCGATTGGGACGAAGAGCCGACCGTTCTGTGGCTCGATTTTTCGAGTCTGTTGGGCGCTGCGCACGGCCTGGAAATTCCATTCGTGTTTGGAACCCTGACCCTCATGGGCGCCGAGGAGATCATCTTCGACGAAGACCGGATACCCGCAGCCCGCACGCTCTCGAATCGAATGATGTCCTATTGGGCAGAGTTCGCGTACTCGGGCGATCCGGGTCGAGGTCGGGGTGGAGACCTGCTTCCCTGGCACGCCTGGGAGCCCAGCTCCGCGGCTGCACCGCGCTTCATGATCTTCGACACCGAGATCGACGGCGGTCTGCGGATGTCGTCGGACTCCGTGACGCTCGAGTCGGTTGTCGAACGCGCCCAGGCGGATCCGCTCTTTCGGGATCAGCGCGAGCGCTGCGAGTTCTATCGCGAACTCACGATCCGCAATGAACGGTTTGGCGAAGCGGAATACTCAGCGGTTCCGTGCGGCGAATACCCGCTCGTGGACTTCCCCTGGGACGACTGAAGGAAATTTCCCACCGATGTCGACTCCCCTCTATCGATCTCGCCCGAGCGGTTTCGACATCCAACCGGCCTCGCTTGGGGTCACGCAGCTCAACGATTTCCTCTACCTCTCCGAGGGGCTGTCGAACAGTTTCCTGATCGTGACCCCGGAAGGCCGCGTGGTCGTGAACACCGGGATGGGATTCGAGGCGCCGATCCACAAGCAGAATTACGACGCGATCGACGTTGGTCCACTCCGCTATATCATTCTGACACAAGGTCATGTCGATCACGTCGGCGGCGTCGATTTGATGCGCGAGCCCGGTACCGAAATCGTCGCGCAGGCGAACATCCGCGCCCAGCAGGAAGATGATGCGCGGATCCAACCGTTTCGCGCGTCGCGCAGCGCGTTCGCGTTCCGGGAGACGATCGCGAAGGCGATTGCGTACGTGCAGGAGAACGTCGGTGGTCCGGTGTCACCGCAATCGCGACCCGATCCGACGATCACGTTCGACGATCGATACGAATTCGAACTCGGCGGGATGCAATTCGAACTGATCGCCGTGCCTGGCGGGGAAACCACCGATTCATCGGTGATCTGGTTGCCTCAACACCGGATCTGCTTCACCGGCAATCTCTTCAGCGCGTTGTTCGGGCACTTCCCGAACCTCGTGACAATTCGCGGCGACCGCTATCGCGAGGCCCTGCGCTTCATCGAGTCGCTCGACCGCGTGCTGGCACTCGAACCGGAGCTGCTGCTCGTGGGCCACCATGCGCCGGTCGAAGGCTGGGATCTGATTCGCGAGGAGCTGCTGCGATTGCGCGGAGCGGTCGAGTACGTCCACGACGAGGTGGTTCGCGGCATGAACGACGGCCGAAGCGTCGAAACGCTGATGCGCGATATCCAGCTGCCGTCCGAGTTCGAGGTCGGAGAGGGATACGGCAAGGTTTCGTGGAGCGTTCGTGCGATCTGGGAAAACTACGCCGGCTGGTTTCATCACCGCTCGGCGACCGAGCTCTATCACGTACCTGCGGCCAGCGTTCACGCCGATCTCGTCGAACTCGCGGGCGGGTCGGACGCGATCGTGAAGCAGGCCGAGGTGCGGCTGGCAGCGGGCGATCCGCTCGAGGCGATCCACCTCGCGGAAATCGTCTTGACGCCCGACCCTGCGCACGCCGGCGCGCGTGAGGTGAGTGCGGCGGCGCACGAAGGCCTCGACGCCGAGAGTGAGAATTTCTGGATGTCGTCGTGGCTCCGCAGGAAGATCGCGGCCTTGCGAGAGGGTGGCGGTGCCTGAGCCGGAGGTCGCATGAGCGCCGATCGCCCCGACGACATTCGCATCGTCGACCTCGCAGAACCGGTGCTCACACCGATGCAGGCCGCCGCGATCGCGCACGTGAGCAAGAGCGATATTGCGTTCGACGAAGACGTCGTGCTCGACGCCGCCTGCAAGAAGACGGGGCTCGATGATTTCGGACCGGCCGATTTCCGCGAACGGCTTCGCGTCTGGCTCCAGAGCGCCGAAGACGATCGAGATCTCGGTCCGGTCGGACGGTTGTCGTTCTTCAACGACTGTGTGCGCTACGCGGCCAACCGGCTGCGATTCGAAGACCTGATGCGCCGCCATCCGGAAATCGAGGATGTCGAAATCGTGCGGCCGATCATCATCGCGGGCCTGCCGCGCTCGGGCACCACCCATCTGCTCAATCTGATCGCCGCCGACGAGCGTCTTCGATCATTGCCGTATTGGGAGAGCGTCGAGCCGATTCCCGACCCGGCGGAGCGGGCGCGAGCGGACGGTGTCGACCCACGCCTTCTTCGTTGCCGCGAGGGTCATGCCTTGCAGGACCAGTTGATGCCGCTGCTGAAGAACATGCACGACATGGCACCCGAGCACGTGCACGAGGAAATCGAGGTGCAGGCGCTCGATTTCTCCTCCTACGTGCCCGAATGGATCGCGACGGTCCCGCGTTGGCGCGATTACTATCTCGAGCACGATCAGACTCCGCACTACGGCTACATGAAGCGCGTGCTCCAGGCGCTGCAGTGGCTCCGGGGCCCCGAGCGCTGGGTGCTGAAGTCGCCGCAGCATCTCGAGCAGCTCGTCCCCCTCTGCGAAACCTTCCCGGACGCGACCGTTGCGATCACCCACCGCGACCCGGTGTCGGTCATCGCTTCGGCGATTACGATGCTCTGCTACGGCGACCGCGTGCGCCGGCGGTGCGTAGACCCACCGAAAGTCGCGGCCTATTGGATCGATCGGATCGAGGTACTGCTGCGTCGTTGCGTTCGCGACCGGGATCGCGTTCCTGCCGAGCGGAGCCTCGATCTTCCCTTCCATGAATTCATGGCCGACGACGTCGGGGCGGTCGAACGCATCTACGAACTCGCCGACTTCGAAATGACGCCGGCAGCTCGGGCGTCGCTCGAGGCGTTCATGCGAGCGAATCCACGCGGCAAGCACGGCCGCATCGTCTACGATCTGAAGGCCGATTTCGGGGTCGACCGCGCAGCGCTGCAGGAGCGATTCGCCTTCTACTTCGATCGATTTCCGATCCGGGTCGAGTAGCGGGAGACGGGCGATGCAACAGCTGAGGGTGCACGGGCCGGACGACATCCGCCTCGACGAAGTCGTCGAGCCGAAGCCGGGTCCACGGGACGCGGTGCTTCGCGTTGCTGCCTGCGGGATTTGTGGCAGCGATCTGCGCTACGTGCGCCTCGGTGGACTCGCCGGCCCGATGCCCGAGCCGATGCCGCTCGGGCACGAACTCTCGGGCGTCGTCGATGCGGTGGGGACGGACGTCGGAAATCTTGCGCCGGGTGACCGCGTGGTGCTGAATCCGACCGCTGCCGGAAACATGATCGGGAACGGCGGCCGCGAAGGGGGCTTCACGCCGCTGCTGCTCGTGCGTGACGCAGCGGTCGGCGCGAGCCTGTTCGCGATTCCCGACGGGCTCGGCGACGATGTCGCGGCGCTCACCGAGCCGCTCGGCGTCGGGATGAATGCGGTCAACCAGTCCGAGGCCGCAGTGGGCGACAAGGTCGTGGTGTTCGGTGCGGGCCCGATCGGGCTCGCGGCAATCGCGACGCTCGCCGACCGCTGCGTCGATGATGTGATTGCGGTCGACCTGTCACCGCGAAGGCTCGAAATCGCGTCCGTGCTCGGCGCGCGTGATACGATCGACGCGACCGAAGGCGACCCGTGGGAGCGGATCCGAGCGCTGCACGGGGAAGAGCCGTTCATGGGAGCGCCGATGGCGGGTAGCGATGTCTACATCGAAGCGTCGGGCGCCGCGCCCGTGATTCCGCAGGTTCTTCAGCATGCGAAGGCGCGTGCTCGGCTCTCGGTGGTGGCGTTGCACGGCGATGCGATCCCCGTGAACTTTCTGCTCGTCATGATGAAGCAGTTGACGATCCGGGGTGCGATGGAATATCCGGACGATTACAACGACGCGATCGATCTGCTCACGCGCCGTGACCTCTCGCCGATGATCAGCCATCGTTTTCCGCTGGGCCGGTTCGAAGAGGCGCTCGCCGTGGCGCAGGACTCGAGGGCAGGTGGCAAAGTAATGATCGAGATGGCGTGAACAGTCGAACGAGACTCGGAGGGTGTGGGTGAGCAGCGCGAAGATCGAGTACGACTATGCGGGAACCCGGGTGCTCGTGACCGGCGGATCGAGCGGAATCGGCGCCGGGATCGCGGCGGCATTTCGCGCAGCGGGTGCCCAGGTCGCGATCACGGGTACGCGAGCGTCCGCCGACGAGTACGACCGCGACCTGTCGGGCTACGAGTATCATTCGTTGCAGATGACCGACCGCGAAGGCATCGAGCGTGTTGCCGCTGCGATGACGGATCTGGATGTGCTCGTGAACAACGCGGGTGCGACGTTCCCGGGTGGTCGGAACGAGTACATCCCCGAGGTCTTCGAAGAATCGGTCGCAATCAATCTCTTCGGCGCTTTCCGTATGGCGAGTGCATGCAAACTCGCGCTCACGGAGAGCTCGCTGGAAGGCGGCGCGAGCGTGATCAATCTCGCGTCGATGTCGTCCTACTTTGCGGTGCCGCTGGTTCCCGGCTACGGCGCGGCCAAGGCCGCGGTGGTGCAGATGACCAAGAATCTCGCTGTCGCGTGGGCGGGCGAAGGCATCCGCGTGAACGCGGTCGCGCCCGGAATCATCGAGTCGAACATGACCGCCGCGATGAAAGGGATCGAGGCGGTCGAGAAGCCGCATCTCGATCGCACTCCGCTCGGTCGCTGGGGAACGCCGGAGGACGTTGCGCCCGCCGTGCTCTTCCTCGCGAGCTCCGCAGCGTCCTTCGTGACCGGCCAGACGCTGCCGGTCGATGGTGGCTTCTCGGTCGCGTAGCCCGCGCCGGACTACGCCCGAGCCGCTTCTCTGCGAGGGCCACCCGGTTGGCGGCTGCTTCCGACGGAGCGCTACTGCTGTTGCTGCTGCTGTTGTGACTGCGGATCGTCATCGGTGAGTGAGGCGCCGGGCGTCTGCGACGAGTGCGGTACCTCGGGGAAGGCCGGAACGTCGAGTTCACCGATTTCGTCCTGGAGGCCGTAGCTCTGGCGCTCCTGCGATTGCCGGGTTCGGACGCTCGCACGCAGGGTCTCGCCCGCTGTGCCGCGGAAGATGCCGCGATTCGGCGGGACGTCGTCGTAGTCGCGGCCGTGCGCGACTACCCAGTGACTCGCGAAGCGGTTCGAAGCGCAGACTCGCGCCCGCTCGGAACGACTTGGAGTTGCCGGCTCATGTCGTTTGCTCGTGGGTTTTCGAAAATGCGCGCTCGCCCGAGACCCATTTGGCGTGGAAGCCGTGCGGGACGCGAGTGGGGAGGGCGATTTTCGCAATCGGCCCGCGCTCGATGTCGCGTGCGGAGAAGACCC
>CAXMSF010000226.1:0-8705 GCA_964196055.1 uncultured Gammaproteobacteria bacterium | reverse complement strand
TCGAAGGGCTCTTCGGCCCAGAGGTGCACGGTACGCTCGAAATCCTGCGCTCGGAACTCGACAAGAAGCGCCGCGGCAAGGAGTCGAAAGTGATGGACGAACTCATCCTGTATCAGTGGAAGGACTGCCTCGGCCACCTGAGTCGTGATCCCTCGGAAATCGTCTGGGAGCAGTCGTAACGACAGGCGAGATGGTGATGAGGGCTGGTTCCGCGCCGACGCCAGTACGGGGGCGAGCAGCGCGAGCACCCTCAGGGTCTGAGCCACCGGGAATCGCATCGCCCGCTTCCAACGTCGCGTCTGGCGCGAAGACGCCCCACTCGGCTCCAAAGCGGTGCATACCATGTGCCAGTACACTGGCGGCACGGGGGCGTGGCGTGCGGCTGGCCCGGCGGTACGCGGGGTGCCGGAGGTGTGGCTGGAGACCGGCGGTGGCACCGGGGAGGGGCGATGGCTGCGGCGGAAGCGGAGGGCGTCGCAAGCTCGCGGCGTACCGGCGCCTCGCGCGCGCTTGCGGTCGCGCTGGCGGTCTTCGCCGGCGTTGCGAACCTCTCGATTGCGTTTCACTTCGAAGGCCTGAAGGGCTTCGATCAGCTCGACCTGTTCTTCAATGCCGATGCGTCCGCACGATTGCACTGCATGGTGGATGACCGCTGCGGCGGGCGTTCTTCATTCTCGCATCCGAATCTCGCCCTGTTCGTGAACCCGCCGGTTCGGGCGGCTGGGTTCGCGATCTCGCTCGGTGGTGCGACGGGAATCGAGCCCGAGCGCGCGCGCCGGCTCGCGGCTCTTTGGGTGAGTCCGCTCGCCTCGGCCGTCAAGGCGCCGATCGTCTTCTATCTGCTGCTCGGGCTGGGTCTCACGCTGTCGCAGGCGACGCTGCTGGCGCTGCTGAGCGCGGTCTCGTTCAGCCAGCTCGCGTTCGGCAGCATACCCGAGTCGTTTGCGCTGTCCGGCGCATTGCTCGCAGCCGGCTATCTGCTCGCACTCCGTTGTATGCGGCTACGGGATCGGCGCATGTGGCCGTGGGTCGCAATCGGCGTTCTCGTCACGGGAATCACCGTCTCGAATCTCGCCGCTGTTGCAATCCTGTTCGGGGCCGTGGGGCTGGCGGCCCGCGAGCGCCCGTTGATCGTGCTCGGGCGCACGGGCGCGGTCGTGGCACTCGTGCTGCTGCCGACGATCGCGTTGACCGCGACTTTCGGAACCGGCTATCAGCTCAAAGGCGTCGATATCGCGGGTGGTGGCGAGTACGTGCAGCGATGGATGAGGCTCCCCCGGACCGTCGAACGGGCCACTGCCATGCCCAGCGCCCTCGCGCACACCTTCGCTGCGCCCGAGCCGGGCCTCGGGCGGAACATCCCGGCTCGCTTCGGCGGGGCGAGGTATCAGTACCGCTTCCTCACTGCGCATCGCGAGCAGCGCTTCTGCTTCGACCACTGGCTGGGCGCCGTCTTCATCGCCTTGTTTGCACTCGGGGGATTCGGATACCGCCGGGCGCCACCGGCCGCGCACGAGCGAAGCGAGCGCAAGCCCTGTGAATCTGGGCCGCGCTGGCTATGTGGCGCTTCCCTCGCGATCCTCGCGTTCAACTGGGGACTCCACTCGGTCTGGGGCGTCGATTTGATCTTGTATTCACAACACTGGCAGGCGGCGTTGGTGGTGCTGCTTGCCGGTCTCTACCGCGCATTTCCATCCTCATCGGGCTTGGTCACCATTGGGTTGTGCGCCCTCTTCGTCGCGACCGGTCTCGAGAACCTGCGATCGGGAGCTGCGATGACGACCGCGATGGAGGTCGAGCATCGCGGGTCGGGGGAGCACTCCAGCTTGAAGGATTACCGCTGATGTCGCGCCGCTCTACGAACCGGCTGCTAGCGGTCAGCGCCTGCGCGGTGCTCGCGGCAATCGTCGGTTGCGGTCGACCGGAGGTGCCTCGAGGGGTGCCGGCGCGGGTACTGTTGATCACCGTCGACACGCTCCGCGCCGACCACGTTGCCGACGCGGGCCGCTTGCCCGAGCCGCCGATGCCGTTCGTCGACTCGCTGATTTCGCAGGGGGCCCGCTTCACCTGGGCGCTGACCCCGATTCCGCGTACCACCCCCGCGCTCGCGAGCCTGTTGACCGGCCATTACCCCCATCGCACCGGAGTCCGAGTTCTCACCGAACGGCTCGATGACGAGGTCGAGACCCTCGGTGCTCTCGCGCAGCAGGCCGGTTACCGAACCATCGCGGTGGTGTCGAATCACCTTCTCACAGCTGCTCGCGGTCTCGATCGTGGCTTCGATGTCTACGACAATGCGGGCGATGTTCGCGATGCTGCTCAGACGACCGACGCGGCGTTGGCGCACGTCGGCGCAGTGGATCCCGCGGAGAAGTTGCTCGTGTGGGTTCATTACATCGACCCGCACGTGCCCTATCACCCGCCGCCCGAACTCGCAGAGCGCTTCGATCCCGAATACCAGGGGATCTACAAGCACTACTTCGGGCCGATTCCGGGAGCGGCCGGCAATCGCGCCTATCCGCGGGGGCTCGGTAAGCGTCGCGCCGTGTTCGCGAACCCGCTCCCCGAGGCGGTAAACGCGCACGTTCGGCGGTTGTATGCAGCCGACATCCGCTACACGGACGGCGAGATCGAGCGCCTGGTGGCGGGGCTCGAGGAGCGGTTCGGCGGAGACTGGCTGATCGTCTTTTCATCGGACCACGGCGAGTCGCTGGGAGAGCACGAGTTCTTCTACGACCACGGCGACTACGTCTACAACGCGGGTACGCGCGTTCCGCTCGCGTTCGTTCCACCTGCACCGCGCCGCTCGAGCGATCGACACACGGTCGATTCCCCGGTCTCGCTCGTGGATGTCACGCCGACCCTGGTCGAACTGCTCGAGTTGCTCCCCCCGGAAGTCGCGGCCGAGCGCTTCGAGGGGCGTTCACTGGTGCCCTACCTGCGCGGTGAGTCGCTGCCGGACCGCCCGGTCTTCGCGGAATCCGGGCGCAGCTATTTCCCGAAGATGATTCGCGGGCGGGCCTCGTTCGACGTCCGAGGGCGTTTTCGGACCGTGGTTTCGGGCAGCTGGAAGTTGATCTGGACTCCGGGGCAGACTGGGGGCCGCGAGTTCCAGCTCTATGACGTCGAGGCGGACCCGGACGAAACGCGTGATCTGAGTCGGGGCTTTCCCGGCCGAGTCCAGGAGTTGAAGGAATTGCTGGATGCGTGGATGGCCGAAGATTCGGCCGTCGACTCGCCGGAAATTCTCGAACGCGACCGCGAGGCCTTGCGTGCGTTGGGATATATCGAGGAGTGAAGCGCTCGTCCGCGCCTCGAAAACACTTTCGAGGGCATGCGTAGGCGACCGATTTGGAAGGGGTTTTTAGATATGGTTTGCCGCGCCGCTCGAGGCCGCGCGATGCAGGGCTTCGGCGCGCAGCGCGAGTTCTCGCGTCATCGCTTCGAAGCCGCGGGTGAGGTGACGGCCGAGCAGCCAGCCGGTCAGCGGTGCGAGTCGGCCCTCGAGCCGGAAGTGGGAGCGGTAGCGGGTGGCGGCTTCGCCAGCGCGCGATAGCTCGTGCGTTCGCCGGCTGCGGATGGCCGCTCCGTCGAGCCCGTACACCAGCCGCTGCTGGGGGGCGCACTCGAAGATGATTTCTCGCTGTGGCTGCACGAGCGGCGGCACGAGTCGTACGCGCATCTGAATCGGATCGCCGACGACGAGGGTCGAGCGGGCGGCCACCACGAATGGATTCCACTCCGGGTAGGCGGGCAGGTCGGTGATCACTGACCAGACACGGTCGATTGGGGCCTCGATCAGCCGCGATTCATCGAGTTCGAATGCCATCGCGATTCGATACACCAGCATGGGGCTGCGGGGCCAGAGGAAGATCGCTGGAATCAGTATCCTGCGAGCCCAGTAGCCGCAGCCGGTAGACAGCGATACGGTCCCCCTCCCGACCCCGCAGTTCCGGGTCGGGTGGCGTCCGCCCGAAACGGGCCTCCGACCTCCCAATGTCGGATGCCGATGACGGTTTCCGGCCTCTGGTCGCCTATTTCTGGAAGCAAGCGGAAGGAAGGAACGAACGATGATCAACCGCAAGGATGCTCTCGATTATCACAGTCAAGGTCGCGCCGGCAAGATCGAGATTCGCTGCACCAAGCCCACGTTGACGCAGCGGGACCTTTCCCTGGCCTACACACCCGGAGTTGCGGAGCCCTGCCTCGACATCGCGAAGATCCCGGAGATGGTCGACGAGTACACCGCGCGCGCAAATCTGGTCGCGGTCGTGACCAACGGTTCGGCTGTGCTCGGGCTGGGCAACATCGGCCCGCGCGCGAGCAAGCCCGTGATGGAGGGCAAGGCGGTCCTCTTCAAGCGCTTCGCGGATGTCGACGTATTCGACATCGAGATCGACGCTCCGACGCCCGAGGAGTTCATCGATACCGTGCGTCGGCTCGAGCCGACCTTCGGCGGGATCAACATCGAAGACGTGCGGGCACCCGAGTGCTTCGAGATCGAGGAGACACTCGAGCGCGAGATGGACATTCCGGTCTTTCACGACGACCAGCACGGGACCGCGATCATTTCCGGGGCTGCGCTGCTGAATGCCTGCGAACTCGTCGACAAGGATCCGGCGAATTGCCGCGTGGTGATCAACGGCGCGGGGGCGGCGGCGATCTCGGGCGCAAAGCTCTACGAGGCACTCGGCTTCACGCACGAAAACATCTGGATGTGCGATTCCAAGGGCGTGATCTATCAGGGGCGCGATCGTCTGAATGCCTACAAGGAGCGCTACGCCCATGCCGACATCGGCCGGCACACCCTCGCCGAAATCACCGAGGACTGCGACATCCTGATCGGCCTGTCGGCCGCAGGCGCGTTCACGCAGGACATGATTCGCGGCATGGCGCGCGACCCGATCGTGTTCGCGATGGCGAATCCGTGGCCCGAGATCATGCCCGATGAGGCGAATGCCGTTCGAAGCGATCTGATCATGGGCACCGGTCGTTCGGACTTCCCGAACCAGATCAACAACGTGCTGGGCTTCCCGTTCATCTTCCGCGGCGCGCTCGACACCCGTGCGAGTGCGATCACGACCGAGATGAAGGTTGCCGCGACCCAGGCGCTGGCTGCCCTCGCGAAGGAGAGCGTGCCGGAGGCCGTGAGCCGCGCCTATGCGGGCGAGCGATTCCAGTTCGGCAGGGATTACCTGATTCCGAAGCCCTTCGACTCGCGGGTGCTGACCTGGGAGGCGCACGCGGTGGCCCGAGCGGCCGTCGAGTCCGGTGTGGCTCGGCGCGAAATCGACCTCGACGAGTATCGCGAAGAACTCGCCCATCGCGTCGACCCGAAGCGCGCGTTCGTTCTGCTCGCGACGGCGAAGACGCGTCTTCACCGACCGACGGTGGTCTTCCCGGAATCGATGAACGACGAGATCCTGCGCGCGGTGCAGCTGATCGATGAAGAGCGGATCGCGAACGTGAAGCTGCTCGGGAATCCCGAGACGGTCGCATGCCGCGCAGACGAGCTCGGCGCGCGTCTCGGCGACGCCGAAGTGGTCGAGCCCAAGAATCTGGCCAACCTCGACGTGCTGGTGAAGCTCTATCAGAAGAGCCTGCTCGGCCACGGCAAGGACGACGACACCGCGCGCCAGGAGATCCTCGATGACCACATGGTGTGCGCGACGCTGATGCTCCAGAACGGCGCCGCCGACGCATTGATCGCGGGAACCGACACACCGTACCCACAGGTCGCTAGAAAGCTGCTCAAGGTGATCGAGACGAAGCACGACGCACACCGGGCATCCGGTATGCACCTCGTGCGTCTGCGCGATCGCACACTGCTGCTTGCCGACACCACGCTCAATATCTCGCCCGACGCCGAGACTCTCGCGGGAATCGCGATCGACGCCGCAGCGGCCGCGCGCCGCTTCGAAATCGATCCGGTCGTGGGCATGCTGTCGTTCTCGAACTTCGGCGACTCGGCGCACCCCGAAGCACGCAAGGTGGCCGACGCGGTTCGCATCGTGCAAACCCGCGAGCCCGATCTCCCGATCATCGGCGAGATCCAGGCCGACTGGGCGGTGAACCCGGAGGAATTCGGCGACCTGATCCCGGCCGAGAAGCGTCTCGCGCGGTCCGCGAACGTGCTGGTCTTTCCGAGCCTGTCGTCTGCCAACATCGCGTTTCGGATGTTGCGTGCGTTCGGCGAGGGCGACGTGATCGGGCCGGTGCTGCTCGGCCTGCCGCATGCGGTCGGCCTGCTGCCGCGCGGCGTCAAGGCGATGGAAATTGCGCGCATGACTGCGATCGTGGGCTTCGAGGCGCTGTCGCTGCGTTGACTGCGTTCGCGCCCGCGCGCGTCAGTCAGCGGGGAGCGTGTGTCGTTCGGCCATGCGGCTCACCAGGTCGCTCCGTACGCTCTCTACGTCCGTGAGGGGCGGTGTGCGAACGCGCGTGATTTCTTCGGCGGTGAACGGCGTGAACGCTGCGGACACTTCGGCTGGCCCGAATCGCTCGATCATCCAGTTCAGCACCGCCGCGAGTTCGGCATCGTCGAGTGGAGACTGGGCGCTGCCGGGAACGCGAATCAGGTACTCGCGCCCACCGGGCACGGTGAGGAAGCGTCCAACGAAGTCGCGGAGCGGGGGCACCGAACCCGGCGTGTCGCCGCCGTCGGCGCGGTGGCAGCCCTGGCACTGCAGCAGGTAATCGACTTGCGGTGTCTCGGCGCGGGCCGAAACGGCGCCGGTGAGGAGTGCGAGCCCCAGTGCGAGCGCGGTCGTCCTCATCCCTTCTCGACAGCGACCCCCACCACGACGGCAACGGTCGAGTTATAGACGACCGAATCCGTGCCCATGCACCAATCGATGTCGTTGCTCTTGGGGGTGTAGTAGACCGGCTTGTCGCCTTCGTTGCGGCGGCAGAAGCACTTGCCGCAGGGTCCCTTGCCGCAACAGTCGTTGTAGGAGATCACGTACTCCTTGCCGTCTGCCGGGTTGCGGCAGGTTCCGATCCAGGTGACCGGCGCCATGCTGGTCCCGGGCGGACAGGAGTTGTGGGTGCCGCCGCAGCAGCTCGAGAGGAAGCCGTCGATCGAGCAATAGCGCCAGTATTCGCAGGCGTTCGGCTGGCCCTCGGGCGAATCGGGTTCGGGTTCGCCGGGCCGCGGTTCGCGCCCGAACGCGCGCGAGACGGGCAGCAGCGGGATTGCGGCGCTTCCGAGCAGAGCTCCGCCGAGGCCCGCGAGCAGGCTGCGACGCGACGTGCGTCGTGCGAGCTGCCGAGCGGCTCGAGCCATCCAATCGTCTATTCGGGTCACGCTACCCTCCCCCGCAACGAACCGCGGTCCCGCTCTAGGCGACGTGTTGTCGCCGATTCTTGCGCTTCACGTACTGCTGAACGGAGGCGACGCCGAGTTCTTCGGCCTGGAACAGGCTCTCCAGATGCTCCCGGGTGTTGACGAGTCCGCGCGCGCGGACGATGCCGTCGGCTCCGATCAGGATCGCGTAGGGTAGGCGGCCCACCTGGTATGCGCGGCCGAGCGCTTCCGAGAGCACGTAGTGACCGCGGTCGAGCGAATGGGCGCTCACGAAGGAGACGTGTTCCTCGCGCGCACCGTCGCTCGCGACGACCACGCGTAAGTCGCCGTGCTCCGCGCGCCGTATCGAATCGATGTGCGGCAGCAGGGTCTTGCACACCGGGCAGGTTGGCGAGACGAAGAACAGCAGCGTGGCAGACGCGTCGGAGTCGCGGCCTCCGATCCGGATGATCTCACCCGACCAGCTGTCGAGTTCGAGAATCGGCGCCGGTTCGCCGACGCGCGGTTGCTCGTTGCCGACGAGTGCGCCGACCGGCGAGATCCGCTCGTGCAGCACCCCGATCTGGCGCAGAAGCGCGACGACTACGGCCGCGAGGCCGAGGACCGCGAGCCAGAGCAGGAGATTCGAGGCGATCAGCGCAGGGCCCATGTGGGCGCGCCCTCCGAATGCAGCCTGGCGGCGTTGGCCGCCGCGACGTCGATTGCAGCGTAGAGCAGTGCGAGCATCGCGATCGCGCCCGCGACCGTTATCGCGTCGAGCCAGACCAGCGCTCGTGCGCTCGGCGCGAGCGCTGCCACACACAACAAAGCCGCGACTCCCAGGTTTCGCGCCACGAGGTCTGCGCGCAGCGGTCGCGCACCTCCCGGCCCGCCGCAGCCGCAGTCGATCGTGCGCCGACCGCGCGCGAGGTTGATGCCGATCGCGGCGCTGTACAGTGCGAGCAGCAGCGCGCCGGCGAGGCAGGCCCCCGCGGCCGAGGCGGGCACCACGCAGCCGACCGTGATTGCGGCCTCGGCCACGATCAATGTTGCCACGCTCGGCGCGAGCGTCGCTTCCGGTAAGAGACCGTAGGCGCCGAGTGCGTCGCGGAAGCCGATCGGATCGCGCAGCTTGTGCGCCGCCGCCGAGCCGAAGAGCAATGCGGCGGCTCCGCGCAGCGCGAGTTGAAGCGCCGGGTCGAGTGTCGGCGCCACGCTCACTGCGGCGCCGGCGTCGCGGGCGACGCAGTCCGGAGCATTACGTTGGTCAGGTTGCCGCTGAACACGCGCCCGATGAACTCGCCGGTGAGCGCATCGAACGACGCGATGCCTCCGGAGAACATGCCGGACGTGACGAGCCGTGGAGAGTCGTCCAGCGTGACCGCGATGCTGTCGATGCCGAGATCCGGGATTGCGTGCA
>CAXMSF010000225.1:0-10421 GCA_964196055.1 uncultured Gammaproteobacteria bacterium | reverse complement strand
CTCACGATCGGTCGGCGAGGTGGATTGGAAGGTCAACCCCAGATCGGGCACGAGTTGATAGGTGACTTCGGCGTCGAGAACCAGCGGGCCGGTTCGCGGCAGCGAGAAGCGCAGCGTAAACGTGGCGCCGAGATTCTGAGGCGCGCTGCTCCGGAGCAGGCAGCCACCTTCGGAAAGCGACAGCACGGCTCCGGTCCATTCGTGGCCGTCCCGGCTGCAGTGCGCCTTCAAGTGCACCGGGAGCCGCGGCGTCGAGCGGGGCGTGTCCTCGAGCACCTCCTGGATGACCCGATAGAGCTCGTGGATGCCCGCGGGCCGCTGAACCGCTCCGACGATGCGCGGATCGGCACCTGAAACACCGTGGCTGCCGGTCAGTACGATGATCGGAACGGTCGAATACGCATCATCGGGTACCTCGGCGATGCTCCGCTCGTCGACGACCCGAAGATCCGGGCAATTGCGGCCGAGGGATTCCGCGCAGGCATCGAATTCCTCGGGCGGCACGATCACGTAGCCGAGCCTGGAGAGAATCGAACGACTCATGTCGCTGAAAGCCTCACGACCGGCGTGAGCGAGGATGATTCGACTGGTGGATTCGGAGGCGGGCATCTCAGAACCTCATCGGCATTTCACGGCTGGAATTGAGAACAGGCGATGCCCCCGGGCCGACAACGCACGAGCTGGCCGCGCGCGCGCCCGAGCTCGGCTGGGAGCATGCAGCGCGCAAAGCGCGGTGGACGCCGAGCGGGTACAATTCGCACGTGGCTGGAACGAGCGAAATTGCCGCCTGGTTGATCAAGTGTCGCCTGGAAATCGAACGGGTGATGGAAGCGCATCTCGGCCCCGCCGCACCGAAACCCGGTGCGGCCGAGACGGAGACGCTTCGGCGCTTCCGCTCCTACGCCACCAGCTCGCTCCGGCGCGGAGTGACCGACGAGGCTGCGCTCGACGGTCTGCGGGTGAACGAGCGCCGCGCCACCGCACTACTCGCCGCGTGGTGTGAAGCCGCGAGCGAAGTCGCCGGACCGCACGCGCAGCGGGTCGACGAGGCGCTGCAACCGCTGTTCAGGAGCTTCCGGAACGCGCTGCGCACTTCGAATTCGGGCCGACGCAAGCAGGGTCCGCCGCGCGCGGGTCGACGCGGGGTGATGGCGGCGATCGACCGCATCTGCGACGCCTTCTTCGCGGTCGATGCCGACTCCGGCCGGATCGTCGACGCCAACCCCGCCGCGGCCGCGCTGTTGGGCGTTGCGCGTGACGCGCTGATCGACGTAGAAGCCAATTGTTTCATCCCGAACTCGGATCGCAGCGGCTGGTGGACGCAGTTCGACGCGGTCACTGAAGGCACCGAGCCGCGGCGTTTCAGCGCGAGCCTCGCCGACAAGGCCGGCAGCCCGATCCCTGTCGATTGCACGGTGACGCTGCATGCGACCCGCAACCGTACGCTCGCGCTCGTCGTCGCCCGCCCGAGCTGACACCGCCGCCGGGCTGCGGCAGTCAACTCCGGAGATCGCCGCGAAGGCTGGGCGCACCGGCCTACCGTGGAGCTTCAACGATCGTTGTCGAGATGGCTGTGCAGGAAATCGGTCATACGCACCCAGGCGTCGCGTGCGGCCTCGGGCCGGTACGCATCGGGCCGCCCGTCGTTCATGAACGCGTGGCCCGCATCGGGGTAGACCACGACTTCGGCCGGCACCTCCCCCGCCGCGAGCCGCTGTTTCAACCGCTCGACATCCGACATCGGAACGAACTCGTCTTCGGCTCCGAAGAAGCACAGCAGCGGGCATCGGAGGTCGGCGACCGCATCGAGCGGTTGCCGTGGCTTCTTCACAGGATCGAGCCCCCCCTCGGCGTACAACAGACCATGCTCGTGTGAGAGCAGGCCGTAGAACGGAACCGCAGCGGCGAGTTCGGGGGCCGCGCAGGCCGCGAGCAGCGCCAACATCCCGCCCATGCAAAAGCCGGCAACGCCCACCGCTCGCCCGTGCGATGCCGGGTGACGCGCGAGGAATGCCGCGGCTTCGCGAACGTCGGAGACCGCTTCGGGGTCCGAGAGCGCGCGCATGAAGGGCCCCGGCGCGTCGATCCGAAAGTTCCCCTTGTTGCGATAGAGGTCGACCGCGAGAACGGCGAAGCCCTCGGCCGCGAGTCGACGCGCGAGGTCGCGCGTATGGTCGCTCACGCCCCATACATCGTGGATCAGCACCACGCCTGGATGCACGCCATCGCGCGGGTGAACGAGAACCCCGAGATCGACATCGATGGATTCCACGGCCACTGAGTATACTCGCCCGCGATGGCCTTCGAACGCGAGCTCCAGGCATCGCTCGGCGCCGCGCGTGAGGCGGGCAAGATCCTCCGCCGGCACTACGAAGAAGGCACCCGCGCCTGGGAGAAGAGCGCAGGCAATCCCGTCACGCTCGCCGATCTCGAAGCGGACGCGGCGATCCACGCGCAACTCGCGGTTGTGTTTCCCGACGACGCGATCCTTTCCGAAGAAAGCAGCGACGATGGGGCGCGCCTCGCGAGCTCACGGGCCTGGATCGTCGACCCGATGGACGGCACGCGGGAGTTCACACGCAGGATTCCGGAGTTTGCAGTCTCGATCGCGCTCGCACTGAACGGCGAGCCGGTCGTCGGCGTGGTCCACAATCCGATCGCCGAGGTCACGGTCTGGGCGACGCGCGGCGCTGGAACGTTCCGAGACGGCCGGCGGGTGCGGGTCTCGCGGTGCACTCGACTGCGCGATTCCGTAGCGCTCGTGAGCCGAAGCGAAACCGAGCGCCAGGAGCTCGCGCGCTATGACGGCTGGTTCGCCGAACTCCGCCCGATGGGATCGATCGCGTGGAAGCTGGCGTGCATCGCGAGCGGCGATGGAGACATCAATTTCTCGGTCGCCCCAAAGAACGAGTGGGATGTCTGTGCGGGCGATCTGCTGGTGCGCGAGGCGGGCGGCGTCTACGCCGACTACGACGGCGGCACCCGGCGCTACAACCAGGCGGAGACGTGGATCGCCCCAGGAGCGGGCGCCGGCAACCGGGAGCTATTCGAGCGCTTCGTCGAACGCGAACACGACGCTCCGCCGGCTGGCGGCGGCCTCAGCGCCCGCTGACCCGTTCGACGCGGAAACCACGCGTACGCAGCAGCGCGGGGATCCCCCGTTCATCGAGCATGTGCGCCGCGCCGAGCACGACGAAACGCCGCCGACCGTCGCGGACGAGTTGCGCGAGCTGCGCGGTCATTTCCTCGTTGCGCCGGTAGAAGAGCACTTCGTAGAACTCCGCGAATTCGGGGTTGGTCTCGAGCGGCCCGAGCAGCTGTCTGGCCAAGCCTTCCTCGTCGCCGCTTTCCCACGCGGTCACGAGCGTGCTCGGGTCGTCCTCGATCCGCGCCAGCGCATCCTCGAGCATCAGCTCCTGTACCCGCGGCGACAACCCGTCGAGTGCCTCCAGCTGCGATTGGAGCGTCTCCAGTCCACGGATCGGGCGCTGCGCCTCGGCGGCATCGGCGATGAAGTGCCGATCGACTCCAAACTCCGCCTGCATGCCTGCGGCTTCGAATTCCATCACCGCGATCACCATAGCGACCGCCCACGCTTTCATGCGCTCGACCGCCGCAATCTCGACGCCGCGGCTGCGAACGTACGCTTCGAGTTTCGCCCAGGTCTCGGGCGCCAACTCGTCGCGCAGCATCCGTCCCTCGGGGAGCACCAGGAAACGGGCTGATTGCGCAACGATCTCCTGCTCGCTCAAGAGCGAGAGGTCGACCTCGACCACGAGTTCGTCGCTCGTCGCATAGGCGGCCTCGACCGCAGGGCCGAAATCCAGTCCCTCCGAACGGCCGAGGTGAATCGAACCGAGCAGAAACAGGCTGCCATCCCCCGCGCGCGGCCCTTCGGCCCGCCAGGCCAACGGCGCGAGTTGCCTCGGCTCGCGAGCGGCGAACGGCGGCGCGGAGCAGGCGAGCTGCAGCCCGGAGAAGACCAGCAGCGCGACGAGGGCCGCCCGAAGCCGACCGCGGACCCTCACCGCGGCGCTCGCCACGGCCGCTCAGGCGCCCGCGCCGGGTTGCCGATGCTCGAATCAACCCCCTTCGAGGAGGCTCTACGATGGGCAAGCTGTTTGGAATCGTCGTGATCGTCGTGAGCCTGTGGGCCGGCGCCGAAATCTACAACGAGGGAAGCGCGAACGCCTTCGACGGTGCACTGGTACGCATCGGAATGGTCGAGGCGGCAGAATCCGGCGAAGAGCAGCACCTCGGCCAGCGCGCCGGAAGCAAGGTCGGAAAGGCTCACGACGAAGCGGACGCTCGCCGAAGCAAGCTGCTCGGCGAGTAGCGAAGCCGCGCGCGAGCGTGTCGCCCGGCCGAGCGGATCAAGCCAGATCGCGAACGGCCTCGATGATCTGCAACACCACCTTCTTCGCATCGCCGAAGATCATCATCGTGTTGTCGTTGAAGAACAGCGGATTCTGGACTCCGGCGAAGCCGGGGTTCATGCTGCGCTTGATCACGAACACGTGCGTCGAACGGTCGACGTCGAGGATCGGCATGCCGTAGATCGGGCTGCTCTTCTCGGTGCGCGCCATCGGGTTCACGACATCGTTCGCGCCGAGCACGAGAGCGACATCGGTCTCCGGAAACTCGGGATTGATCTCGTCCATCTCGATCAGCCGGTCGTACGGAACGTCGGCTTCGGCGAGCAGGACGTTCATGTGTCCAGGCATTCGCCCCGCAACCGGATGGATCGCAAACTTGACCGTGATTCCGGCTGCGCCGAGCGTGTCCGAGAGTTCGCGAACCGCGTGCTGGGCCTGCGCGACCGCCATGCCGTAGCCCGGTACGATGATGACCGAGCGCGCGTTGCTGAAGATTACCGCCGCGTCTTCCGGCGTGTAGCCCTTGGCGGTGCCCTGCGGGCCCGCGTCGCTCGGACCGCCGCCCTCTTCCTGGGCGCCGAAGGCGCCGAAGAGCACGTTCGAGAGCGAGCGATTCATCGCATCGCACATGATCTTCGTGAGGATCAGGCCCGACGCACCGACCAGCGAACCGCCGATCACGAGTGCGCTGTTGCCGAGCACGAAGCCCGTCGCGCAGGCCGCGAGACCGGAATACGAGTTGAGGAGTGAGATCACGACCGGCATGTCGGCGCCGCCGATCGGGATCACGAGCAGGATGCCGAGCAGCAGCGAGATGCCGACCAGAGCGAAGAACAGTGTGAGCGCACTCGGGTCGAGCACGACCGCAACACAGAGGCCGATCACCCCCAGAGCGATCAGCGCGTTCACGAACTGCTGACCGGGGTAGGTGATCGCGGCGCCCTTCATCCACTCCTGGAGCTTCGCGAAGGCGATGACGCTGCCCGTGAAGGTCACCGCGCCGATCAGCGCGCCCGCGACGATTGCGTAGGGAACCACGCCTTCGGGCGTCTCACCGCCCCGCGCATACGAGAGCAGCTCGGCCGAGGCGACCAGCGTCGACGCGCCGCCGCCGAAGCCGTTCAGCAGCGCGACCATCTGCGGCATCGCAGTCATTTCGATGCGCAACGCGAGGAAGGCACCGATTGCAGAGCCGACGACCACGCCCGCGAGGATCACGGTGAAGTCGACGACACCCTGCAGGAAGAGAGTCGCGACGACGAGCACGAGCATGCCGATCGCTGCGAGGAGGTTGCCGCGGACCGCTGTCTTGGGCGAACCGAGGTTACGCATTCCGAGGATCAGCAGGACCGCACCGATCAGGTACGAGAATTGGATCAGCTGTTGGATCACGACTGGCTCGGCTTCTTCTTGAACATGGCCAGCATGCGATTGGTCACCAGGAATCCGCCCACCACGTTGATGGTGGCGAAGACGATCGCGACGAAGCCGAGCGCGCTGGAAATGGTCCGCTCCTCGTTACCGGCGGCAATCAGCGCGCCGACGATCGTGATGCCCGAGATCGCGTTCGAGCCGGACATCAGCGGCGTGTGGAGTAGCGGCGGCACCTTCGAAATGACTTCGAAGCCCAACAACAGCGACAGCGTGAGAATCGTCAGGGCGACGACGGGATCTTCGAGCATCAGTTGCCGCCTCCTTCGGCGCGGGCGCGAACGGCCTCGTTCACGATCTGGCCTGCGTGCGTCAGCATCGCGCCGGACGTGATTTCGTCTTCGAGATCAAGGACCAGTTCGCCTTCCGGAGCGAGGTGCTTCATGAATGTCGTGAGGTTCTTGGCGTACATCTGGCTCGCGTTGGCCGGAATCTCGCTCGGCAGGTTGGTCGAACCGATCAGCGTGACTCCGTGCACGACCGTGGTTTCGTCGGGGGTGATGAGCTTGCAGTTGCCGCCCTTCTCCGCGGCGAGGTCGACGATCACCGAGCCCGCCCGCATCGCCTCGACGGCCGCCTCATTGATGAGGAAGGGCGCCGGCTGCCCCGGCACCAGCGCGGTCGTGATGACCACGTCGGACGCGGCGATTCGCTTGCCCAACTGCTCGCGCTGGCGCTCGTAGAACTCCTCGGTCTGGGCCTTCGCGTAGCCGCCCTTGTCCTCAGAATCGCCCGTGTCGAGATCGAGTTCGACGAAACGCGCACCGAGACTCTCGATCTGCTCCTTCACCGCAGCGCGGGTGTCATAGGCCTCGACCACCGCGCCGAGGCGGCGCGCGGTCGCAATCGCCTGCAGACCCGCCACGCCGGCGCCGATGACCAGCACCCGCGCGGGCTGGATCGTGCCGGCGGCCGTTACGAGCATCGGGAAGATCTTCGGCAGTGCGGCCGCTCCGAGCAACACGGCGCGGTAGCCCGCGATCGTGCTCTGCGACGACAGCGCGTCCATCGACTGTGCGCGCGTGATTCGCGGCATCAGCTCGATCGAGAACGACGTCACCTGCCGGTCCGCGAGGCGCTTCGCGAGTTCGGGCAGGTCGAGCGGCTTCATGAAGCCGATCAGCACCTTGCCGCTCTGGATCGAGTCCGCCTCGTGGCTGCCGTCCGCGCGTTCACACGGCGGCTGCACCTTGAGCACCACGTCTGCGCGGCTGTACAATGCCAGCGCATCGGACTCGAGGGTTGCGCCCACCGCTTCGTAGTCGGCGTCGGCGAAACCCGCTTCGACCCCGGCACCCGCCTCGACGACGATCTGGATCGCGTCACTCGCAAGTGCCTTCACGGCGTCGGGGACGAGCGCCACGCGACGCTCACCGGGGGTGATTTCCTTCGGAACAGCGACGATCACGGCCTACTTTGCCTCACGACTCAGGTTGTCGGGCGCGCACTATAGGCTAGATCCCGTCCGCGAGCATGCAGAACGCACGCCTCTCGATATCCGATCTCGACCGGTCCATTCTGTCCATCCGTCGGCGACCGATCTGAACCGAGCTAGGGGACCAGCGATTTCACCGATTCCGGCAGATCCTTCGCCACCCGCACGATCGGGATGCCCGTCTGGGTGTTGGCCTGCATCTCGGCCATCGCCCGCGGCAGGTCCTCGAAGGCGTAGATCTCGTTGTGGATCGTGGGCTTGAAGACGCGACCGTAGAGTTCCGTCGCGGCGTGGCAGCCCTCGACGGTCTCGTAGTGGGTGTGGTCGAGGGTGATCTGGCGAACCGACAGGCCGGCCGAGTCATACCCGATCTTCTTGTCGAGCTGCCAGCCGGCGCTGACGTTCACGCCCATGCGCGAGGCCGCCGCGACACCCGCCGGGAAGACCGGACCGCGCAGCATGTCGCAGACGATATGCGCCCCCGCTCCGCCCGTGAGCTTCTTCACCTGCTTGCTGAACGCCTTCACGTCGTCCCGGCCCGCGAAGCGGTTGAATTGCTTCTGGTCGATGCCCTCGATGCCGAGACCCTCGAGATGAGCGCGACGGTCGGCGCTGCCCGAGCAGAAGAACGCGCGGTGCCCCTCGGACTTCGCGAGCATCAGGAAGAGTTCGGAAACACCGCCACCGAAGCCGAGCACGTTCAGGGTCGACTGCTTCTCGCGCGGCACCTTGAGGCGGTAGATCCCGAGGGCGCGACGCCACAGGTGGTAGGCGGTCGGTGCGCGCAGCGGCAGCGCGGCGATCTCCCAGAGATTCAGGCCGCAATCGAGCGGCGCGGGGATGATCTGCCATTCGCCCACGACGGCCTCCTCGCCGTACCAGCCGATCGAATCGGGCTGGTCGTAGGCCCAGATCCGCAGCGGATAACCGAACTGATCCGGCTCGCCGTTGCAGTGGGTGATCGCGATGTCGCCCGGCGAGAAGCGGGTGACGCGGTCGCCGACCTCGACGACCTCGCCGAGCGCGCTGTTGCCCGGGAAAATCTTGCCACCGCGCAGCTCGGTGATGTTCACGGTGTCGGCCGTCGCGGCGTGGTCGACATTGTGCTCGGCCGAGACCGCGAGGATCTTCAGCTTGACCTCGTTCGGCCCGACTTCCGCCAGCTCGAGCTCGTCGAGTCGGATCACGTTGCCGACGTCGAACTTCTCGAGATCGCCCCCGACCCGCTCGGTTTCGACGGCGATGGCTTCGGCGGTAATGGCGAATGATCTGGACATGGGATCTCCTCGAGGTGCCCGCTAACCGGGGAATGGGCATTTTTACATGAATGGGCGTTTTTACAGAATGGGCATTTCTTGCGGAATCGGCATTCTTACATGCGGGCGCGATCGACTGCAATCGCGAAGCGCCCTCCTTTCCAGATCGGGGCCGAAACAGCACACTGGTTGCCTACCCCGTCCCTGTCGGAGAATGCACCCTGACCCGGATAACCGCTCGTGAACTAGTGGACCGGCTCGGCGGCGACAGCGCGACGTCGCTGGGTCTCGATCTCGAGCTCGACGCCGACCGCTGGCTCGTCGCGGCCTGCCTGCTCTCGGGACGGGTGCAGGAGTCGATCGCGCTCGACGCGTGGCGGGCGCTGGAGCGCGCGGGACTCGCGTTTCCGATCGACCTCGCGACCGCGGGCCCGGAGGCCGCAACGCGGATCCTCGCTGCAGCCGGCTACCCGAAGCCCGAGGCCGCCGCACTGAAGCTCGCGCGCGCGGGCTCCGCACTCGCCACGAGCCGAGCAAAGACGGTCCGCGCCATCGGCGATGCCGCGGACGACTTCGAGGACCTCGGCGGACGGCTCGCGCGACTCGCGCCGGGCATCGGGCGCGCCACGATCCTGACCTTCCTGCGGCCGTTGCGGGAGGTCTGGCCCGCGGCCCGCGAGACGCCGCTTTCGCCCGCCGCGCAGGCCGCGGCCGTCCACCTGGGCTTCGTGGCGCCGGGCGCCGACGAGGAGGGCGAACCCGGCGCACTGCGCCGCGCCCTCGACGTCGAAGACGACGCCCCTCCCTTCGCTGCGGTCGAGGCCGCGCTCGCCGCGCTCGGGCGAAGCCATTGCCTGCGCGAGCGCGCCACACGCTGCCCGATTCCCGAGGCCTGCCCGATCGCGGGCTCGCGCATAGCGCAGGCAGGGCTACAACAGTAATTTCGCGCGCCTTCCAGGAGAGAATCATGTCCGAATCCAAGCGCATCATCCAACGTCTGACCGGCAACTTTCTCGAGGATTTCGAGCCCGGCGAGACCTTCCGCCACAAGGGCGGGAAGACGATCACCGAGGGGCTTTTCGCCACATTCACCGAATTTGCGATGACGGCGAACCCACTCGCGAAGAATGCCCATTACGCACGCAGCTACGGCTACCAAGGGCTCGTCTGCCCGCCCGGCCTCGCGATGCTGGTCGCATTCAGCCAGACGGTCGAGGACGTCTCTGAAAACGCACGCGCGAACCTGGAATACATCGACATGCGCTTCGGGGCGCCGGTCTACATCGGTGACACCATCGAGGTCGAGACGAAGGTGCTGAACGTGCGCCCGTCTTCGAGCCGCCCGAACCTTGGCATCGTCCACGTGCAGTCCACCGCGCGCAAGAACATCGGCGCCGAAGACGAGGCGACCGTGATGACGTGGCAGCGCAAGGTCCAGGTCTACAAGCACGACATGGAAGCCAAGCTGCACGCGGGCGAGGTCGAGCCCGACGAGGTGGCCTGTGATTTGTGGTTGCCGGACTACGACCCGAAGGCCGACTACAAAGCCCGCGCGCACCTCTCGAGCCCCGACAGCTATTTCGAAGACTTCGAGCCCGGCACCCGAATCGAGCACAGCCGCGGTCGCACCATGACGACCCAGCACATCGCACTGACCGCGATGCTCGACAACACCAGCCAGGTGCACTGCAACCAGTACATGATCGACCTCGACCCGAAGCGCTACGTCGGTGGCGAGCTGATCATCTTCGGCGGCATTCCCTTCGTCCTCTGCCTCGGCCTGTCGTCGCCCGACATCGGCGACAACGCCCTCGGCGACATCGCCTACCCGACCGGCCGCCACACGGCGCCGCTGTTCGCGGGTGACACCGTCTTCGCAGCGACGGAGATCGACGCCATCCGCGACTTCCCGGGGCGACCCGA
>CAXMSF010000224.1:0-8160 GCA_964196055.1 uncultured Gammaproteobacteria bacterium | reverse complement strand
TCAGTCGCGCGGTCAGCCAGATTCGGACGCGTCGCGTGAATCGCTTCGCGATTCAGGCTCCTCCCGGTCAGTCGCGCGGTCAGCCAGATTCGGACGCGTCGCGTGAATCGCTTCGCGATTCAGGCTCCTCCCGGTCAGTCGCGCCGTCAGCCAGATTCGGACGCGTCGGCTTCTACTGCTTCGCGCAGCTCGTCGAGGAAATCGGGGAGCGCGGAGATCACGCGGTTCCAGTTCGGGATCTGCGGCATGCCCATCGGGTCGCGCACGAAACCGAGGCCCGCGGCGTTGAGAGCGCGCGCAAAGGTATCGACCGCGAGTTCTTCTTCGTGCCGGTCGAATTCGAGGCCGTTCAACAGCGCGTCGTCGCTGTAGGACGCGATCGCGTCCTGGGCCGTGCGCTTGTACGCGGCCACGAGGGTATTCAGGAAGCCGGAGTCGAACTCCACGCCGTAACTCGCGAGGTTCCGAATTGCCGACGACGCGATGTCGACCACCATCCGGTGCAGCCCCTTGCTGGCGTCCTCGACTGACAGGTTCTGATGCCGATGGTCGTAGTTCTCGACCAGTTCGACCTGGCAGACGCGTTTGAGCGAGCAGTTGCGATACACCTCGGCGAGCGTGCCGATCTCAAGACCCCAGTCGCTCGGGATGCGATTGATGCGCGCGAGTTCGGTCGTCATCGAGCACTCGCCGGCGAGCGGGTAGCGGAAGGAGTCCAGGAACTCGAGCAGCGGGTGCGTACCGAGCACGGCCTTCATCGCGCGCAGCAACGGCGTCACGAACAACCGCGTCACTCGACCGTAGAGCCGGTCGGCCACCCGCCCGTAATAACCCTTGGCGAATTCGTAGTGGAGGTTCGGGTTCGCAGTCGGGAAGCACAGCCGCGCCAGCAGCTCGCGGCTGTACTCGCGGATGTCGCAGTCGTGGAGCGCAATCACGCGCGAGACGTCGGTCGCGAGTACATAACCCGACGCGAGCCAAGTACTTTGCCCCTTGCCGTCGGAGATCGGCGCGAGTCCCTCGCCGCGCAAGGTCTGGTAGAGCGCCTGCACTCGCGCGCCGGAGTTCCACAGCAGCACCGGCGGCTTGTCGTCGAGCGTGGTCACGCCGTCGAACATTTCCCGCATCTCTTCGTAACCACCGCGGTCGTCGGTCCCCGAGATGCTGACCACGATCTGCCGCAGGTATTTCACGCCCCGCAGGATGTCGACGATGCCCTTCAACCCGGGCCCGCGCAGCTCCGAAATCAGGCACGGCAACACCAGTGCGATCGGTCGGCTGCTCGAGTGCCGCAGGAGGTCGCTTTCGAGCCGGGCTACATCGAGCCGCCCCAAGCGATGAAGGGTGGTAATCACCCCGGTCTGATGGAAGTCCGCCATGGAGAAGAGTGGACACTCTCTCGCTGCCGGTGTCAACCCGCGCGGATCGGGCGCGCCTCTGAAGCCCGTCGCGCAACCGCGCGCTAGATGGGCGGTTCGAGCGCGATGATCTCGTCGAGCAGCCCCACGGCGGCGGGATCGATTTCGATGAATTCGAGGCCGACATCCGTGGTAATCGGATCCATCTCGGTCGCCCAGGCGACCGTTCCGACCGCCACGACGGTGTGGTCGCCGATGTTGAAAGTCACGCGGAGCGTGTCGCCCAGGTTGATTTCGCAGCCGACCGCCTCGAAACGAATGCCGCCCGTCGAGAGATTCCGGCTGACGCCGAGCAGGTCGCGCGTCTCCACCGGAGCGAAGGAAATCACCTGATCGGTTGCGATGCGAGAGTACTTCCGGCGCTCACCCATGAGTTTCCACCCCAACTAATGGCTCGAAGCTGCGTACCTGCGCGTTTCGGCAGGTGACGCGTCGCGCTTGAGTCCGGGCGGAAAAAACGCCTCAGGAAGAGGCGGAGAAGAGATCGAGTTGCCGGTCTTCTGCTCCCGGCAGCCGTAGCTCGCCGAGCTGGAGCCGCAGGCGGGTGATGGAGCGGCTGCCGGCGTCGCTTCGGTCGAGCAGCCGCATTGCGGCGGCCTGAATCTCCGAAGCCGCGGCGGTTGGCTCCGCGAGGGTCAGGCTGCGGGTGACGGCAGCCTGATCGAGAAAATCGAATTTGAGCGCGACTTTGAGGGCCGTCAGCCCCTGTCGGCCGAGTTCGGCCGCGAGCCCCTGGGCGAGCTCCTGGATGTACTCGGCGAGAACGGAGCCATCGCGCGTGCCGTCACGCACGCCGGTCTCGCGGCTGACACTCTGAGCCCGGCCGCTCGAACGTACTCGGCGATCGTCCCAGCCGGCCGCGAGGGCGGCGATCTGGAGCCCCCGGCTCCCGAGCGCCGCTTCGAGCTTCTCGGGTTCGAACTCCGCGACTTCGCCGATCGTGCACGCTCCGAGTTCGGCCAGGGTCTGGGCGGTCTTCTCGCCGACCCCCTCGAGGCGCATGACCGGTAACGGCGCGAGGAAGGCCGCTTCATCGCCCGCGGCGATCTGGCGAATCGCACCATCGCCGGCCTCCTCGGAGGCCAGCCGGGCGATCATCTTGCCCGCCCCCAGGCCCGCACGAATCGGTAGTCCGAGTTCGCGGTGCACCAGCCCCTGCAAGCGCTTGGCGATCTCGTCGGGTGGCTCGGCGAGCCCCGTGAGGTCGAAGAAGGCCGCCGCGAGCCCGAAGGGTTCCAGCTGCTCGACACCGCGCCGCAGCCACGCGAACAACTGCCGCGAGACTTCGCGGTAGCGCACCATGTTGGTGCGGAAGGCGCGTGCCTCGGGGCAATGGCGCATCGCATCGATCACCGGCGTTTCGAGTTTCACACCGGCCGCGATCGCGTCCGCGGTCGCGCTCTGCACCAGGCCCTTCTTGCGCGGGTCGCCGCCGACGATGATCGGTCGATCGACCAGCTCCGGGTGATCGGCGCGTTCGATGTTCGCATAGAAATTCGGCATTTCGACGAAGAGCACGGTTCGCGTCATTGCGCCGCCCCGCGCTGAAGCGGCTCCAGCACCAACAACGCGCGACTCGACTCTTCGATGACCAGGGGTGCGGTCGGCAGCAGCTGGGCACGCCCTGCCAGCCAGCCGGACACACCGTCCGAAAAATGCGCGTGATCCGGGTGTTCACTCTGCCCGGGCGCATGCGAAGTCAGCGCCTGGTCGAGTGCCCCGGTATCGACCGTCAGCCGGAAGGTCGACGCGACGCGCACTTCGAACGGGTCGCTTCGATCGTACTCGGCGGTGTTCACGGTGGCGCCGCTGCCACCGGTCTCGAACGGACCGAGGCGCGAACCCGCGTTTCCGAGCGGCCCACCCGGCTGGAAGGCCGCGAAGGACAGCGAGTGCAGCCGCCCCCAGTGCCAGCGACGGCGGTTGGCACCAAGTTGGTAAGACAGCTGGAACCAGGTTTCGCGCAGGCTCTCACGAACCGCGCGTGCAACTTCTTCGGGCTGCCAACGCGAGTCAGGCGACGCTCCCGCGGCAACTTCGCGCACGATCTCGAAGACGAGCTGATCGGGGTCGGCCTGCCGGAGAGCCAAATAGCGCTCGGTCAACGCCGCTCCGAGTACCGGCTCGAGCAGCTTCCGGGTCAGGCTACCCAGAAAGAGGTGGTAGACCGCCGCCCCGGAATTCTTGGAACCCGCGCGGCCGTCCCAGTTTCGCAACAGCCCCAGAATCTCCCTTCCCTCGGGGCTCGGCGGCTTCCCGAGCGTTGCCAAGTCCAACACCGCAGCGACCGATGCGCGCGCGCGGTCCAAGCCGACGTCGACCTGCAGGCTGGACGCTTCGCGGGCATCGAGCTTGCCTCGCGTCACGGCCTCACCGATCAGCGCGTCGATGCGCTCGGCGCGTGCGCCCGATCGCCACATCCACTCGATCTTCGGACTACCGCGCCGCGCGGCGAAGGCATTGTCGGCTGCAATCGCCCAGCGCTTGCGTTCGCCGACCTCTTGCCGCGGCAGCGCATCGAAGGGGATTCGCCCGCCCCAATCGTAATAGCGGGCGCGACCCGGCAGCGGTGCCATGCCCGAGACGAGCGCGCGCTGTGGAATCCAGCCCGCCACCTGCATTCCCGCGCCACCCTCGCGCGCCGCGTACACGAACGCGAGCGCCGGTTCCTCGTGGCGCTCGAAGGCGCGCTGCAGCGCTTCCACATCGCGCGCACGAGCGACTTCGAGCAAGCTCTCCAAACCCGATACCGCGTCGGGTCGCGCGCCCGCCCAGGCGAGCGCCATCGGCTTCAGCCTGCCGGAAATCAAGCCGTCGACCAACGGGCCGTGCCGCGTCCCCCGCACATCGAGAACTTGGGACTCACCGCCGCGGACTTCGAGGATCTCGTCGCGCCGCGACAGTTCGCGCCAATCGACGCCGTCGTAGTACAGATTCGCGTCCGCGAGACCCAGCTTCTCTTCGTAGAGATCCGTCGTGACCGCACGCGCATGCGTCGAGGCCCAGGCCAGGCGATCGTTGCGGCCGCTCCAGACCACCGGAATCCCGGGGATCGTCGAGCCCGCGACATCGACCCGGCCACCGCGGAAATGCGCGACGTAGATGAGCGACGGCGCGGTCGGCTCGAGATGGTGGTCGGCGGAGAGAATCGGAGCACCGCTGTCGGTTTCGCTGCCTGCGATCACCCAGGCGCTACTGCCGATCGATCGGCCGCGCAGCCGCGCAGCGGCTCGCAGCGGATCTTCGTACGGCCCCGCCGCCGACCCGGCCGTCACATCGTCGCGGGCCGAGGAACCGTCCGGCCGACCACCTTTCGGAAAGAAGCGGCTGGCTCCGAAGCCGCCGAGGCGTTCGATCAGGTCGTTGAGCACGAGCGAGACCTCGAGCGTTCCCGAGAGGCCCCAGGCGTGGAGCTTGAGCAGCGCGACCGAGTCGCCGCCGCTCCAATCTTCGATCGACGCCGCCTGCCCGAGCAGTGCGACCGGCGCGTTGGCGGTGCCGTCGCGCACTCGTCCGATGCGCGCGTTCACGCCCCGCACATAGGCCTCGACGAGGGCTCGCGCGCCGGGCTCGAGGCGCTCGAATTCAGCGTCGCCGAGGCCGCCGAGGTCGAGGGTGCGGGCGAGCCGATCGGCCGGCAGCCCGACCTCGCCGACGACTTCGGCGCTGCGCCCGCGCGCGAGACTTCGAAGTCTCAGCATTTGCGCGAGCCGGTCCTGCGCGTGCACGAAGCCGAGGCCGAAGAACGCGTCCGCGTCGCTCGAGGCCGACACGTGCGGCACCCCGCGGTCGTCGCGTCGCACCTCGATGCGCGCTTCGATTCCGTCGACCGCGACCCGGCCGTTCTCGAGTGGGAAGGCTTCGACGTTCCGCATCGAGCGGCGCACCTGATGCAGCGCCCCGGCCCCCAGCGAGATCACGACCACCGCGATGAACGCGACGTTGCGCATGCGCAAGCGTCGCAGCCGCTCGACCGAAGCCGACATCGGGCCGTTCACGCCCGCCTGACCTCCGGCGCCGCCCGGAATCCGGGAATCGACGCTGCACTCTCGACCCGCTGCATCCCGCACTCACTCAAGAAGAAATCCCGACCTTCGCCCGCACCATGGTAGCGGCCCACCCGTTCCAGTAGCGAGACTCTGAGGGTTTCGACGGAGCCGATGGCGATGGCGACCTCCGTGACAGCTGGATACCCTCCCTGCCAACCACCCCCATTCGTTAGGACACCTCTTTGAGCCTTCAAATCGGGATCAACGGTTTCGGCCGCATTGGGCGACTCGTGCTCCGGGCCGCGCGCAACACAGACGTCGAAGTGGTCGGAATCAACGACCTGACCGACGCCCGAACCCTGGCCCACCTGCTGAAATACGACTCGATCCACGGCCGGTTCCCGGGCGAGGTCGAGGCCACCGAAAACGGGGTCAAGGTCGACGGCCGGGAGATCCCGATCACCCAGGAGCGCGAACCCGCCGAAATCCCGTGGTTCGACCAGGGCGCGAAGATCGCGCTCGAGTGCACGGGCCGATTCACGGATCGCGAGAGCGCCGGGCAGCACCTCACCGCGGGCGCCGAGCGCGTCGTGATCAGCGCGCCGGCGAGCGACCCGGACGTCACGATCGTGCTGGGAGTGAATGACGAGGAATACGACCCGGCCAGCCACCGCATCGTGTCGAACGCGTCGTGCACCACCAACTGCCTGGCGCCCGTCTGCAAGGTGCTCAACGACGGCTGGGGCATCGAAGCGGGCTGGATGACCACCATTCACGCCTACACCAACGACCAGAGCCTGCTCGACGAGGCCCACAAGGATCCGCGCCGCGCACGCGCGGCCGCATTGTCGATGATCCCCACGAGCACGGGCGCCGCCAAGGCGATCGGCCTGGTCCTACCGGAACTCCAGGGGAAGTTCGACGGTTACGCGATGCGCGTGCCGACCGCCGATGTCTCGGTCGTCGACCTGAGCGTGAAGCTGTCGAAGAAGACCGACGCTGCGGCAATCAACGCGGCCATGCTCGAGGCCGCGAACGGCCCGATGCGGGGAATCCTGCAGGTTTGCGACGAGCCGCTGGTCTCGATCGACTTCTGCGGCAATCCACATTCGTCGATCCTCGACGCCTCGAATACGCGGGTGATGAACGGCGACTTCGCGAAGCTGCTGTCGTGGTACGACAATGAGTGGGGCTACGCTTCGCGCCTGGTCGACCTCGTACAGAAATTGGACCAGTAGGTCGCCTTGGCGACTCCGGATCTCGATTCCCTGCTGCAAGGCGGCGTTCGCGGCCAGCGCGTCTTCGTTCGCGCCGACCTGAACGTCCCGCTCGCGGACGGCCGGATCCGCGACGACACCCGCATCCGGGCCTCCATCCCGACCCTGCGTCGGCTCGTCGACGCAGGCGCGCGCGTGGTGCTGGCCTCGCACCTCGGCCGCCCGAAAGGCCGGGTCGACCCGTCCGCGTCGTTGCGCCCGGTAGCGCAACGACTGGCGGAACTGCTCGGAGCACCGGTCGCGTTCTGCGATGACTGCATCGGCGACGACACCGCCATGGCCGCGCAGGAACTCGCCGACGGCGGCGTGCTGCTGCTCGAGAACCTGCGCTTCCACGCGGGCGAGACCGCGAACGACCCCGACTTCGCGGACGCGCTCGCCGCGCTCGCCGACGCCTACGTGAACGACGCCTTCGGTACCGCCCACCGCGCACACGCATCGACGGTCGGCGTCGCGGAGCGCCTGCCGCGCCGGGCCGCCGGCGACCTGATGATCAGCGAGCTACGACACCTCCAGGTCGTCCGCGACCCCGAGCGCCCCCTGCTCGTGCTGCTCGGCGGCGCCAAGGTATCGGACAAACTCGCCGTCCTCGAAGCACTCGCGCCCCACGCCGAAGCGCTCGCGATCGGCGGTGCCATGACCTACACCTTCATGGCCGCGCGCGGCGAATCGATCGGCGCGTCGCGTTTCGAGCCCGACCGCGTCGACGACGCGCGACGCGTCGAACGCGCAGCCGCCGACGCCGGGCGACAGCTGCTGCTGCCGAGCGATCACGTGATCGCCGAGAGCCTGGCCCCGGACGCCCCCTCGCGGATCGCGAGCGAGATTCCGGACGGCTGGATCGCGCTCGACATCGGCCCCGAAACCTCCCAGCGCTACGTCGAAGCGGCCAAGCGCGCGCGCACCGTCTTCTGGAACGGACCGATGGGCATGTTCGAAGTGGCCGCCTACGCGGCCGGCACCCGCAGCGTGGCCACCGGGCTCGCCGAAAGCGCTGCCACCACGGTGATCGGTGGCGGCGACTCACTCGCTGCGGTCAACCAGCTCGGTATCGGCGATCGCATCGACCACCTCTCGACCGGCGGCGGCGCGAGCCTCGAATTCGTACAGGGCCTGACGCTACCCGGCGTCGCGGCACTCGGAGACTGACATGCGCCGACCGATCTTCGCCGCCAACTGGAAGCTGCACAAGAACCGCAGCGAGGCCGCCGCCTACGTACGCGAGCTGCTGCCGCTGGTCGCCGACAGCGACGGCAGCGACATCGTGCTCGCCCCGCCCTTCACTGCGCTCGACGCCGTAGCCGGAGCGCTCGCGGGCTCGACGGTCGCACTCGCCGCACAGAACGTCCACCCCGCTGCGAGCGGCGCCTTCACGGGCGAGGTCGCCCCCGGCATGCTGAGCGACCTCGGCTGCCGCTTCGCGATCGTGGGCCACAGCGAGCGACGGGCCCTGTTCGGCGAGACCGACGCCTTCGT
>CAXMSF010000223.1:0-2350 GCA_964196055.1 uncultured Gammaproteobacteria bacterium | reverse complement strand
TCGGTTCAGCCTGCCCGCGAACCAGCTCGGCTGCCGACCGAGCGCGTGCAGCGCAGACCGCACCGTAGCCTCGACGCTCATCACACTCGTCTTCGGTGCGTTCGGCGCGTGGCGCCAGAGCGTCGCCGTGTCGGTCGAGGTCGGCATGAAGCCGAGCACGTCGATGCCGAATTCGCTCAGCTCGGCCCACAGGCTCTCGGCGAAGATCAGGTCCCAGGCCTTGCTGGCCGCGTAATTCGCGTTCAACGCACTCCCCACCCAGGCCGCACCCGACGAGACGACGATGATCCCGCCGCGCCCCCGCACCTTCATCTCGCCCGCGAACGCGTGCGTGAGCAGCAGCACCGCGCGAGTGTTGACGTGCAGCTGATCGAGCAGGAAGCCTCGCTCCTGCGGCAGGAACGGCCCGATCTTCGCGATACCCGCGTTGTTGACGAGCAGGCCGATTTCGAGACCCGCGATTTCAGGCAGCAACGAATCGAGCAGATCCTCTCGGCGGAGGTCGAGAACGACCGGCCGGACCTCGACCGGATGTCGCTCGCGCAACGAGTCGCAGTGCGCGCGCAGACGCTGCTCGTCGATGTCGACGAGTACGAGATTCAGGCCGGCCGCGCCGATCTGCTCGGCGAACTCGGCCCCGATGCCCTGCGCGGCACCGGTCACGAGGGCCCACGGGCCGTACTTGCGAAGAAGTTCCTCGGCTTCGCTCATCGCGCGGCAGACTCGCGAAGCCTCGATCCGGGCCGCATCCAGAGGTCGTCCATCGCTGCTTCGCTCGATCCGAAAGTCATCCGGGTATGTTGCGAGCCACTTCGATGCCGCGGCTCCGCAGCTCCTCGATGCCCGCTTCCATCGCGCCGTGGCGCCACCAGCCCTGTTCGTCGCGCACGCCGAGATCCTTTGCGACTTCGGTGGCGGCAACGTAGCCCGCGCCGAGCGTCGAGGTGCCGACCGGCCAGATCGAATTGCTGAGATAGAGCTTGCCGAATGGCGTGCGGGGCGCGCCGCAGCCGGGGAACGGGCGCGCAGTACCGTACCAATCGCCGCCCGCACTGCCGCTGCGCGTGGCGCCGAATTTCTGGCTCGGGTTCTTGCGATAGTAGTCGAGTGGCGAATTGCAGTAACGCGCGATGACCGAGTCCATCATCTGCGGGTTGTACTCCGCCAACAGCCGGTCGACCTTGTCGCCGTAGTCTTCCCGAAGCCTGTCCCATTGCTTCGGGCCGCCGTGAGCCGGCAACTCGTACGGCACGCACGACCACGCCATCGCGGTGTACTGCCCCGCCGGCGCCTGGGTGCGATCGGCGAGCGAAAAACCCTGCACCGAGAGCCCCGCAACGATCGGCGGATCCGGCAGCTCGTCATTCGCGAGGTTGCGCGCGAGCCGACGGATGTCGTCGACCGACTCCAGGCCGAAGTTGAACCCGTAGGCGCGATTCACCTCTTTCGGATAGCCCTCCCAGTGCGGCGGTCGATCGAGCACCCAGTAGTTGGTGAACATCATGCCTTCGTCGTACTTGAAATCGTCCACACCCCGACGCACCCAGTCGGGGAGTTTCTCCTCTCCGATCAGATCTCGGAAGGTCGGGTGGCAAGAGAGATTGCTCACGACGGCGCGCGTCGCACGTATCTCGGCGTCCGGGTAGACCGCGTGCGGCGAGAGCACGACTCCCTGCACCTCGTCGCCGTCCATGATGAAGGAATCGACCGGGCAGCCGGTGAAGAGCCGCCCTCCGTGCGCGGCAAAGCAGGAGCACAGCGCGTGGGTCACCGCGTGGCTGCCACCGCGCGCGGTCCAGGTCGAGCTGTTGACCGCCTGGATGATCGGAAAGATCACCGACATCAACGCGTCTTCGCCGCGGTTCCAGGGCAGCGCGCCCATCATCACGCCGTTCGAGAGCAGCGCGGTACGGATCTTTTCGTCCTGGTAGACCGCCTCGACGAGGTCGATCCCGTTCAGCTCGTGAGCGTTCTCCGGGATTTCGGGTAGGACGCTTCGGAATAGCCCCAGCAGCCCGTCGGGCCCCTCGGCTTCCGCCGGGCTGCGCGTGGCCTGACTGAAGAGCATGGCGTGAATCCCCTCGGTCAGCACCGGCGCGAGCGTGTTGAACAGCGTCTTGAACACCTCGGCGTCATGGGCGTTGATGCCCTGCCATTGCTCGTACGTCTTGCGCGCGTCCCAGGAGTGGAACATCACCGCGCTGCGGTCGAGGAAGGGATGGAACATCCCCCAGCCACTCGACGTGAGCATTTCGAGTCCGTACTTGGGCAGCTCGAGGTCGCCGTACGCGGGCGACCACAGCGTGACGAGGTTGCACGCGCACAGGTTCACCTTCACGCCCGGCTGCAG
>CAXMSF010000222.1:0-28064 GCA_964196055.1 uncultured Gammaproteobacteria bacterium | reverse complement strand
GTCAGCGGCGGCATCGACGGTCGTCTCGGTGATGTCGACGGCGCCCTCGACTGCGGACTTGATGATGCCCTGCGCTGCCGCGATGCCGGGGAGCGCGATGAGGAGTGCGAGTACGAGGGATGCGAGAGCGCATCGAGAATTTCGGGCGGTCATGAGGTCTCCTTTGGTGGGGTTCGGATGTGGGGCAGATTGCCACTGGCGGCCGGTGGTCCGCAAGTAGGTGTTTCCCGGCTCAGGCCGACCAATCGCTCAGCAGCTTCTCGATTCTCTCACCGACGCCCATCAAGCGCGTCGTGTCAGCGAGGTATCGGAGTGTGTCTTCGTATGACATTCGCCGCCATTATGGAGCATCGGTGGCCCGACACAAGCATCGGGCTCGGCGCCGAGTTCCGCCGGCCGGGGATCGCCGCGAGTCAGGGACGGTGGTGAGCGTGGGGGTCGTCGTCGGGGCGGCTCCCCCGCACGCGGACTTCGGCCTCCCGGGTGAGCGTTCCGCCGCCCTCGAGTTCGAAGCTGATCGAGACGCGTTCCCCGGCGTGCAACGCTGAGGGGCCGATGAGCATCAAGTGCGTGCCACCCGGAGCGAGTTCGAGTTCGCCTCCGGCCGGCACCGTGAGCCGGCTCTGCCGGCTCATCCGGGCGATGCCGTCGATGGTATCGGTGCGGTGGAACTCGATTCGCTTGCACGCCGAACTTTCAGCGCCGGTGATCACCACCTCCGAATCGCTCGAGTTGGCGATGCGCGCGAAGCCCGCGGTCGCCATCGCACCCGGCGGCGTTTCGGCCAGCCAGAATTCGTGAAAGCTGAGTTCGCCTGCGAAGCCCGTGGTCGCGCAGGCGAGCCAGAATGCAGCGGCGATTCCCGCGATGCTTGCGTGTGTCATGGTGCCGTTCCGTGCTCCCGGATCTTTCGGAATGCAGCGGCGATCGCGTCCGGATCTTTCGGAGCCGAGAAGATTGCCGCCAGTCTTCGCTCGGGGTCGATGAGCATGACCGAGATGCTGTGATCCATCAGGTAGTCGGGGCCCGTCGCCCCCTCCGACTTCTGATGGTAGACGCCGATCCCACTCGTGAAATTCACGATCTCCTCGGGCGGCCCGGTCACGCCGATGAAATCGGGGTGGAAGTACGGCACGAATTCGGCCAACCGCTCGGCCGTGTCGCGTTCCGGATCGACCGAGACGAAGACGTATTGCAGGTTCGGCTCGCCGGCGAGGCGTTCCTCGACCGCCCGAAAGGTGCTGAGGGTGGCCGGGCACACGTCGGGGCAGTAGGTGTAGCCGAAGAACACGAAGCTCCAATGTTCATCGAAGCGGCCGGCATCGAAGACTCGGCCGTGATGGTCGAAGAGGGCGAAGTCGGGCAGCGGCAACGGCGCGCGCAGCACCGTCACGTCCGGCCCTGCATCGAGCGCGGGCGGCGGGATGGCGCGCAGCATGGCGATGACGAAGAAGGTCGCGACGGCCAGGATCGGCAGCACGAGCAGGGGCACCGCCCAGCGCACCCACGTCGGCGGCATTGGTGCGCTGGGGTCAGGAGGCATCGCGCCAGCCTAGTGGCGCGCGCGCCGCGCCGCTAGCCGTGAAATGCTCGAAATGGCGTACCGCCTCAGCGGGCGCTGAAGTGGTACCCGACCGACAGCCCGCCGTAGACATTGAAAGTGGGTGCGGGCTCGAAGTAGCGGCCGCCGTTCGCATTCAGGCGGACATTGTCCGCGTATTTCTCGTTGAAGAGGTTGTCGAGGCCGAGGAAGGGACCGAGTTCCCAGCGACCGATCCGCCCGACCCAGCCCGCGCGCAGATTCGAGACCACGAAGGCTTCGCTCGTAACGCGGTTCGCGTTGTCGGCATATAGGTCGCTCGCATAGATGACTTCCCAAGCCGCGTACAGGCCGATCGGGTGCGCGTACGCGAGCTCGGCCCACACCTGGTGGGGCGGCACGCCGGGGATCCGGTTGCCGTCGAAGTCGCCTGCGGCGGTTCGAAAGCGCTCGAATTCGAAGTGCGAAAAGGTGTAGGAGAACGACGCGGTCATCCCGTCGCAGGGCTGGGCCGCTAGAGCGACTTCGATGCCGCTGCGCTTCGAGCTTCCGGCGTTCTCGTAGAAGTCGCGCCCCCGAACTTCGAAAGGGACCAGCTCGTCGTCGACGTCGATGTGGAAGCCGACGACCTGGTAGCGCAGCCGACCCGGCAGCATTCCCTGCACGCCGAGCTCGGCACCGAGCGACGTCTGGGCTTCGAGGTCTTCATTGAAGCCGCCGGATCCGTCGGGGTTCGCGAGCTCATTGGTGGTCGGCGTCTCGAAGCCGGTCGACACGTTCGCAAACAGGTTGATTGCGGGGTGCGGGCTGAATCGGAGCCCCGCGCTCGGACTCCATTCGTCGAAGTGCAGGCGTCCGCCTTCGTCGCTTCCGAAATGGTCGTCCACGTCGAAGACGACACGGTCATAGCGTACCCCGACCGTGAGCTCGAGCTTCGGGAGAAGCTGGAATTCGTCCTGGAGGTAGACCCCGTAACCGGTGACGTCCTCGTCCTGATCGAAGACGAGCGAGCCGCGGTCGCCGTCATCGTTCTGGTAGCGCTTGCGAGCGTCGCGCTGCGCATTGATCTCGAATCCGAGCAGAAGCCGGTTGTCGTGCGCGAAGACGGGCCCGCTGTAGATGTAACGCAGCCCCCCTCCCGTGAAGAACCGGTTCAGGTCGACGCTGCCGCCGTCGGTGAAGGGCAGCCGATTGTCGAACTGCCGCCAGACGTAGTAGTTCACCGCCTCTACGGCGTGCCGCTCGCCGAATTGCTTGCGGTAGCGCAGCCCGAATTGCTGCTGGTCGACCGATTCCCCCGCATCGAAACGCAGGTTGCGCGGTGCAGCCTGCCGGCGGTCATCCTCGACCTCCTCGGCCGTCAGGCCGCCCGGGTCGTCGGCGCGCGGTGCGTGAACGACACCCAGCGTGAGGCCGAGATCGGAGGTCTCGTCGATCGCATAACCGAAGCGGCTGTTGAAGAGCACGTTCTCGGTTGCTGCGTGCCGGCGGTAGCCGTCGGTTTCGAGGTACGACAGGCTCCCCATGTAGTCGAGCGCTCCCCAACGTCCGCCCGCCTTGGTCTGGTACTTCTGGTAGCCGTAGCCTCCGGCCGCGACGCGTGTGGACAGGAACGGGTCTTCGGGACCGATCTCGCTCTCGATTCGGATCACGCCGCCCGACGAGGGCCCGTAGAGCGATGACGACGGCCCGCGTAGCACGTCGATCCGCTCGGCAGAGCCCAGGTCGATGTTGTCGACCTGAGCCTGGCCGTCGGGCAGCGTCGCGGGGATGCCATCCACGACGAGCCGGATGCCGCGGATGCCGAAGCTCGAACGGGCGCCGAAGCCGCGGATCGAGATGCGGAGATCCTGGGCGAAATTCGTGCGGTTCTGGAGGAAGACGCCCGGAATCCGTTGCAGCGACTCGGCAATCGATACCTGCTTGCGACCGAGTTGGATGGCGGGTTTGCCGACCGAGGAGACCGCGGCCGGCACGCGCATGATTTCCTTCGGAGCGCGCGTTGCGGTGACGGTGAGTTCTTCGATCGGGTCGCTGACCGACGCATCGGCATGAGTCTCGGCGGGCAGCGCGAGCAGTAGAACGCTCGCGACGAACCACGAGATGCATTGGCGTTGCGGGGGCCGCACGGTCGATCGCAACTCGTCGGTGCACGGGGAGCATCGCGCACACCGCGCGATACCAGGCCGGTAGTCCGGCTGCGTCGACCTCCGCCGCACCGTCTACGAAGGGCGGCGGCAGCATAACCCAGCCTCGGGTCGGGGCAGGGCCGTCGCGGGCTCGCGCCGAATCCGGCGCGAGCCCGCGACGGGAGAGCCTGGGGCCTGAAAGGCCCGGCTAGTGCTGTCCGATCGGGTCCACGAAGGTGTAACGGGCCGGTGCGAGCACGAGGGGCTCGAGCGGCTTCGCGATGTCCTTCGGTCGCGTGATTCCGACGATCGCCGCGGTGATGCCGTACACCACTGCTCCGCCGAGGGTCACCACCAGGCCGATCGGTCGCAGGATCAAGGCGTCGACCACGACGTTGACGGAGCTCTCGTCGACATCTTCGGGTTCGGTGAACGCGGACGCCGCGCTCGGAACTGAAAGCAATGCACAAATCATGATGGTGACCACCAGGCCACGCAGCTTCGAAAACATCGAAGACCCCCTTTTCGAGATATCTAACCGATTCATCGGCGAACGCTGCCGTCACATGAATCGTCGCCGCGCCTGCCCCTATCACGAAAGTGCAGGGGCGGCCCGAACTCGCCGACGCGCTTCGGCTTGGGCCGAATTTCCGGAATTCGGGAGAGTTCCGCGCGGCATCTGATAGATTTCGGTGCGTTCGTGCTCGAGTACGGTGAAGCGCAGGAGGCGGTATGGAAGATCTCGCCGGGAAGGTGGCGGTCGTGACGGGTGGTGCGAGCGGCATTGGGCGGGGGTTGTGTCGGAGGCTCGCAGCTGCGGGGCTCGACGTTGCGGTTGCAGATATCGATGCCGAGGGCGCATTGGCTGTCGCGGACGAGCTGCGCGAGAGCGGCGTGCGCGCGCTCGGGGTCGCTGTCGACGTGAGCGACCGCGAGTCGGTCAGCGCGCTGGCCGACCGTACTTTCGCGGAGCTGGGTGCTGTCCACGTCGTCTGCAACAACGCGGGCGTCATCGTGGGCGGCGCGCTCTGCGACGCGACCGAGGACGATTGGCGCTGGTTGTTGTCGGTGAATCTGGGTGGGGTAGTGAATGGTTGCACGGTCTTCGCGCCGCGCCTGGTCGAGCAGGGGCAGGGTGGCCAGATCGTCAACACCGCATCGGTCGGTGGACTCCTCGCAGGGCCCGGACTCAGTCTCTACTGCACCTCGAAATTCGCCGTCGTGGGGCTCAGCCAGTCGCTGCGCGCGGAACTCGCGCCGCATTCGATCGGTGTGTCCGCGCTGTGCCCGGCTGCGGTGCGGACCAGGCTGATCGACGCCGACCGCAACCGGCCGAGCGGACTCGCGCGAGCAGGCGGCGGAGCGGAGATGATGCGCGCCGCGGTCGAGAGCGGTCTCGATCCTGACGAAGTCGGTGATTGCGTCGTGCGCGGGATCCGGAGCGACGCGGCCTACATCTTCACGCACCCGAGCTTCCGCGACGCGTTGGACAACCATTATCAGTCAGTGCTGGCGGCGTTCGACACGTGAGTAGTGCGCCGGCCGCAGGCGAGCGTTCGGCCGGAATCCTGTCGGCCGCGTTCTGCGTCCTGACTGCGGCCGTCTATAGCGTGCTGCGCAAGGGCTATCAGTTCGACGGTTATTACTCGGACGATGCGGTGCAGGCGCCGTTGATTCTGAATCGGCTCCAGCCCGAACTGCTCGCGAACGATCCGTTGATCGAGCTGATCGCGGGCCGCTATCAGAGCGGCCTGTTCGATCTCGTCAGCTGGCTTCACCCGATCGTGTCGATCCAGGTGGCTTATTTTGCGGGCTTCTGCATCGCGCGTGTACTCACGTTCGCGGCGATTCACCGGCTCATCGTGACGCTCACAGGCAGCGCGCTCGCGGCGGGGCTCGGCGTGTTTCTCATCGCGGGCGCGGCGATCTCGTACTTCGGCGGCATCCACTTCGTCGAGACCATCCTCACACCACGTGGGCTGGCGCTGCCGTTTGCGTTGTTCGCTCTCGAGGCCTTCTTCCGGCGTCGCGTTCTTGCGATGACGGCCTGGCTGCTCGTGTGCCTGTATATCCACCCCGTCTCCGGGCTGAACTTCATCGCGGTGATCGCGTTCTGCGGGCTGTTCTTCCCCACTTCGGTGCCGCGCAAGCCATTCTTCGGCGCGCTCGCGCTGCTCGTGCTCGCGATGGTCGCGATCGGGGCCTGGACCGGGCAGCTCGCTGCGTTGGGCGGTGGTGCGGACGGGCTCCGTTACGACGCCGCCTGGGCGGCAATCATCGAGCAGACGGTCGGCCCGTGGGTCTATCTGCACCTGCTGCCGCGAGACTTCTGGCTCACGAGTCTGTGGATCCCGGTCTTCGGATGGCTCGCGCTGCGCTGGGTGGGGGAGCCGGAGCTCGAGGCGTGGTTCCTGCGAGTTGGGGTCGCGTCCGGGGTCGCACTCGCGGTGCATGTGCTCGCGGTCGACCTCCTGAACCTCCAACTGGCGCTGCCCATGTGCCTGCAGCGCGCGACCGGGGTGTTCTGCATCGTCGCGCTCGCCGTCGTCGCGCGTTGGCTCGCTGCGAGCCTGCACGCGCCCGACCCGCTGCGGCGCGCACTCGCGGTCGCGTTCTTCGCGGCCGCGGTGGGGTTGCGCGACCCGAGCATTGCAATTCTGTTCGGGGCACTGCTCGCCGTGGCGTGGGCGCTGCGCAAGGCCTCCTGGTCGGCTCGGCGGCGTTCGTTGCTTGCCGCGATCGCAATCGGCGGGGTGCTCGTCGTTACCGGCACCGCGGTGGTGGGCTCGTTTCAGCTCAAGCCCGAGCGTGTACGCACGCATCTCGAGCGGCTCCGCCGGTTGGGCTCCGATGCGGACTGGGTCGCGATCCAGCACTACATTCGCGATCACTCGCAAGTGGGTGACGTGGTGATGCCCCCGATGGCGCTGTCGCCGCGCCTCGTCGCGCAGCGGCCGTCGACGCTCACCTGGAAGATGCAGTCGTTTACGCACCTGTCGCGGCCGTACGCGTTTGCGTATTGGGACTGGCGGCAAGAGGTGGGATTGCCGTTCGAGCGCGCCACGACCGAAGAATCGATCGCGCTCGCGCAGCGATCGGGCGCGAGCTGGCTCGTGCTCGACGATCGCGAGAAACCGCCCGCGCAGGCTGATCCCCCGCCCGATCACCGGGTCGGACCCTTTCGCGCCTACCAGATCGCCCCGAATTCGGGCTGACCGCCCGGCTGTGCCGCCTGCAGCAGAGCGGCGGGCTGGATCGGTGGTCTTCGAAGGCGAGTTTCCGCGTCGCACATTCCCGTCCGGCTGTTCCACCGCCGCCGCATCGGTTGTACACTGGCGTCGGCCCCAAATCACCCAATCACTCGTCGGAGCGACGATGACCCCCGAACTTCGCAAGCGCATCGAGAACACCATCCGATTTCTGGCCGTCGATGCCGTCGAGCGGGCGGGCTGCGGCCATCCCGGCGCGCCCATGGGTTTGGCCGCGGCGGCCTTCGAAATCTGGGACCGTCACCTGCGCTTCGACCCCAAGGATCCGAGCTGGCCGCTGCGCGACCGCTTCATCTTGTCGAACGGTCACGCATCGATGCTGCTCTACAGCCTGCTGCACCTGTTCGGCTACGACCTCTCGCTCGACGACTTGAAGAACTTCCGCGTGCTCGGATCTCGCACGCCGGGCCACCCCGAGTACGGTCACGCACCCGGTATCGAGGTCACGACCGGACCGCTCGGCCAGGGATTCGCGCACGGTGTCGGCATGGCGCTGGCGGGCAAGCTGGCGGCGGCGCGCTTCGGCGTCGATGGTTACGGCCCCGGGCATCACATCGTCTACGGCATCGTGAGCGACGGCGATCTGATGGAGGGCATCTCCTCGGAAGCCGGTTCGTTCGCGGGCAACCTCGGCCTCGGCAATCTCATCTACCTCTACGACGACAACTCCATCACGATCGACGGTCCGACTTCGATTTCATTCAGCGAAGACGTCGAGAAGCGCTTCGAAGCGCAGCGCTGGCACGTGCAGAGCGTCGACGGCGAGGATGCCGACGGGCAGCACGCGGCGATCGTGGCTGCGCGCGAGGAAGTCGAGCGGCCTTCGATCATCATCGCGAAGACGACGATCGGCTACGGCAGCCCCAACCGTGCGGGCAAGTCGAAGGCGCACGGCGAAAAGCTCGGCAGCGACGAAGTGCGGCTCACCAAGGAGGCATTGGGCTGGCCGGTCGACTCCGAGTTTCTGGTGCCGGACGACGTGCGCGAATACTTCTCGGAACGGATCGAGGCGGCGCGACGCGACCGCCAGCAGGCCGACGCCAGACTCGATGCCTGGCGTGGGAATCATCCAGAACAAGCGGCGGCCTGGGATGCGGCACGCGCGGAGGCCTTGCCCGCGGACATCTGCGAGCAACTCGTCGAAGGGATGGAAGGGGTCGACAATCCGACGCGCAAGCACGGCGCGGTAGCGCTCCAACGGCTGGTCGACGCTGCGCCCTACATAGTCGGCGGCTCGGCCGACCTCGCGGGTTCGGCGGCACCGCCGATCATCAAGGGGCGCGGCACCGTCGGCCCCGGGGCGGAGCCGGGCTCGGACCCGTTCGCCGGCAACAACATCCACTTCGGTGTGCGCGAACACGCAATGGCGGCGATCTCGAACGGCATCGCGCTCGACGGCACGTTGCGTCCGTACTGCGGGACCTTCCTGATCTTCAGCGACTACATGCGGCCGTCGATTCGGCTGGCTGCGCTAATGGGCCTGCCCACGCTCTTCGTGTTCACGCACGATTCGATCTTCCTTGGCGAGGACGGGCCGACCCATCAACCGATCGAGCAGGTCGACTCGCTGCGCGCGATCCCCGGGCTCACGCTCTGGCGGCCCGCCGACGGCGTCGAGACCGCGATCGCGTGGGCCTGGGCGGCCGAGCACCGTGACGGCCCGACCGTGTTCTCGCTCACTCGCCAGACCGTGAAGGCGCTCGAGCGCACCAGTGACTTCACTCACGATGACGTTCTGCGCGGCGGCTACACGGTGAAGGATCCGGGCGACAACGTCCAGGTGGTGCTCGTCGCGACCGGTTCCGAGGTGGGGCTCGCGTGCGAGGCCGAAGAGAAACTCCGGGCAGAGGGCATCGGAGCGCGCGTCGTGTCGCTGCCGTGCCTCGAGGTCTTCCTCGCGCAGCCCGAAGCCTATCGGCGTTCGCTGCTCGGCGACGCTGGCACGCCGGTGGTCGCGGTCGAAGCGGGAGTGGGCGAGAGCCTGCGGCGGCTGGTCGGCACGCGCGGCATCGTCTACGGGATCGATCGCTTCGGCGCGTCGGCACCGAGCGCCGATCTCGCCGAGGAATACGGCTTCACGCCGGATCAGCTCGCGGGAACCGTGATCGAGCATCTGCGAACGGATTGGAGCGCGGAGTCGTGAGCCTCATCGCCGGTTGTGCGCTCGCGGTGCTCGTGGCCGGTTGGCTGATCGTCTCTTTCACGTCACCTGGGCGCTGGCGGGAAGGGATCGAGTGGCTGTCCGCAGCCGCACTGTATGCGTTGTTGACGACCCTGTTCATCGAGCTGATTCAGCGGGCGCGAGAGCAGGGCAATGACTTCGCGCTGGTGGCATTCGGCTTCCTGGGTGTGCTCTTCGGCATGGGGTTGCTCGTGACGCTGTACCGAGCGGTCGCCACGATGCGAGGCGGCGGTGACTCCGGGATCAGTGCGACGAACTGAGCGGTCCGACCGGATCCAGCAGTTTCGGCGTCGCACCAGCCACCTGGTGCTCGCGTCGCTGCTCGCGGCCGCGTCGACGTCGGCAGCCCCGATCACGGTTCCCGAATCGTCCGAGGTTGCAGCCGTCAAGCGCGGCTTTTCGGAGTACAAGGCCGCGCTGAAACAACGCGACGGCATGCGCGCTGCCGCCGCAGTGAGTGGCAATTCCTTCCGCTACTACGATCGCATGCGCAAACTCGCACTGTCGGCTCCGCGCGAAGAACTCGCACTCCTCGAAGGCACCGAGCGCATGCTCGTACTCGCGCTGCGTCAGCAGGCGCCGTTCCAGCTGCTTGCGAAGGGCACGCCCGAAGAGCTCGTTGCGCACGCGGTAACGACGGAGGCGATCACCGACACCGGCGTCGCTCTCACCGAACTAGGCGAGATCCGGGCGAAGGGCGGCCTTGCCCGTGGTTGGATCATCGTCGACGGCAAGCCCACACAGGGAGTCTTGCAGTTCGTGCAAGAAGGCGATCGCTGGAAGTTCGACCTCGAATTCGCGATGAAATCTTCGGCGGGCTTGATTGCCGCGATCGCACAGCAGAGCGACCTGTCCGAGGACGAGGTGATCTTGAAGCTGCTCGAGCAGGGGGCGCGGCAGCCGGTCGGCCCGGAGATCTGGCGACCGCTAGTGCCACAATGAATTCCATGCGTTGCCACACTTGTGCGGTCGTTGCCCTTGCGACCCTCGTGCTCGTATTTGCGGTCGGCTGCGAAAGGGCGCCGAAGCATCTCGTGCTCGTGACGCTCGACACCGCGCGTGCCGATCGCCTGAGTGCTTATGGGCACCGCGTCCCGACTTCGCCCGCGCTCGCCGCACTTGCACAGCGCGGCGTGCGCTTCGACGACGCGATCGCACAGGCGATCGTGACCCCGCCGAGCCACGCATCGATCCTGACCGGCAAGAACCCGCCGCGGCACGGGCTGCGCGCGCTTTCGAGCGAAGCGTTGGCGCCGAGCGAGTCGACGCTGGCTGAAATGCTGCGCGGCGCGGGCTTCCACACCGCCGCATTCGTCGGTGGGATTCCGCTGCTCGCGAATCGCGGTCTCGATCAGGGTTTCGATGTCTACGATCAGACCTTCCCGGACGGCATGGTCGAGCGCCGAGCTCGGCGCACCAACCGCGCCGTCCGCGAGTGGCTCGCCGAGCCTCCCGCGGGCCGAGTGTTCCTGTGGGTGCACTATTTCGACCCGCACCATCCCTACGACCCGCCGCGCACGTACAAGCAGAAGTTCGCGGGCGGGCCGGTCGTGAAAGGAGATCTGCCGCATCCGAGAAACGTGAATCCGCGCACGACGCGCGAGATCGGCGTCTCCGCGCCGGAGCCCGCGGCCGCTGAGCTGATGCGTAAGCTCTACGATGCCGAACTCCGTTACACCGACGATGCGATGAAGGAACTCTTCGCGATGCTCGACGACGCGGGCTTGCTCGACGACGCCGTGGTCGCGGTGGTCGCCGATCATGGCGAGTCGCTCGGTGAGCACGGTTACTATTTCGGGCACTGGGACGTATTCTGGGAGAACGCGCGAGTGCCGATGGTGATTGCGCATCCCGACGGGCGCTACGCGGGCACGAAGGTGAGTGACCTCGTTCGTACCGTCGATTTGATGCCGACGATGCTGGAGTGGCTCGGTGTGAGTAGGCCGAAGGGCCTCGATGGCATCGATCTCACGGGCCTGATCGAGGGCGGTCCCTCGCCCATCGAGGACGCCTACACCGAGCAGGAGCACTATCTCCCCGTGCACGCGCTGCGGACGAGGGATTGGCTGCTGGTGCGCGACCGTGCCTCGCGACTCGAAGGCGTCGAGCCCGAGAGCCGTCTGTACCGCCGCCTGAACGGGCGCGCGCTGCCGGAGGACGTCGCGGTCGAGCATCCCGACGTCTTCGCGCGGCTTGGGGCACGGCTCGATGCGCTGTACGACAGCGACGACAAGAGCGAAGCCGTCGCGATCCCGGTTCCCGAGAATATGCGGCAGCGGCTGCGCGCACTCGGCTACTTGCCCGAAGAGTGATCAGCGGTAGTCGTGTGAATGGGGCATCGCCTGCCCGGACATGAGCGGCTCGAGTTGTCGCACCCGTACGTGGATCACGCCGTCGACATTCTGGAGCGGGCCTGCGAGAAAGAGGAGCTTCGAGGCGTGTAGCGGAACGCGGAAGCGCTGGAACTGCTTCGGTGTAAGAATTGCGTTCGCGGTGCCGGTCTCGTCCTCGAGTGTGAGGAAGCAGAAGCCCTTGGCGGTTCCCGGACGCTGACGGACGATCACGTGGCCCGCGATGCGTACGAAGCGACCATCAGGAAGTTCGCGCAGCGCCGCCGCGGTGACCGCCCCGCGCGCCTGCAGCTCCGTTCGCAGACCCGCGAGCAGGTGCGGGCCAGTGGTGATGCCGCTGCGCTGGTAGTCGGCCAGCGTCACGTCGAGCGGTGTCATCTCCGGTAGCGGTGACTCGCTCTCGGGCGGCGGCTGGCCCGCGAACAGCGAGTCGGGGTCGCGCTCGAGTGCGGCCACCTGCCATTGTGCGGCGCGCCGACTGCGCGCCGTGGGGTCGATGGATGCGAGCGCGCCGAGTTCGGCGAGCGCAGCGAGTTCGCCGCGCTGCAGTGGTGCGCGCTTGGCGAGGTCGGCGACGTTGCGAAACGGCGCCTCGGCGCGGGCCGTGGCAATGGCCTCGCCGGACTCGCGACGTAGGCTGTTCGCGTAGCGCAGGCCGAGCCGCACTGCGGAGGGCCGTGGCGTGTCCGGCGTCGAAGGAGCCGAGATCGGTTCGAGGGTGCAGCGCCAGTCGGAGTGCGCGACGTCGATCGGGCGTACGCACACGCCGTGGCGCTGCGTGTCCTTGACGAGTGTGGCCGGGCTGTAGAAGCCCATCGGGTACGCATTCAGCAGGCCGGCCAGGAATGCGGCGGGGTGGTGGCACTTGAGATACGCGGACGCGTACGCGATCAGCGCGAACGACGCCGAATGCGACTCTGGGAAGCCGTAGAGTGCGAACGAGTGGATCCCGCGGATGATCGCCTCCTGGTCCTCGCCGATGATTCCCCGCTCGTGCATGCCGCTGCGCAACCTCTCCTCGAGCCGCTCCATGCGCTCGACGGAGCGCTTGAATCCCATCGCGCGCCGCAACTCTTCTGCCTCACCGCCGCTGAAGCCCGCTGCCGTCATCGCAATGCGCAGCAGCTGTTCCTGGAACAGCGGAACGCCGAGGGTGCGCTCGAGAATCGGCTCGAGTGACGGGTGGGGATAGCGAACGGCTTCGCGGCCCGCGCGCCGGTTCAGGTAGGGGTTCACCATCTGTCCGGTGATCGGGCCCGGGCGGATGATGGCGATCTCGACTACGAGGTCGTAGAAACACTCGGGCTTCATGCGCGGCAGCGTGGCCATCTGCGCGCGGCTCTCGATCTGGAACACGCCGACGGTGTCGGCGCGGCGGATCATCGCATAGGTGGCGGGGTCGTCGGCCGGCAGGTGCGCGAGGTCGACGTCGACGCCTTCCTCGCGGTGCAAGAGTTCGAGCGTGTTCTCGAGCGCGGTCAACATGCCGAGGCCGAGCAGGTCGATCTTGATGATGCCGAGGTCTGCGCAGTCCTCCTTGTCCCACTGCACCACGCGGCGATTGGCCATCGCGGCGGGTTCGATCGGCACGACTTCGTCGAGCCGGCCCGCAGCGATCACGATGCCGCCGGTGTGCTGACCGAGATGACGGGGCAGCCCACGCACGCCATCGACGAGGTCGAGCAGTGCAGTGATGCGTGGAGCGTCGGGGTCGACGCCGGCCTGGCGCAGTGTGCCGCGGAGTTCGTCGAGATCGTCGCGGTGTGCGAGGCCCGAGATCGCGCGCGCGAGACGATCGACTGTTTCGGTCGCCATGCCGAGCACCTTGCTCATTTCGCGCACGGCCATGCGCGTCCGGTAGGTGATCACGACCGCGGTCATCGCCGCGCCGCTCGTGCCGTATTTTTCGAACACGTATTGGATGACGCGTTCGCGCGGCTTGCCGGAAGGAAGATCGAGGTCGATGTCGGGCCATTCTCCGCGCTCCTCCGACAGGAATCGCTCGAACAGCAGTTGCATTGCGATCGGGTCGACCGCGGTGATGCCGAGCGCGTAGCAGACCGCGCTGTTCGCCGCCGAGCCGCGCCCCTGCGCGAGGATGCCCTGCTCGAGCGTGAAGCGCGCGATGTCGTGGACGATCAGGAAGTAGCCGGGGAGGTCGAGTTTTTCGATCAGCGCGAGCTCGCGCTCGATCTGCGCGCGGGCGCGCTTCGGCAGCGGGCGGCCGTAACGGTGCCCGGCGCCGTCGATGGCGAGGTGGCGGAGGTAGGACGCCTGGGTCTCGCCGGGCGGCACGGGGAACTCCGGAAAACGGTAGTCGAGGTCGTCCAGGCTGAATTCGCAGCGCTCGGCGATCGCACGCGATGCGCGAATCCAGTCGGGTCGATCTGCGAATCGATCGTCCATCGCGCGCCGTGTGCGCAGGTGGCGTTCGGCGTTGATCGCAAGCCTGCGCCCGGCGCGGTCGAGTGAAGTCTTGAATTTCAAGCAAGTCATTGCGTCGAGCAGTCGACGTCCCTCGGGTCGGGCATGGCGGACGTCGCCCGTTGCGACGATTGGAACGCCGGCCGCGTTCGCAAGGTCGACCGCGCGCCGCTCGGCCGCACAGGCCGCACGCTCGAGCGGCCGCGAAACGTCGACGAAGACATGTCCGGCGCCGAAGCTCGTGCTCGCGCGGTCGAGGAACGCGGGCGCGATCGGCTCGTTGCCGTGCACGAGTGTCGTGAGCCCGGCGCTGTGTCGTTCGACTTCGCTCCAGGCGACGACCGCTTCGCCTTTGCCGCCGCGCCGGTGGCCTAGTGTGAGCAGTCGGCAGAGGTTGCGATAACCCGCAGCCGATTCGACCAGCAGCAGCAGTGAGCCGGCCGGGGTGGCAAGGGCGGGCTTGGCTTCGCACGCGATGTCGATCTGCGCACCGACGATCGCGTGCAGTCCCGCGGCCGCGGCCGCCTGATGGAAGCGCGGGCTGCCGTAGACGCCGTGACGATCGGCGAGCGCGAGCGCGGGATAGGCGAGCTGCGCTGCGCAATCGACCAGATCCTCGGGGTTGGAGGCCCCTTCGAGAAACGAGAAGGCGCTCCGGCAGCGCAATTCGACATAATCGGAGTGATTCACCGGTCGATTTTCGTCTTTTGTTCGCTTTTAGTCAAGCGCAATTCCCGCGTCACGGCGGTTATGCTGCCGGGATGCAGGATGCTTCGAGGCTCACATCCGTCCTCGTGGCCGACGACGACGACCAGCTGCTGCGCTTGTGCAGTCGACTTCTCACACGTGCGGGTTATGCGGTATTGCCCGCTCGCGACGGCGACGAAGCGCTGCGCGTGTTCCACGAACACAGCGGCGACATCCGCAGCGTCGTACTCGACGCGACGCTCGAGCCGAGCGGCGCGGCCGCGGTCTTCGAAAAGATGGCCCGGATCCGCGGCGACCTTCACGCGATCTTCACGGGCGGCGATGCACCTGCACCGCCGCTGCGCGAACTGATCGCGAATCAACGCGGCGTCTTTCTCCACAAGCCCTTTCCGGGGGCGGCGCTGGTGCGCGCGGTTGCAGGCGATCGGCCGTAGTTGCAGCCGAAGGGTGGTGCGAGCGCCTGCGCGCGCAACCGAGGTTCACGAGCGGTGAACAGGACCTTGGAACGGCGACTTGCGGCATTTTGCCCCGGGTTCGTCGAAAATCATGGCAATTTCACGGAGAAGTGTGTGAGTATCCGCCTAGGCGAGAGGGGACGTAGGGTGGACGAATTCTCCAAGCCGTTGGTGGGGTCGGCCGCTTCGGACGGCTCCAGCGCAAGAGTCGAAGGCGAGACCGACACCATTTCCGAGTCGGAATTGCGCGAGTTTCTCGCTGCGGATGCGTTCGGAGCTCCCGCCGATCCCGAGTTCAAGCGCAAGCTGCAAGGCCGTCTGTGGGAGATCGTGCAGATGCGATTGCAGAAGAAGCGGCGCCACAAGTGGCTGAACCGCTGGCGCCGACGCGATGTACCTCCCGCCGAAGAAATGGATGGCGCGGCCAAGGTGAAGCGAGAGCCGGGGCCGGCCTAACCGCGCTCTGGCCGCTGCGCGGCCAGAGCTTCCGCCCGGCGTTCGGTTCCGCTCATCCGGGTCTTCGCAGGCTGCGCGCCGCCCTGCGGCCACAGCTTCCGCGGCGTCGCGCGAATCGCTTCGCGATTCGCGCTTTCGGTCCAACGCCACCGGCGATTCATGTCCGGATTCTGCGGTCGTGGTACTTTGGGCGTCCGTGAAGAGACCCATCAACTCGGCGATCGCGATGTCTCGTGGCTTCGTTCGAATCGCGGCGAACGGATGACCGCGGCCCCGGCGTGTTGGCTGTGCGGCGGCGAGGGAGCCCTGCGGTACGAGCGCTGCTTCGACTTCGAGTACTTCGTCGAAGCCGATGCGTCCTTCTACGGCTGCTGCGATTGCGGCTTCGTCTACATGCACCCGCTTCCGACACGCGAAGAACTTCCCGAGCTGTACCCCAGCAACTACCGAAACTTCGACACGCCGGAAAACGCACTCAGTGCATTTCTCGTCGATCGCTTCCATGCGCATCACGTGAGCGCTTGCCTTCGTCTGCTTCCGAAAGGAGGTCGCTTTCTCGAAGTCGGCTCGGCGGGCGGTGACGTGCTGGCCCGCTTGCGCGACCGCGGAGTTTCCCGAACGCAGGGTGTCGAGATCTCCGCGGACGGTGTCGAGGCGGCGCGCGCACGTGGACTCGACGTATTCCACGGCACTCTCGAGGAATTCGAGACGGACGAGCCCTTCGACCTCGTACTGATGAGCCACGTGATCGAGCACGTGATCGACCCGATCGCCACCGCGAAGAAGGTGCACTCTCTGCTCGCGCCGGGCGGAGTCTTCTATGTGGAAACGCCGAACGTGGGCTCGCTGGACGCCCGGCTGTGGCGGCAGGATTGGGGCCTGATCCACTACCCTCGGCATCTCTGCCTTTTCGATCGTGCCTCGTTGCGACTACTACTCGAACGGTCGGGATTCGAAGTCACCCGCATGTCGTGGGAAATCAACAGTTGCGGCTGGGCGCTCAGCCTCCAATCCGCGCTGCGACGAATTGGTTTCGATCGTTCTCGTCAACCGCGGTCGTTCTATTATCCGCTCTTGCTCGCCGCCACGCTGCCGCTCAACCTCGTGGACATCGTATTCGGCGGCACCGCGTTCATGTCCGCGCTCGCGCGAAAAGGTACGGCTGGATGACGAGCCCCGAGACTCGACCGGAAATGTCGCCCCGCGCGGATCTATTGACGCAGCAGGACGGCATCGCGAACGTGCTCCAGGTGATCTGGTGCCACGCGTCTCTCTGTGCGTGGTTTTGCTTCGGTCTCGTGATTCTGCCGGTCGAGTTCTTCGTGCCGATGTCCGTGTTCGTGAGCCTGGTCCACCAGCGAGCGATGTCGGAGTGGCTTCACGAGGGAAGCCATTTCAATCTGATTCCGAACCGTCCCCGGAACGATGCCGTTACGAACGCGCTCACGGGCTGTTGGTTCGGAATCTCCGTCGCGACCTACCGACGAGCGCATTTCCCCCACCACGCGCGCCGTGAATTCTTCGTGACCGGTGATCCCGACACGAACTTCCTCGCGGTCACTTCCCGTCGTCAGCTGTGGTCCGCTGTCATCCGCGACCTCGTGGGATGGACGGCACTTCAGGGTTTTCTTCGCTTCGATTCGAACGCCGTCTCCGGCGCATCACGGCTGCCGTTCCTCGTGCTTACTGCAATTCTCCACGTCGCATTGTTGATTTGGCTCTACTCCGTGGGCGGTCTCCTCGCCTACGCGGTCTACTACGGAACGCTGTTGACCCTTTATCCGTTGCACAACCGTCTGCGGGTCTATGGCCAACACGTCACCCTCGTGAAGGACGGCGCGAGTATCTTCGCTCACAGCGAAACGTCCCGTACGATCGATGCCGGCCGCTTCGACCGCCTCTTCTGGACATCGCCGCGCCTGCTCTACCACTGGGAGCACCACAGCCACCCACACATCCCATACCGCGCGCTGGCGGAACGCTGCAATCGTGCTGACGACGAGAACCGGTACTCACAGCGGCGTTGGTCGCTGCTACGCGACCTCTATCGGGGAATCGCCAGCGATTGACTCCATTCGCAGCCGTGGAGTTCCGCGCGAGCGGTGTCGCGCGTCGATCTACGCTTCGCGCAGTTCCTCGTCACGGGCGTATTCGGGGTTCTCTTCTACCGGGTACGGAATGGACGCGTAACGGCTTGCGTAGTCCATGTAGTCTTGGATGTACTCGGGATCGACCGCTGCGATGCACGAATTGCTCCGCTTCGCATAATGGTGGAACGAACGCATCTTGGCCACGATCGATTCGAGGCTCTGTTCTCGAAGACTGCCGAATGACGCGGACTGAATCGCGCAGCCGGTGACGTCGCCGTACGGCCCTACGTGGACCTTCTCGTAACCCGAAGGGCAGCCGATCCGCAGGTCGAGATTCCAGTCGAAGTCACTGCGAATGTGGGGGTTCGAATCGGCGAGATTCCGATACTCGGTCCAGAATTCTTCGTCGAAGAGCAGTTCCGTCTGCCCTTCGGCGCCGCCCATTGGACTCATGAGGTTGATTGCGACACCCAGGTCGTTCACTCGTGCGTACTCGACGAGCTCGATGGTCTCTTGCAGGAAAGGTTTTCCTGTAGCCACTCCGAGGAAGACCGTCATCCCATGCTGTTTGCACAGCGCGATCGCCTCGAGGGCCTTCTCGAGGTGGCCGGCATAGCCGCGGAGCTCGTCGTTGACCTCCGGCTCGAGCGAGTTGATGCTGATCACCACGTTGAAGACCCCGAGCTTCTTCAGCTCCACCACCATCTTCTCGTCGAAGGCGATGGAGTTGGTGGCAAACGTTACGATGTTGGTCTTCGGCTCGAGGGTCTCGACGATTTCCAGGAACTGCCGGTGAAGCGTCGGCTCGCCGCCCAAGAGAACCGAGCTGAATGCCCCCATGCGCTTGGCTTGTTCCCAGATCGAGCGAATCTCATCGAGGCTCAGCAGTGATTCACCCGGCGTGATGAAGCGATTCGCGTAGCAGTAGCCGCATTTCGACTGGCAAGCGTTCGTGATGCTGAACTCGATGCATCGCAGCGTCGGCTTTTTCAGGACCAGCGACCGGAAATATCCACGGGCGATCTTCGCCAGTAATGCGGGGCGATATCGGATCTTGTCGATCTGATGGAAGCTCTTGCGAATTCCCGCTAATTCCATTCAGCCTTCCATCCCCGAACGCAGCCGGTGCCACACCCAGGCTAGCACTCGAGGCGAGCTTGCTCGGCCTCGGTCTCTCGATCGCCGGGCGGAATCACGAGAACTAGAACTACCCTGCGTGAGTTGCGCGGTAAATGCACATGCCTGCAGGCGGCAGCGCGTCCGGCTCGCACGCCGCTAGTCGCCCGCCTACTCTTCGCGTCACCATGACCTCGCTCAAGCCGCGATGACGCCGGTTCTCTGCGCGCTGTTCTTCCTCTCCGGTGCAGCCGCCCTGCTGTTCGAGACGCTCTGGTTCCGCCAGGCCGGGCTCGCGTTCGGCAACAGTGTCTGGGCCTCGAGTCTGGTGCTGTCGAGCTTCATGGCAGGACTCGCTCTCGGCAACGGGCTGATGGCGCGCTACGGCGATCGAATCCGGCGCCCCGTGCGCCTCTACGCCTACTTCGAGGCGGTGATCGCGATCGCGGGCGTAGCGCTGGTGCTGGGGCTGCCGCAGCTCGGCCACTGGCTCGCGCCCGTCTTTCGGCAGCTGCTCGAGCAGCCCGTCGCGCTGAACGCGCTGCGACTGGGCTCGGCCTTCGTGCTGTTGCTGCTGCCCGCGACCGCGATGGGGGCGACGCTGCCGGTGCTCGTGAAGGCGCTGCTCGCCCGCGACCCGAACTTCGGCTCGGTACTCGGGCGGCTCTACGGCTGGAACACGCTCGGTGCGGTCGCGGGAGCGGTTGCGGGCGAATGGTTCCTGATCGAGCGCTTCGGAATCCGCGGCACCGCCTATGTCGCCGGCGGCTTCGACGTGGCGGCGGCGGTCGTGGCCTTGGGACTGTCTCGGCGGCTCGCGACTGCGGCCGAGCCCGCGCGGGCCGCGGCCGCGAAGGCGTCGATCGGCCCTCGCGCGTGGCGCATCGTGGCGGCGGCCTTCGGCGCAGGCGCCTTGCTGCTCGCGTTCGAAGTCGTCTGGTTTCGCTTCATGCATTTGTTCGTGCACTCCGGGAGCCTGGCGTTTGCGCTGATGCTCGCGGTGGTGCTGGCCGGGATCGCGCTCGGCGGATTCGTCGGCGGGTATTGCTTGCGCCGTTACCCGGACGCGCACCGCTACACCCCGTTGCTCGCGCTCGCCGCCGGTGCGGTCGCCGTAACGTTGTATGCGACGTTCTCGTTTGCGCTTGCGCCTCAGGCCAATGAACTGCTTGGCGATCCTCCCGTCGTGCTCGGGCTGTCGTTCGTTCTGGTCTTTCCGGTCGCGTTGATCTCCGGGGTGATGTTCATCTTCATGGGCGCGCTGCTGCACCGCGAGCTGCCGAGCGAGACTCGCGCGGCCGGCCTGCTAACGCTCTCGAACACGCTCGGCGCAGCTCTGGGCTCGGGCGCGGCGGGCTTCCTGTTGTTGCCGCTGATCGGCATGGAGCACTCCTTCGTTACGCTCGGCGCCGCCTATCTGCTCGTCGCGGCGCTGGTCTTCAGCGCTTCGGCGTCTCGGGATACCGTGCCTCGACCCGAGGCCCGGGATTCGGGGCGAGGTTTTCGGATCGGGCAGGTCTTCGTGCTCGTGATCTTCGCGCTCACCTTCGCGTTGTTTCCGTACGGGAAAATGGAGCGCGTCTACCTGCGGACTTCGATCTCACGTTGGGATTCGCGCCACCTGGACGAGATCGCGGCGATTCGTGAGGGTCGTATCGAGACGGCCGTCTATTTGCGTGCTGAGCTCGACAACGAGACGCTCTATTACCGCCTGCTGACCGACGGCTTCGCGATGTCGGGCACCTCGCTGCACGGCCGCCGTTACCAGAAGCTCTACGTCTACTGGCCGGTCGCGTTGCAGCCGGACCCCAAACAGGCGCTCGTGATCAGCTACGGCGTCGGGTCGACCGCGAAGGCGCTGGTCGACACCAAGAGCCTCGAACACATCGATGTCGTCGACATCTCGCGCGCCATTCTCGATCTCTCCGAGATCCTCTACCCCGATCCGGCCGATCACCCCTTACACGATCCTCGCGTGCGGGTTCACATCGAGGACGGCCGTTTCTTCCTCCAGACCACGGAGCGACGCTACGACCTCATCACGGGTGAGCCACCGCCGCCGAAAAACGCCGGAGTCGTCAACCTCTACACCCGAGAATACTTCCAGCTGATTCACGACCGTCTCGTCGACGGCGGTATCACGACCTACTGGCTGCCGGTTCACAACACGCTCGTATCCGATACCCGGGCGATCATTCGCGCGTTCTGCGACGTATTCGAAGACTGCAGCCTGTGGTCGGGGCAGAACCTCGACTGGATGCTGGTCGGTTCGCGCGGAGCGCGCTGGACGCGTTCGGAGGATTCGTTCTCGAAGCAGTGGAACGACTCCACGCTGGCGCCGGAGCTCGAGGCGGTCGGCTTCGAACGACCCGAACAACTCGGCGCACTCTTCATGGCGGATGCCGCCCAGCTGCGCGAGCGCGTCGGGGACGCGGCTCCGCTCGTCGACGATCGCCCGAAGCGCCTCGGGAACCGGCGACAATCCCCCCAGGAGGCACGCCGAGACTTCCGCGACTGGATGGACGCGGAGCAGAATCGCGAGCGTTTCCTCGCGAGCGAGTTCATCACGCTGGCCTGGCCGCCCGGCCTGCGCGAGCGCAGCGCCACGTACTTCGAGGTGCAACGCATTCTCGACCGCAGCCTCGCGAAGGCGCCGGTCGGGATTTCGGAGCGGCTGCGCGATCTCCACCAATTGCTCGTCGAGACGCCGCTCACCACCGCGCCGTTGTTACAGCTAGGAGTTACGACGGATCGCACGCGTGCAATCGACGCGCTGGTTCGGCGCGGCGTGCCTGCGCAGCGATACAAGGAAGTGCTTGCACGGCGTGCGGTCGCCGAGCGCGAATACGCGCTCGCGGCGCGGCTGCTCGAGAAAGTCCATCGCCCCGGCGACCGCGACCTGTTGTTCTTCCGGGTCTTCGTCCTCGCGATGGCGGGGCGCGACGACGACGCGCGCGACGTCGCGCAGCGAAACCGCGACTGGTTGCCCGACGACGAGGAATCTCGCAGCTACTGGAAGTGGCTGGAGGCGACCTTCGGGCTCGGCATCTGAGCGCGGATCAGCCAGCGAGCGCTTCGGCCTCCGAGACCATTTCTTCGAGCAGCGCGAGCCCGCCGTCCCAGAAGTCCGGGTCGCCGACGTCGATCCCCATGCGGCCGAGCAGGGCTACGGGAGTGTCGGAACCGCCCGCACGCAGCAGGTCGAGATAGCGCGGCACGAAGGCGGCGCCTTCTTCGTCGTAGCGGCGCAACAGCGCCAGCACGAGCAGTTCGCCGTACGCGTAGGCGTAGCAGTAGAACGGCGAGTGCACGAAGTGCGGGATGTAGAGCCACCACCAGCCGTAGTCCTCGGATAGTCTCACCGAATCGCCGAACATCGGTTCGTTGGCTTCCATCCAGAGCGCGTTGACACGCTCGATCGGGAGTTCGCCCTCGCCGCGGCGCGCCGTGTGCAAGCTCTGCTCGAAGCGCGTCATCGCGACCTGGCGGAAGACGGTCGCGAACGCGTCTTCGAGCTTGCCGCAGAGCAATCCGAGCCGGACCTTCGGGTCGCTCTCTTCCTTCATCAAGCGCCGAAACACCAGCATCTCGCCGAACACGCTTGCAGTCTCGGCGGTCGTGAGCGGCGTGTCCTGCTCGAACAGCCCCTGTTCGGCGGCCAGCGATTGATGGACGCCGTGGCCCAGTTCGTGCGCGACCGTCATCACATCGCGCAAATTGTCGGTGTAGTTGAGCAGCACGTACGGGTGCAGCGAGGGCAGGGTGGAGGCACAGAAGGCGCCACCGCGCTTGCCCGGTCGAAGCTCTGCGTCGATCCAGTTTCGCTCGAAGAAGCGCCCCGCGATCTCGGCCAGCTCGGGTGCGAAGTCGCCGTAGGCGTCGAGCACGATCCGCCTGGCGTCGGCAAAGCTGCAGCCGCCCGCTTCAGAGGCGATGGGCGCGTAGCGGTCGAAGTCCTCGAGTCGGTCGAGCCCGAGAAGCTTCGCCTTCAGCCGGTAATAGCGCGCGACCAGCGGGTAGCGGGCGACACAGGCCGACAGCAGCGAATCCACGCTCGCGTTGTCGATCTCGTTGGCGAGGTTTCGCGAGTCGATCGGCTGTGAGTAGCTTCGAAGCTCGTCTTCGACGGCCTTGTCCTGCACCAAGGTGTTGAAGATGAATGCGAGCGGGCGCGAGTTGCCTTTCAGTCCCGCGGTGAGCGAGGCCGCGGCTGCCCGGCGGGTTTCGCGATCGGAATCGTGTAGCAGCGACAACACCTCCTCTTCGCCGAGGTCGAGCGACTCGCCGTCGCGCTCGAGCGTGAAGCGCATGTCGGCCAGCAACTCGTCGAACAGCCGGCTGAAGGCACGACTGCCGGTATTCGCAGCGGCTTCGAGAATTCGCTCTTCGGGCTCGCTGAGCACGTGGGTGCGGTAGCGCCGCATCGATTCGAGCAGGTGGCGGCGTTTCGCGAGCGCGGGTTCGGCGAGAAGCGCATCCGCGGTTTCGGAGTCGAGCGTGACCCATTCCAGCTCGAAGAAGATCAGCGTGTTCTTGATCTCGCTGCTGCGCTCCTGCACGTGCTGCATCAGTGCGCCGTGCCGTGCGGTCGCGGTGTCGGCGGCGAATAGCAGGCCCGCGTAGACTCCCGCGCGCGCGACCGACTCGTTCAACTCTTCGAGGCTGTCGACCGCGCCCGAGAGTTCGGCCGCGTCCATTGCCGCGATCCGGCCCCGGTAGCGGCCCTCGAAATCCTTCGCCTGCGTGAAGGCGCGGTCGAGGTCGGCGTCGATCCGCTCGTCGTCCGGGCCGGAGTAGAGATCCGACAGGTCCCACCGGACTCCGTCGCTGGATGCTGTGGCTTCGTTCTTGGCTGTCATCGTTCCCCCGAGATCGGCGGCGGAGCATACCGCGGTACACTCGCCGTCACGATGATCGCGCGGTCTTTCGAGCCTGGCGGCGGCCGATTTCGGAGCGCGTTTGCAGCTGCGACGGTGGACGGAGGTGCGCCGTGAGCGGCCGAGTGGTGTTGCACGCGGACATGGACGCCTTCTACGCCGCGGTCGAGCAGCGCGACCATCCCGAGTGGCGCGGCCGGCCGGTGATCGTCGGCGGCACCGGCCGGCGCGGTGTGGTGTCCACCTGCAGTTACGAGGCGCGAGAATTCGGTGTGCACTCTGCGATGCCGGCCTTCGAAGCGCGGCGCTTGTGCCCGGAAGGCATCTTCGTGCGCGGCTCGATGCGTCGTTACGGCATCGAATCGAAGCGCATCTTCGAGATCCTGCGCCGCTTCACGCCGCTCGTGCAGGGCATCTCGCTCGACGAGGCCTTCCTGGACGTTAGTGGTACGGAGCGGCTGTTCGGCCCGCCCCGGAAGCTCGCCGAGCGCCTGCGCGCCGAGGTGCGTTCCGAAACCGGCCTCGCGATCTCGGTCGGTATCGCGCCCGTGAAGCTGGTCGCGAAGATCGCGAGCGACCTCGCCAAGCCCGACGGTCTGCTCGAAATCGCTCCGGAGGCGGTACCGGGCTTCCTCGCGCCGCTACCGGTGCGGCGCTTGTGGGGGGTCGGGCCGGTCGCGGGCGAGCGGCTCGTCGACGCGGGCTACGCCACCATCGGCGATCTCGCGCGTGCGGATGCGAAGCAGCTCGAAGCGCTACTGGGTTCGTGGGGTGTGGGGATTTCGAAGCTCGCGCGCGGCGAGGACGTGAGCGAGGTCGAGCCCTTTCGCGAGGCCGTGTCGTATAGCGAGGAGAACACCTTCGGCGGCGACGTCTCCGACCCGCGGGTGTTGCGGGCCGCGATCATCGCGCACTCCGAGGCCGTGGCGCGCCGGCTGCGCAATGACGGTCTGCGTGCGCGCACCGTGGTGCTCAAGCTCAAGCTCGCGCGGCGCGTTGCGGCCGGCCCGCACGGCTACCCCTTGTTCAGCCGCCAGACCACGCTCTCCGAGGCCAGCGACGATGGTGACGCGATCTCGCGCGCGGCGTTCGACCTGCTAGCGCGCGCCGACCTGCGGGAGCCCGTCCGGCTGCTCGGCGTCGGCACGAGTAATCTCGTCGGTCGCTCGGGCGAGCAGCTCGGCCTGTTCACTCCGGACGCGGGTCTCGAACGCCGCGGCCGGCTCAATACCGCCCTCGACGAACTCAGCCGGAAGTTCGGCTCAGACGCCGTCACCCGAGGCAGCATCGCGGCCCCGGAACGCGCCGCCCTCAGCCACCAGCAAAAGCGCGGCGAAGATCCCGGCTGAACCGGCGCTCGTCGGCCGTGTGGGAGCGCAGCGCTGCAGCTCTCCGGCTCCGGCCTCGGACGGGCTGCCTGCGAGCCAGGCGCGGAATCCCCGGCCCGACTCGGCACGTGGCTGCGCGACTCAGGCTGCGCTCTTCTCCCAGCGGTAGACGCGCATCGGCGGGATGTTGCGGATCTCGGTCTGGACCCTGGCGCGCCCGAAGACCTCTTTGCCGAGGCTCTTCACCCGGTCGCGCACCTGGTAGGCGACGAAGAGTCCGCCATCGTGGAGCGAGTCGTGCACGCTGCGCAGGATGTCACGGCCGACGCCGACCGCCATCGTGGAGAAGGGGATACCGGACAGGATCACGTCGGGGGTCGGCAGCGCGTATCGGTCGAGGGTTTCGCCGATGTCGGCGGCGCTGCCCTGGTGCACAATCAGGCGCGGGTCGTTGATCTGTTCGAGCAGCTCCACGAAGCGCGGGTTGACCTCGATCACGAGCAGGCGCGCGTCCGGCTTCATCGCGGCGAGCAGCGCGCGCGTGGTGCCGCCGGTGCCCGGCCCGAGTTCGACCAGCAGCTTGGCGTTCTCGACCGCCGCAGCGCGGACGATGCGCCGCTCGAGGAAGCGCGAACTCGGGATGATCGATCCGACTTCCATGGGGCGCTCGAGGAATCCCTGGAGGAAGGCGAAACGATGGTCCGGTTGCGGCTTGATGGGGTTCGGCGTGGGGGGCATCTGGGGGGTCCTCGTCCGTGGCTGCTGGTGGGGGAATGTCTGGGCTGGCTCTAGGTGGCGCGCCAGAAATGTAATCGATTTGTCAGTCGTAGACCGCGTCGATTTGCCAGATCTTCCGAACGCGGTCGAGGCGCAGCCGCGAGACCGTTCCGTCGCTGGTCTGGACGTCGAAGCTGTCGTAGGCGAAACGCTCTTCGGGAGTCCACCAGCCCCCTGTGGTGCGCCAGGGGCCGGACAGGCGGAGCACCCGGCCGTTCGCGACCGCGCTGCGGACGGATTCCGGCCGCCCCCGGGCGACCCGGACCTGAGCGGTCACGGGCGGCCGTATCGCGCGTACCGCGAGGGCGGGGTCGCCTCCGGGCCGGTGCGAACCGGGCTCCGGGGGGATGGCGCTTGCCGGAGTGGGTTCGAAAGGGCCCAGTCGGAACATCTCGGGCCGGTGACTATTGGCGACCGCGGGTGCGCCGATGCGCCCGCTGCCGCAGAGCGCCTCGAGTTCGGCGAGGGTGCGGCCGAGTTCCGCCGGGGCGGGGCCCGCCGGCCGGAAGAGATCGAGTTGATCGCCGCGCAGCGCACTGCCCTCGGTCGCGAGGCAGGCCCCCTCGACCGTCGCCGCGGGTGGGTGGGTTTCGAGCGCCCGGGAGAGCAGCTGGATCAGCACCCGCAGGTCGAGCGTCGCTGCGGCGGCCCCCACGCGACGCACGTCGCGGCCACCGCCGCTGAGTTCGAGCGTGAGCGTGATCTCGTTGCAGGCCAGCTGCCGTGTGGCGAGTCGCGCGAGCAGCCGCGACAGCAGCCCTTGGAGTACGAAGCGCAGTGGCTCGAGGCGATCGATGCCGTATTCCAGGTCGATGGATTCGCGCAAGGCGCGTTGCTTCGGGACCGGCAGTGGCAGCTCGCGGGCTTCGCCGCGCGCGCGATCGATCAGCTCCAGCACATCGGGGCCGAGGCGCGTGCCGAGCGCGCGCCTCGGCAGCGCGAGCAGGTCCCCGACCGTCACGAGGCCGAAGTGGCTGAGCTGCTCTGCGAGCGCATCGTCGGGATCGAGCAGGTCGAGGGCTTGTGCGGCCATGAAGTCGCTTTCGCGACCGGGCGGGAGCACGCAGGTGTTGCCGCCGCGCGCGAGCTTGCGCGCAGCGATGTGGGCGACGCTGCGTGAGGCTGCGATCGCGACGCCGGCCGGCAGGCCGACGCCCCGGGCACGCGCGGTCAGTGCCGCGGCGAGGCCCGCCTCGGAGCCGAACAGCGCCGAGCTTCCCGAAACATCGAGGTACGCGGCTGCTTCAGCCGCGTAGGCGCCCGCCGCACGGGGCGCGAGCGCGGCGCGCGGCGAGCATGAGAGTGCGACGTCGAGCAGCGCGCTGCGGGCCGCGCGTTCGAGTGCGGGCGAAACCGGCTGTACCCGAAGTGCGCCGCAGAGTGCGCGCGCGTGGGCGACCGTGGTCTGCACGTACACACCCTGCCGGGTGGCTTCGGGCGAGACTGCGAGGATCTCGGCCCGCGGGCCGGGGCCCGACGCCACCGCGAGCGCTTCGCCGACGAGTTCGGGCCGCGCGCGCAACTCCGCCGCGAGCGGCAGGTCGGGCAGCAGCAGACACGCGACCCGCACCGCGGACTCACGCGGCCTGGGTGGAGCGCAGGCGCAGCGAGGTCGTGCGACTTCCGGGAGCGGTGCGGTGACGCACGAGTGTGACTTCGATCTCGAGCTCTTCGAGCAGCGCCGGCACGCCGTCGATGCTCGCGCGGGTGGGGCTGAGTTCGAGTGCGACATCGGCCGCGGTGCCGAAGCAGCGTGTGAGCGAGAGCGCAACCAGCGCGGTGCCGCTACCCGCGGCCCGGCGCGCGAGCCGCAGCCCGGTCGCGGGTGCGATGCGCAGGTCGGCGACCGCGAGGTCGAGCAGCACGAGTGCAAAGCCTCGTGCGTCGAGCAAGCGCTCCGTGCAGCGCAGCGCCTCGCGCAGTCGCGGCGCACGCACCCACAGGATGCGCTCGAGGTCGGCGCCGGCTGCATCGGCCGAGGCGGGGTCGAACGCGTCCGCGGCGTCGACTACCGCGGTCAGTTCACCGGCCCGCGTGCTTCGGGCCAGTAGCGCGAGCGCGAGCGAAGTCCGCCCCGACGACAGCGGCCCCGCGACCTCGCTGAGCCGCCCGCCCGGGAAGCCGCCACCGAGCAGCCGGTCGAGCGCGGGAACATCGCTCGCGAGCAGGCTCGGGGAGGGCCTCGGCTGCTCTCCGCGGCGGAGCTGCGGGCCGAGGTCATGCAGCAGCTTTGCGATGGCTTCGGGGGTGCGGGCGGTGTTGCTGGGGGGGCGGGACACTCTGATTACTTTCGGTTTGTTTTCGCTTTTCGTCAATGGGGATTTTGGTGGACGGGGTGGTTTGTCTTTTGCGGGGCGGTTGC
>CAXMSF010000221.1:0-4469 GCA_964196055.1 uncultured Gammaproteobacteria bacterium | reverse complement strand
CTGAAGTCCCTCTTCGAAGACCAAGTGCTTCCGGCCGGGGATCATCCGGACTGCCTCGACCAACGCCTGGCCGTTCGTCTCGACCGGGAAATCCTTCAGCCGCTTGCCCGCCTGCGAGATCACCGCCAGCGTGCAGCTCGCGGCATGTACGTCCATGCCGATGTACCGTTCCATCGGTGCCTCCTCTCGTTGGGGATCGTTGATTCCACAACTCGAGGATGTCCGACGAGACCGGGAGGCACCACCCTGCGCGCTCTCGGGGACTTACGTCGCTGCTCGCAGGCGCCATACCCCTATGATGCTTATCCTCACGCCGTGTTCGCGCAGTGTCGCGAAAGGCTCGAACCGAACTTCGTCCCGAGCTACCTCCAGGTCGTCGACCAGATCCCGAAGACCGCTTCCGAAAAGCCGCAGGAGCGCATCCTGCTCGAGCCGTTCAGCGCGAACACGAGCAACGTGCGCGAGCCGAGCGGAGCTTGACGTCACCTTCGGAGCAGCGCCCGGCGCCGAATCACCGGAGGGCGGGGCGGGCGAACACAGAGGGACGTTCGGTACGCTCTGCCATCGTGCGCACCCTCCACCTCGGAATGCTCCCGTTGCTGCTGGCCGTGACCGGCTGCGCCGCGCTCATGCGGCCGGCTTCGAGAGGCTTTGCAGACAATCTATCCAGCGCCATCCTGGACCAGAACGATCCCGAGATCGTGCGCGACGGTGCGCCGGCGTACCTCCTGGCCATCGACGGGATGATCGCGGGCAACCCCGAAGACACGGCGCTGCTGCTCCTCGGCGCGCAGCTCTACGGGGCCTACGCCTCGGCCTTCGTGGAAGACGAGACGCGGCAGCGCAGACTCTGGGAGCGGGCCCTCGGTTACGGCCGACGAGCGCTGTGCGGGGAGCGCACGCGCGTGTGCGAGGCCGTCGACCGCCCGTATGAAGAATTCCTCGCTTCACTGGGCGAGACCGGGGCCCGGGACGTGGCGAGCCTCTACGGTTTCGGCTCGGCCTGGGCGGGCTGGGTGCAGGCCCACGCGGACGACTGGGGGGCCGTCGCGCAGGTTCCCAAGATCGAGGCGCTGATGCAGCGCGTGGTGGAACTCGACGAGCCCTACGAGGACGGCGCCGCGCACCTCTACCTGGGCGTCCTTCTCACCCAGCGTCCAGCGAGCCTGGGAGGCAAGCCGGAGCAGGCGCGCGAGCACTTCGAGCGCGCCGTCGAACTCTCCGAGGGGCAGAACCTGACGGCCAAAGTGCTCTACGCCAGACAGTACGCGCGCCTCGTCTTCGACCGGCCGCTCCACGACCGCCTGTTGCAGGAGGTGCTCGCGGCGGATCCCGAAGCCCCAGGGCTGACGCTCGCCAACACGCTTGCCCAGCGGCGGGCGCGCGTCCTGCTGGCCGACGCGGACGACTATTTCTAGACCGTGGAGACCCGCATGCCTTCGAATCGCTTTCTGCTCCTCCTGATTGCGGGCGTGGTCCTCGCGCTACCCGCGTCCGCGCCGGCGCGCACGCTCAAGATCGCGACCGTCGTTCCGGAAGGGAGCGCCTGGGTGAAGGAGATGCGCAAGGTCGGCAAGGAGATCGAGCAGAAGACGCAGGGGCGGGTGCGCTTCAAGTTCTACCCCGGTGGGATCATGGGCAACGACAAGACCGTGCTGCGCAAGATTCGCGCCGGGCAGCTCCAGGGCGGCGCCTTCACCAGCGGGGCCCTGGCCCAGGTCTTCCCGGACATCGAACTCTACGGACTACCGCTCGTGTTCCGCGACTACGCCGAAGTGGGCTACGTGCGCGAGCGGATGGACGAGAAGATGATCGCGGGGCTCGAACGCGCAGGCTTCGTCGCGTTGGCCATCACCGATGGCAGCTTCGCCTACCTGATGTCGCAGCGGCCGGTGCGCCAGGTGAGCGATCTCGGCGGCGCCAAGGTGTGGACGCAGGAAGGCGACATCATGAGCGTGACCGCCCTCGAAATCGCTGGCGTCTCGCCCATCCAGCTCTCGCTGTCCGACGTCTACACCGCGCTCCAGACCGGACTCATCGATACCGTGGGGGCGCCTGCCATGGGCGCCATCGCGCTCCAGTGGCATACCAAGTTGACCTACCTGACCGACGTCCCGCTGACCTACCTGACGGGCGCGTTCGTGATCGACGCGAAGGCCTTCGCCAAACTCGAGCCCGAGGACCAGCGAGTGGTTCGGGAGACGGTGGGCGCGGCGGCACGACGGCTCGATGAGGGCAGTCGCGAGGGCGAGGAGAGCGCGATGCGGGCGCTGAAGGCGGAGGGCATCCAGTTCGTCAGCGCCGCCACACCCGCCGAAGTGGAGCGCTGGCACGATATCACGCGCCAGGCAACGGTCTTGTTGCGCAAGCAGAAGATCTACTCGGACGCGATGTTCGACGAGCTCGAGCGCCTCGTCGAGGAGTACCGGGAGGGGGCCCGAGCGGACCGTGGCGAGTAGGCCCGTCCTGACCGCCGCCGAGCCGGCGCGTGGCGCGCTGCATCGGCTCGAAGAGGCAGTGCTCGCGCTGCTGCTCGGCGCCATGATCGTTCTCTCGAGCGTGCAGATCCTCTTGCGCAGCGTGTTCGATTCGGGCATCGGCTGGGTGGACCCGATGCTGCGGGTGCTGGTCTTGTGGGTGGGACTCGTGGGGGCCGTCACCGCCAGTCGCGAAGGCCGCCAGATCACCGTCGACGTGATCGCGCGTCTCCTCTCGGGCCGTCCGCGGGCCGCCGTCGGCATCCTGACCAACCTCTTCACTGTCGGCGCAGCTGGCGTCCTGGCCTACCACGGAGCCCGCTTCGTGGCGTCGGAGCACGAATTCGCCAGCGTGGCCTTCTCCGGGATCCCGGCCTGGGCGCTCGAGTCGGTGATCCCGTTCGCGTTCGGCGCGATCGCGTTGCGCTACCTGAGCCACGTCGCCGCAGACCTGCGGATCCTGATTCGGGGCGAGGACGCCGCCGATGCGGTCGGCCCGGAGGGCCCGCGGTGATCGCCACCAGCGTCATCCTGCTCGTGCTGGCGCTGCTCGGCGCGCCGCTCTTCGCGGTGATCGCCACCAGCGCGCTGCTCGGCTTCCGGAGCGAGGATATCGACCTCTCGGTCGTGGCGATCGAGATCTATCGCGTCGCCGAGATGCCCGCACTGGTGGCCATTCCGCTCTTCACCTTCGCGGGCTACGTCCTGGGCGAGAGCCAGACACCCGAGCGCCTGGTGCGGCTCACCCAGGCACTGCTGGGCTGGTTGCGCGGAGGGCTGGCGATCGTGTCGCTCGCTGCCTGCGCGCTCTTCACCGCCTTTACCGGTGCGTCGGGCGTCACCATCGTGGCGCTTGGTGCACTCCTCTACCCGGCGCTGCTGCGCGCCGGGTATCCGGAACGCTTCAGCCTGGGTCTCGTCACCACGTCGGGCAGCCTCGGGCTCCTCTTCGCCCCGTCGCTGCCCCTGATTCTCTACGGGGTCGTGGCTCAACAGATGAACCTCGAGCAGCCGGTGCGGATCGACGACGTATTTGTCGCGGGGGTCGTACCGGGGCTGCTGATGGTGATAGCGCTCTCGGCGTGGAGCGTGTGGCAGCGCCGCCATAGCCCGGAGAGCCGCGTCCGCTTCTCGTGGCATGCAGCGCGCGCGGCACTGCGCGAGTCGATCTGGGAGATCCCGCTGCCCGTCGTGGTACTGGGCGGCATCTACAGCGGCGCGTTCGCGCTCTCGGAGGCGGCCGCGGTCACGGCCCTCTACGTGCTGGTGGTGGAGGTGGGAATTCGCCGCGAGATCCCGCTCTCGCGCCTGCCCGCCGTGATGCGCGAGTCGATGGTGCTGGTGGGCGCCATCCTCGTGATCCTGAGCGTCTCGCTGGCAACGACCAACTACCTGATCGACACGGAGGTGCCGACCCGCCTGTTCGATTTCATCCGCTCCCGGATCGACAGCCAGCTCACCTTCTTGATCCTGCTGAACCTCTTCCTGCTCGTGTTGGGCATGATGCTCGACATCTTCTCGGCGATCGTGATCGTCGTGCCCATCATCCTGCCGGTGGCCGTGGGTTACGGGATCCACCCGGTGCATCTAGGCATCGTCTTCCTGGCCAACATGCAGCTGGGCTACATCACGCCGCCCGTCGGCATGAACCTCTTCATCGCGAGCTACCGCTTCGAGCGCCCGGTGATCGAAGTCTACCGCGCCACCGTGCCCTTCTTCCTGATTCTGCTGGCCACGGTTCTGATCATTACCTACTGGCCCGCACTCAGCCTGGTGTGGCTCTAGGGGAGAGGCTGAGGGTGTATGGCGGCTCGTGGACTCACGGGGACTGGACGCACTCACCCTCTGTGTGTTCTCAATATTCGTCCGCGCTGATATTGCTCAGCTTATCCACCCCGTCCTCTACGCCCATCCGCGGAAGATACACCCGATCAATTCCTAGATTCAGACTCGTTCCCGGCCGAGAAATCGAGCAGCATCCCGCTCCCCATG
>CAXMSF010000220.1:0-20119 GCA_964196055.1 uncultured Gammaproteobacteria bacterium | reverse complement strand
CACGATGATCCCGGAGCGCACCTCTCGAACACGGTAATTCGCGTCCACCCAGGCGGCGACGCGCGGCGCGGACTTCTCGATCGCGCGTTCGGGGTCGCGATCGAACGGAGTCTCCGGCCGCAGCACCACGGCCGGGGGACGACGCTCGAGCGCTTCGACATAGCGGAGTTCCTCCTCGTCCGAGAAGAAGCTCCCTGGAATCAACGGATCCGAGAAGGCGATGCCGTTGCGACCGGACAGAACGTGCAACAGCGGCGAAGCGGTGAGATCGAGCACCGTATCGCCGGGGCGCGACCAGGTCAGGATCGCGTACGCCGACCAGTCGAGTGCCTGCGCGACGATCGCACGTGGAATGGCAACTTCTCCCGACATCGCCTGCAACGGGACACGGCCGCGCTGTTCACGCAGCAGGTAGTAATCGCTCCCGCCCAGGAAGACCCAGACTGCGAACAGCGCGCCTGCCACTGCGACGAGCCTCGTCCGACGTGATTGCTCGGGGCGCCATTGCGCGGGAGCCTCGGCCGCTCCGGACTCGGAGCCCCGGCGACGGGCGATGCTGAAGAAGAGATGGGCGAGCAACAGACAGACCGGCGGCAAGGCGCTGTCGAGATGCGGCTCGTCCGAACGCCCGAGCGCCCGGAAGAAGAAGATCGCACCCCAGACGACGATGGCGACGAAGACCGCGTGCTGCGACGCAACCCGTTCTCGCAGCGCACGCCACACGATTCTTCCGGCAACCAGCACGTAGCCGATGTAGAGCAGGGTCCAGAGCCGAAACTGCAACGCGACGAACCAGCGTGCGATCTGGCGCCGGCCGAAGCCTGGCAGCGCCGCGAGATCGGGGATCGGCAGACTCTGCTCTTGCGTCATCGCGACGGGTCGCAGCATGACTTCGCGCCACAAGGTTTCGACACCGACCTGACTCGCGAGCCAGAGGCCGACCGGCAGCGCGACCGCGAACAGGCCCGCGGCGTAGAGCGCGCCGTCGCGCAGCCAGACTTTCGGGCGCGGGTCCGCGAGCAGCAGCCCGACCGCGATCGCGACACTCGCGGTCGCCGCGGGGGTCAGCCGGAAGACCAGCCCGGCTCCGGCACACGCTCCCGCCACGAACATCCAGTGCGCGCCGTGCCCGTTGGCGCGCCGCGAGAAGGCCAGCAACGCGAGGATCGCGAATAGCGCATAGCGATAACCGAAGAGCAGATGTGAGAGATGTGAGCGCGGCGACGCGATCGCGAGCAACAGCGCACCCCACAGTGCGAAGTGCGCCGGCATGACCTTCCGCCCGAGCAAGTAGATCCCGAGCGACGCCCCCACGCTGAAGGCCGCATAGACGACCCGAGCGACCACGACCCCGGGTGGCTCGATCGCATAGCCGACCCAGGCGGCGAGCAGATGCCCCGGCGGAAACGGGAACATCACGTCCCGGTACAGCACGGCGCCCTCGTGCAAGCGCTTCGCCGCGTACAGCGTCCAGCCCTCGTCGAGCTTGTTGATTCCGAAGTGCAGGAACAGCCATTCCCACGCGGCGCTGACCACGAGAATCAACAGCAGATGGCGCGCGGTGACTCGCGGATCGTCAGAAGCGCTCACGCGAACGCGAGCCGTCGGCGCGGTACAGGCATCAGCGTTTCGATAGCCCACCCCCTCTTGAGCGTCGACCGGCTACCCGCGCCTTGTGCAAAGCCAAGGGATCTCGATCTGGGACGCGCGGCCTGGGCCGGTCGCCCTCCGCTCCCTTTTTAACGGTCGCGGACGGCGACCGGCCCAGGCCGCTTCAGTCACAAGCGGACACCTCGTGGAAGCGCGGGGCGAGGGGGGGGGCTTTCGCGACCGTTCGAAAGGGAGCGGAAGGGCCCCCTCGCCCCGTGCGTGTTACTCGGGGACGTCGGCTGCGTCCGCGCTCGCTGGGGTGGGGGTGGGATCGCTGGCGCGGAAGTGGTTGGTGAAGGCTTCGTAGCTGATGGGGAGGTACTCGGACTCGTCGAGATCGATCACGTAGACGGTGCCGTCCTCCGCGCGGCGCGCCAGCACACCCTCGGAGCCTCGCAGCGCACCCAGCTGCACGAGTGCCAGTACGGGCGGCTCTCCGCCTTCGGGCGGCGCGCCCGACAGCTTGAAGACCACGTTCGCGGGCGCGAGGCCGACCCCCGCAAGCTCGTCCTCCCCCATGGATTCGGCGGCGATGTCGATCGCTCGTAGGTCTGCGAGCGCTCCGACCATCGCGTCGATCTTGCCCGCAGCGAAAGCCTCGGGCTCGGAGCTCCAGCCCTCCTCGCCGCGCTCGGCAATGAGTGCAACGGAACTCCCCTCGGCCGCAAACAGGACCTCGATGCGTTTTGCCTCCGACGCAGCGAAGCGCGCGACTTGCTTGTCGCGGAACGCCACCACACGGACGGGAAGATCTCCGACTCGGTCTTCCTCGAGCCGGTAGAGGCCCGGCTCGGCACCGCGTGCCAGTCGCGCTCCGTCCTCCGAACGGCTCCCGATTGCGAGCGTCGCTTCGAAGGGGGTGGCGGCGGCGTCCCCCGCGCTTCCCGTGAGCCGGACCGAGAACATCGGCCGCTCCAGTCCAGCGACTTCGTCGCTCGGCGGATCGTCGACGAAGCCGTCGGCCCGCAGGAACGCGAGGGTCGACAGCAATTTCGCCACGGTCTCGTCGTCGGCCGGGCCCGCAACCGGTTGGACCATGTGCCAGCGCGGCTCACCGGAATCGCTGCGCTGGAGCAACACGCCGCCATCCGGCCAATTCACTGCAATGTGCTCGACGGCTTCGCGATCGAAATCGAGCAGCTTCTTCTCACGGATGTCGTCGAAGGACTTCGCGAAGGCGCCCACGCTGCTGCTCGGAACCGTGAAGACCGTATCCGAGTCGACCAGCGTCACGTACGATTTCGCTTCGAGTGGCGTCGGGTTGCCGATTCGCAGCGCACGCTCGTCGCCGCCCGCTCGGAAGCGCACTTCGCGCTCGAGTACATCGAGACCGTAGACTTCGAGTGCCTGCGGGTCTTCTAGCGGCGTGCCGCCGCCCATCTGCGCGATCGCCGCCGCCATCGCGTCGAGCACGAAGGGATCCGCGGGATATTCGAGCGGCTCGACGACCTGCCAGCCGCCGTCGCTGCGCCGGGTACCGACGGCGATTCCGTCGGTCGTCGTCAGCGCGATCGCCTCGACATCGTCGGGCTCGACCCCGACCACCACCCGCTTCTGCGCCTCGTCGGCCTCGAGACGTTCGTCCTCGCCTTCGATCTCGTAGAAATAGACGAACGACGCGAGGACCGCGGCCACCAGGAACAGGATGAATGTGGACTTCGGATTCACAGCGCTTCAGCCGACCTTGTGGCGACGCGACCACCAGGTGAAGACCCCGATCACCGCCAGCAGCTGGGGCAGCACGAACAACGACAACATCCGGATGCGCTGAAATTGCTCGGCCGTCGGCTGGAATCGTGATGCGCGCGACGTGTTCGGTCGCACCGCAATCGCCTCGACGTCGCCGAGCAGCCAGTTCGCCGCGTTCACGAACAAATCGCGATTCAGATAGGCATCGACCATCTCGTTCGAAGCGAAGTCGGCATCACCCACGACCACGAGCCGACCCGGCTTGGACTCGGCGGCGTCGCCGTCGTCATCGGCGGCGGCGGAGCGTTCGACGGTGCCCGCAATCGCGATCGAAACCGGCCCGGCCAGATCGTCGCCACCGAGCTCCGCCTCGCCCTCGCTGAAGAAGCGGTCGAGGTCGCGCTCGGCCCAGCTCTCGGCGCCCGTGAAGACGATCTCGCTGAGCGATGAGCCACTGTCCGGATTCGCGCGAACGCTTCGCACCATGTTGAAGAGCGTGGTCTCGCGGAAATCCCGGGTGATTTCGTGCGTCGTCGAATACTGCTGCGCGAACGGCGTGGTCGCGCGGCCGAAAACCGCGAGCTGACGATCGACGACCACGTCATCGCCGATATCCACACCCCACTGCTCGAGGTCTTCGAGCAGATCGGTCTTCGCGCGCGGGTCGACGAGAGCCATCACCGCGCCTCCACGAGCGAGGTAACGGTGCAATGCGCTGCGCTCCTGCTGCAGCAGCGGCCGGGTCGGCCCGGCGATGATCACGACATCCGCATCGTCGGGGACATCCCCCTTCGCCGCGAGCAACAGCTTCGCGACGTTGTAGTTCTCGTTCCGCAGCGCTTCCGCCGCGCGCGAATAACCGTTCTTATCGGAGGCCGCCTCGCCCTCGATCGCACGCTCGTTGTGGCCCTCGAGGAAGTACACCGTCTTTTCCGAGGTGCGCGACAGCTTGACCATGGCATTGGTGACGGTCGACTCACCCACCTCCGAGACCTCGACCGACTCGTCGCCGAGAGAAATGCGCAGCACCCCGTTGCCGAGCTGCTCGGGCGTGATCTGGTACTTCTGCAAGAGATCGGGGCGCGCGTTCGGGTCGGCGAACTCGACCACACGGAATCGATCGCTCACATATTCGTAGCGATCGAGCAGATCGCGGATCGGCGCGGCCTCGAAGGGCGGGAACAATGCCACCACCTCGACATCGCGTTCGAGGCCACGGAGCACCTTCTCGCTCTGGTCGGACAGGGAGTGGACCTTCTGCTCGCTCCAGTCCCAGCGCACGTGGTGGCGCTCGGCCAGGAAACCCAGCATTCCCAGGATTCCGATCGACAGCAGCGTGCCGAAGATCGCGGTCGAGCCGTACTTGCTCGCGCGCTTCGCTTCGCCCGAGTGAATCCGCTCCCGCAAGCCGTCGACGTTCATCGCGGCGGCGCTGCCGAGCAGAACGATCCCGGCCCCGAGATTCGCGAGGATCCAGCCGAGTTCGGTCGGAATCCCCATCAGCGCGAACAAGAAGCTCAGAAGCGCGAACAGCAGCGCGACCAGCCCCAGAGCCCCGAGTAGCGAGGGCAAACCCGTCATTTCGCCTCCCCCCGCCTCAACGCCATCGAATCGACTCCACGATCGCCTTGGTCAGGAACAAGAAGACTCCGATGATCACCGCGAAATACGCGAGGTCCGAGGTGTCGACGAGCCCCTTCGAGAGCTCAGCGGAGTGGTTGCCGGTCGACAGCCAGCGGAGCACCTCTGCGACGGCCGGCGCACTGCCCGCAATCCCCAGATCGGCTACCGCGGGCACGAGCAGGAGGCAGAGAAGGATCACGAAGGTGATCAGGAACGCGAGCACCTGACTGCGCGTGAGCGACGACGCGAAACAACCGATCGCCGCGTAGGTCCAGCCGACCAGCAGCACGCCGAGCAGCCCCGCAACCGTCTTGCCGAGCTCCGGATCGCCGTAGAGGAACAGGATCGCCGGAAACATACCCACGATCGCGGCCAGCAGCGCCACGAAGGTGGCCGCCGCAAGAAACTTCCCGAGCACGATGTCCCAGATCGTGAGTGGACTCGTGAGCAGCAATTCCTGGGTCCCGTTGGCCTTCTCGGACGTGAACAGGCCCATCGTGATGCCCGGGATCAAGAACAACAACACCATCGACATCGAGCCGTAGAAGCCGTTCACGAGGTGATCGCTCAGGTTGGTCGCTTCGAGTTCCTGCATGGCCTGCATCTGCTGCAGTTGGAACACATACGCGCTGAAATCCGCGAGGTAGAGGATGAAGAATACGCCGCCGAGGATCGAGAACAGGCTCAGCACGCCATACGCCACGGGCGAGACGAACATCGAGCGCAACTCGCGGTCGGCCACGGTAGGGATGTGTCTCACCCTTCTCCCTCCAGATCCACAGACGCGTCGCGCAGCGTTTCCTGCGTGAAGATTTCCTCGAGCGAGTGGCCGCCCGAGGTCAATTCGGTGATCGGCGCGTCGACCTTCTTGCGACCGCCGCTGATCAGGATCACGCGGCGACAGATCGCCTCGACCTCGGCCAGGATGTGGGTCGACAGTACGACCGTCTGCTGCGTCTCGCCCTTGCCCGGCGCTGCGAACCCGGCGATCAGCGAGCGAATCTCGCGAATCTGGAGCGGGTCGAGGCCCACGGTCGGCTCGTCGAGGATCAACACCGGCGGATCGCCCAGAATCGCCTGCGCGATGCCGACCCGCTGGCGGAAGCCCTTCGACAGCGTCGAGATCACGCGACGATGCACGTCACTGAGCCCGCAGCGTTCGACCGCCTGATCGACCGCACCGCGCCGCTCAGCACGCGGGACGTCCTTGATCTTCGCGACGTAGGTCAGGTAGGAGCGGCAGGTCATCTCGGGATAGAGGGGCGGCGTCTCGGGCAGATAGCCCACGGAACGCCGCGCTTCGATCGCGTTCTCGAAGATGTCGTGTCCGGCGATCACCGCCGTGCCCTCGGTCGGCGGCAGGAAGCCGGTGAGCATCCGCATCGTGGTGGTCTTGCCCGCACCGTTCGGCCCGAGAAAGCCGACGACTTCCCCCTTCCCGATCGAGAACGACACGTCGTCGACCGCGACCACGTCGCCGTAACGCTTGGAGAGCCCTTTAGCTTCGATCATACGCCTCTCACTGGTCGCGGATCTCCGCAGCGAGGCCGCGGAGGAAGATCTCGACGACCGTGGCCGCCACCTTCGAATAATATTCGCTCTCGGCCTGATTGGAATCAATCTCGATGACGTCCAGCACCAACCCGGTGACCACGATCTCGAGACCTCCAACCACGATGTAGCACGCAATGTCGGGATCGAGGTCACCGCGAACCTCGCCCTTGGCCTGCCCGTCGCGAAGAACCCGTGCAACCGCGCTGAACAGCCGCCCGACCGCGCGGATCTGGCCGGGCTCCGCGAAACGCGATGAGCGCTGAATTTCGAGTACGAAGACCTTCACCCACTCCGGATTCACGCGGTATGCGCCGAGGATCATCGCGGTGATCCCGACCAGCTTCTCCTCGGTCGATCCCGGCGAGTCGGCGATGTTCTCCACCGACTCGAGGAAGCCGGTCCAGCGCTCCTCGAAGATCGTATTGAGGACCTCTTCTTTGTTGTTGAAATAGTGGTAGACGAGGCCGTAGGCAATCCCGGCTTCAGCAGCGATGTCGGAGACGCGCGCACGATGAAAACCCGACCGCGCAAACACCGAAATCGCCGCGTCGACGATCCGATTCCGCTTGTCGCGCCGCGTTCGAGACTCCGTTTGTATTTCAGATTTCGGCATGGACGTCAGGGGGCTCTACGGGAGTGTCGGACCAAATCGACCGCGACCGCCTGCCGCGTTTCAGGCCCGGAATATACGAACAACCTCCGGAAGCCGTCAACGCGTAATGCGCCAACACCGCGTACTGGCAAACGATTACCGTACCGAGGTACACTGTCTGAATGTCTTCCTCGCCCGCCCCGCTGCCCTTCTCACGCATCGTCATGGCCCTGCTCGCCGCGCTGCTGTGGATCGGCGCCGCCGCGGTGGCCGCTGCGGCGACGCCCGACGAAACGTCGCCCTCGACCGCGAATTCGGCCGGGGTCGAGCAGTGGAAGGGACGATTCTGCACGGCGACGAGCTGCCGCAACGCACCCGCGTCCCCGATCAGCGCGGCGGCGAGCTTCGGCGCGGCGATTCTCGCAATCCGCTGGATGGCTCGCCGGCCCGCCTCTCGCCCTGCGGCTCCCGATTCCCGCGCTTCCAGCTCCCCTGCCGCCAGCTCCGACTAGGCGCTGATGCGCGTCGCGCTGGTCATCGAGCGCTTCGAAGCCGAATCGGGCGGTGTCGAAGCCGTCGCGTGGACGATCGCACACGGGCTCGCGCGCAGAGGGGACCAGGTCGAGGTGATCGCGCGCCGCGCGGACGAGTCGCCTGAGGTCGCCGTTCGCCGCGTCGCGGTGCCGCGAAGCTGGCAGCCGTTGCGCGTACGCGGATTTTCGGCCGCGGCGGCCCGCGCAATCGCGGACTCACGAGCCGACTGCGTTCTGTCTTTTTCGCGCACTCGTCGGCAACACGTCTACCGGGCGGGTGCGGGCTCGCACGCGGACTACATGGAGCGACGCTACGGCCGCCTCCACCGCGCGTGGCGCGTCTCACCGCGCCACGCGGTACTGCTCGCGGCGGAGCGCCGGATCTTCCGCGACCCGCGACAACGGGTGCTGTGCGTGTCCGAAATGGTGCGATCGGAGATTCGACGTCGCTACGCGGTGCCGGCCGAGCGCCTCGCGGTCGTGCGCAACGGGGTCGACCTGGAGCGCTTCCACCCACGTAATCGTGCGGGCAGCGGCGCGAAACTGCGCGCGGAGCTCGGCGCGAGCGACGCACCGGTGTGGCTGTTCGCGGGCTCGGGCTTCGAACGCAAGGGCCTCGACACCGCGATGCGCGCGCTTGCTCGCACTGGCCCCGCCACGGCGGAACTCTGGATCGCGGGCCGCGATGCGCAGGCGCGCTGGCAACGGCTCGCCCGCCGACTCGGTGTCACATCGCGCGTCTCGTTCCTCGGTTTCCAACGGGATCTCGCCCCGGTGTACGCGGCGGCCGACGTACTCTTGCTTCCGAGTCGCTACGACGCCTTCGGCAACGTGTGCCTGGAAGCGGCCGCCGCCGGGCTGCCGGTGGTGACGAGCGGAGCCGTTGGTGCAGCCGAACTGCTGCGCGATTCAGGCGGTGTGGTGGACGATCCGGAAGACGTCGCGGGATTCGCTCGGGAACTCGAGCAGCTCCACGAACCCGCTCTGCGAGCGCGTCGCGCTGCAGATTCCCGAAAGATCGCCGAAACGCTGAGCTGGGATCGCCAGATCGACGCGCTGCGCGCGGAACTCGAGCGGGCCGTGGCGTGAGTACGGGCACGCGTGAGCAGAGATCGCGAGATCCCGGCCCGCAGGTCGCGCAGTTGCACCTGGACGGTGCGTCCGGGCTCCGGCTCCGCGATGCGGATCCGGCCGCACTGCGATGCGCGCTGGCCGCCCACGAAACGACACGCAGCGGTGACGGTTGGGCCGAGTTGAAATCCGACCCTCGCGCCCACATCACCGCGGGCCCTAGTGCGATCGGTCCCCTGGTCGTCAAGCAATACCGCGCGCGCGGATTCTCGCACCGCCTCGCCGACCGCTTTCGCGGCTCGCCCGCCCGCCGCGCCTGGCGCGGTGGGCATGGACTCTCGGCACGTGGCATCGCGGTCTCGACGCCGATCGCCTTCCTCGAGCGTCAGCGCTGGGGACTCCCATTCGTCTCGATCGCAGTCTTTCGCGACGCTCGGCCCGGCGAGCCCGCCGACGCCTGCCCACCCGCATTCGCGCGCCCGGACGAGATCATCGACGCTCTGCTCGCGCTGGTCCTTCACCTCCACCGCCGAAGCGTGATCCACGGCGACCTGAAGGCGAGTCACGTGATGCTGCGGCGCGACGGCGAGCAGCTCACCACTCGGCTGATCGATCTCGAAGGCGTACGCTTCCCCCGGCGGCTGTCCGACGCCGACCGCATCCGCGCAATCGCAGAACTCAACGCTTCGCTGCCCGATGAATTTCCGGGCCCGCTCCGCCGCCGTGCGTTCGAACGTTATGCAGCCGCGCTGCCGTTCGCGCGTGGACAGGATGCGGTGTTGCGGGACGTCGTCTCGCTGAGCCTCGCACGCCGCCACCGCTGGACCGGCGGCGGCTGCGCGCCGACGCAAGCCCGTTGAAGCCATCGAGCCGGATCGGCGGACCTCCCCGCTTCGCGGGCACCCCATTCCGCGCCGCCGGCGGGCGAGCTAGCGGCTGACGGTCACCCAGCGGAAGGAACTCGAGGAACCCGGCACGCGACCGCCGTTTCCCATCTCGTAGCGCAACTCGCCCGTGGTACTGGAGCCCGAGACGATTTCCTTGAACGCGTTGAACTTCGACTCGGGATCTTCCGGGTTGAGGCCGTGGAAGACGATCTCGACCTTCGACTTGTTGTCGAGCACGTTCAGCACCAATGTCGCCAAGGTGAAGAGCTTGCCGATGCCTTCGACTGCCTCGACCGAGAACCGCGGGACTTCGACATCGGAAAGCTGAAAACCAAATTCGAGGCGCATGCATGCTCCTTCCACGAGTTGGGCGGGCAAGGTGGCCCTGCTGCTACCGGGTGTCAAGCAGCGGCGGTCTTGCCGACACGATTGTGTCGGCTGTTGTCGAGTGTCAGAGGTCGCCGTCTTCGGCCCGCATGGCCGACTGGATTCGATCGATCAACTCATCGCGCGTAATGACGCCCTTCTCGACCAACAATTGACTGAGAGCGCGCAGAATCGACTCGGGCGGAACGCGGGCGGATCGGCCCCCGGTCGACTCCGAAGGCGTGGAAGCGGCAGTCTGGCTTTCCCCGTCGGTCGATCCCGGGAGGTCGATGAACTCCGGCTCACCGCCTTCGTCGAACGCTTCGGCTTCGACTTCGGTCGTCATCTCCGGGTTGGTCGAGCTGGACGCCCAGTGGTAGTGGCGGTGCAGTGCCTCTTCGAGTTCGCTCGGAGCCACGAGCACCGGCTTGACGGTCTCATCGATCCGGAAGCTGATCTCATCCACGGCCGCAAGATCCGCCGGGTCCTCCATGCCGAGGTAGAGCACCTTCTGTCCGCCCTCGTCATTGAGCAACAGCGGGAGACAGCGATACTTCTCGGCGAGCTCGATCGGGACGAGATCGAGCACTTCCTGGTTGACGACCTTGCCCGCGAGCTTGACGATCGGAAGCTTGAGCTGGCTCGCGAGCGCGTGGATCAGCGTATCCTCGTCGACGAAGCCCATCCGGACCAGCGTCATCCCGAGCGGTCGGCCCCATGACTTCTGTTCGCCGAGCGCCGCCGTGAGCTGCGCCGCGTCGATGGTGCCGGAAGCGACCAACAGGTCACCGAGCTTCTGCTTCGCCTTCATGATTCCCCTCGGCATGCCATTCGGCTCACCGGCGCCTGCACCTTACCTGCGTGTGGGATTCCGTCGACAGCGGAACCGCGCTCAGCCGGCGGTGGGGTCGGACAAGAAGCAGCGGCTGCTGCTGTCGCCCACGGGAACCACTGGCGGCCGCTCGCGACCGCAGCGTTCGAAGGCCTGTGGGCAACGCGGGTGGAAGCGACAGCCGTCGGGTGGGTTCGCGGGCGAGGGGACGTCGCCGATCACGCGCGCGCTGATGCCGCGGTGGCCCGGATCGGTCGACGGAATCGCGGACAGCAGACCCTGCGTATACGGATGTGCGGGCCGCTCGAAGATCTGCTCGGTCGGACCCTGCTCGACGATCTCGCCGACGTACATCACCGCGACACGATCGGCGAGATAGCGCACGACGCCGAGATCGTGCGTGATGAAGAGGTAGGTGAGACCGAACTCCTGCTGGAGATCGCGCAACAGATTCAAGATCTGCGCCTGGATCGACACGTCGAGCGCCGATGTCGCTTCGTCGCAGACGATCAGCCGCGGTTCCACTGCGAGCGCGCGCGCGATGCAGAGCCGCTGACGCTGCCCACCGGAGAATTCGTGCGGGTAGCGCGACATCCAGGCGGGGTCGAGCTGCACGCGCTCCAGCAGCGCCGCGACGCGTTCGGTCCGCTCGGCGGCGTTCGCCCCGATGCCGAACGAGCGCATGCCCTCGGCGATCGCGTCGCGCACCCGCATACGCGGGTCGAGCGATGCCATCGGATCCTGGAATACGATCTGGATGTCGCTGCGGTAGGGAATCAGCTCGCGCTTCGACAACGTGCACAGATCGACGCCGTCGAACAGCACTCGGCCGGCTTGCGGCTCGACCAGGCGCAGCAACGAACGCCCGACCGTGGTCTTGCCGCAGCCCGATTCGCCGACGAGTGCGAGCGTCTCGCCCGCGTTGACCTCGAAGTCGACTCCGTCGACCGCGCGCACATTGCCGACGGTGCGCTGGAGCACGCCCGCCTTGATGGGAAACCAGGTTCGGAGCCCGGAGACCTCGAGCAGCGGCCGTCCTTCGTGCGCGTTCGGCGCGCTGTCGGCGCTCATCGCGCAACCTCGTCGGCGACATCGAAGCAGTGGAGCGTGTGGCCGGCGGCGACCGTAGTCACCCCCGGCACCTCGCTGTGGCAGCGCTCCTGCACGTGATCGCAGCGTGTCGAGAATCGGCAGCCCGCCGGCCACTCCCGCGGCGAGGGCACGACTCCCGGAATTTCGCTCAGCGCCTGGTCTCGCCGAGCGTGCGCCGGGATCGAGCGCAGCAACCCGCGGGTATAGGGGTGCGCCCCATTCGACAGTACGTCCACTCGATCGCCCCGCTCGATCAGTCGACCCGCGTACATCACCGCGATCCGATCGGCGAGTTCGTTCACGACGCCGAGGTCGTGAGTGATCAGCAGGATCGCCGTGCCGAGTTCGCGCTGGAGCTCCCGCAGCAACTCGATGATCTGCGCCTGGATGGTCACATCGAGCGCAGTCGTCGGCTCGTCGGCGATCAGGAGCTTCGGCCGCATCGAGACCGCCATCGCGATCATCACGCGCTGCTTGAGCCCGCCCGAGAGCTGGTGCGGATAGGCGTCGAAGCGCTGCTCCGAATCGGGAATCTGGACCTGCTCGAACAGATCGAGGGTACGGCTGCGCGCCGCCTCGAAGCTGATCCGCTCGTGCAGTCGAATCGCCTCGACGACCTGCGCGCCCACGGTCTGCACCGGATTGAGGCTCGTCATCGGCTCCTGGAAGATCATCGCAGCATCACGACCGCGCACCGCTCGCATCTCATTCACCGAGAGCCCGAGCACGTCGCGGCCGCACAGCTCGATGTGTCCGGAATCGACCCGACCCGGCTTCGGCACCAGTCGCATCGCCGACAGGGCGGTCATCGATTTGCCGCAGCCCGACTCCCCCACGAGCGCGAGCACTTCGCCTTCGGCGACTTCGAGGCTGACGCGATCGACCACCGGGATTCGTCCATCCGTTCCGGGAAAGGTCGTCAGCACCTCGTCGATCCGCAGCACCGGGGCGCTCATCATTCCCCTCCCAACGTCTTCGGGTCGAGAATGTCGCGTACGGCGTCACCGACGAAGTTCACCGACAGGATCAGCACGAACAGCGCCGTCGAGGCGGCGAACAGATTCCACCAGATGATCGGATCGCGCGCGAGTTCGTCGCGCGCCTGGTCGATCATCTGCCCCCAGCTGCCGTCGATACCGATGCCGAGGTAGGAGAGGATCGCCTCCGACAACACCAACCCCGAGAAGAGCAGCACGAAGGTGATGACCACCAGATGCATCAGGTTCGGCAGGATGTGCCGCAGGATGATTCCGATCTCCGAGACCCCGAGCGCGCGCGCGGCCTGGACGTAGTCGAGCTCGCGCAGCTTGAAGGTCTCGCCGCGCACGATCCGACAGAAACCGACCCAGCCCGTCACCCCCATCGCGATGCAGACCTGCACCGGCCCGCGACCCAACGCCATGATGAGCGCAATCAAGAGCAGCAGGGACGGGATCGACGCGAGTGTCGAGACCACGAAGAAGACGATGTCGTCGATGCGACCGCCGAAATAGCCTGCGGAGATGCCCATCAGGAGAGCGAGCGGAATCACGATCAGACTCGTGAGTCCGCCGATCAACAGCGCCACCCGCGCGCCCTTGAGAGTCAGGTGCAGCACGTCACGCCCGAGGATGTCGGTGCCGAGCAGATGCGCACCCGGGTGTTCGAGTTTCGAGCCGCCGTAGAACTCCGCGTCCGCAAGCGGCGCGGAGTAGCTCTTCTCCTTGAAATCGGGCGCGAACATCCGGTCGATCAGGCTACGCGGTCGACTCTGTTCGAGCGCAATCGCGTCCTCGGTGCCGCCGCCCCCGACCCACGCGACCGAGTCGAGCAGCGCCACCATCACGAAGACGAGGATCGTCACGAGAGCGATCGGTCGCCTGCGCAGCAGCTCGCGCCCCGCCCGACTCCACAGCGCGTTTCGGCGCGCGGCCGCGAAGGCCAGCGCGGCGCCCACAAGCAACGCGGCCACTATGAGATTCGACACGATGTGGGCTTCCAGCAGCGCTTCGTTCATGAAAGCCGCACCCGCGGATCGACGAGCGTGTAGGCGATGTCGGTCAGGATCTGCGCGCCGATGAAGAGCAACGCGCCGATGAAGACCATCGCGCGCAGCGTCGCGAAGTCGTTGCCGTTGATGGCGTCGACCATCATCGAGCCGAGGCCGGGAATGCCGAAGAATGACTCGAGCAACAGCGACCCCTGGAAGAGGAAGGGAATACTCACGACCACGCGCGTGAGGATCGGAATCATCGCATTGTGGAGTACGTGGCGCGCCATGATCCGGCCGTCGCCGCAACCCTTCGCGCGCGCGGTGCGAACGTAGTCGCGACCCGTCTCCTCGATGAAGACGGTCCGATAGAAGCGGATGCTCCCGCCTAGCCCCTCTGCGAGCCCGACCAGGACCGGCAAGGCGAGGAAACGCATCATCACACCCGGCGAGGGGTCGAAGCCCGAGATCGGAAACCAGCGCAATAGCTTTCCGATCAGGAACTGGCCGCCGATGATGTAGAGCAGGACCGACAGGCTCATGCCCAGCACGCAGAGCACCACGCCCATGCGATCGATGTAGGTCTCGCGAAAGTACGCGACGAAGAGCGACAGGCCGACCCCGAAGACCAGGCCGAACGCGAAGAGCGGCAGCGTGAGCGACAGACTCGGCCCCATACCTGCCCGGATGCGCCCGAGAATCGGCGAATCGTCGGAGTCGCTGCGGCCGAAGTCGAAGGTCAACATGCTGCGGAAATGGTCGGCGATCATCGTGTCGCCGGGCGCCTCGGCGTTCCACCAGGTGGGCTTGGCGTAGCCGTGGTTCACGACCCACTGCTCGAGCACCTCGGGCGGCGCCTTTTCGCCGACCGCACGACGCGCCATTTCGACGGGCTCCGCGTAGAGAAAGAACAACGCAAACAAGAGCAGCAACACGCCGAGCACGACGACGAAGCCGTAGGCCGTACGACGGACTATGTAGGCGAGCATTACTGCCTCTCCCGCAAGAAGGTCAACACCCCGGGTACCGCGATCATCGTCGCCAAGAGCGCCATCGCATACGCGGGCCAGAGAATGGGCCGGTTCCACTCTGCGCGCATCCGCGCGCGCGCGACGGGGTCGATGTCGACATACTTCGCCGCCGGCAGGCTCAGCCCGGCAGGCTTCACGTTCTTCATCCAGGCGTGGTAGAGGGCGTAGCTCTCGCCGTGGGAGAGTTCGATCCACGGGCGCTCCACTTCGAGCAGGTCGCGCATTCGCCGGATGATCGCCAGCCGCTCCGGTCCGTTATCGAGCCCCTTCATTTCCTCGAAGAGTCGATTGAATTCGGGGTGGTCGAAGTTCGCGGTGTTGGGCCCACCGCTCGTCGACTGCGCCATCGTGCCCCAGAGCAGGAACAGGAAGTTCTCGGGATCCGGGTAGTCGGCGATCCAGCCCCACATGAAGATCTGATAGGCGCCCTCGGCCACCTTCTGACGGAACTTGTTGTAGGTGGTCGCCGCGACCTCGACATCGATGCCGAGCTTCGCCCACTGGTCGACGAAGAACCGGAAGCGCAATCGTCCCGCGGTCGAGGTATCGCCGAGATCGAAGCTGAGCCGCAGTGGCTTGCCCGTGTCGGAGTCGATGCCGCCCGGGTAGCCCGCTTCCTCGAGCAGCACCTGTGCGCGGGCGAGGTCGGGCTGGCGGTACGGATTGCGATACTCGGCAGCGTATCCGTAGATCCCGGGCGGGATCGGCGACTGAGCGGGTACGCCGCGCCCGTTGCTGAACACCCGGTTGTACTCGACGACGTCGATCGCGAGACTCATCGCCTGCCGCAGCTTTCGCCCGCGGTCGCCCGCGGGTGTGCCGATCACCGGGTCATTCATGTTGAATCCGATGTAGCGGAGATCCGGGTCGACCTGCTTTTCGAGCTTCATGCCGCGCGCGGCCATTTCGGGCGACAGGGCGCCTTCGTGGACGACCTTGTCGAAGCTCTCGCGCACGATGCCCGACGCGTCGTAGTAGCCCTGCAGGAATTTGTTGAACGCGGGAATGTTCTCCTTTTCGAGACGCAGCTCGACGCGATCCAACAGCGGCAGCGACCGGCCCACGTAGGCGGGATCGAGCCGGCCGAGTTCGTCATCGATCGCCTCACCTTCGGACGGGTAGACCGTGCCTGGCGCCTTCCATTCCGGATGCTGCACGCCGTACCAGTTCTCGTTGCGCGACATCACGATCTTGCTCTGCTTGTCGAACTCGCTCACCACGAACGGCCCACAGCCGACCGGATGATCCTTGAAGAAGGGCCGCCCGTCCTCGCCGTCGTAGTAGACCACCGCCTCCCACGGAACGGGGGTCGTGAACGGCATCGCGAACCAGTAGAGGATCTGCGGATAGGGCTCGGTCAGGACGATCTCGAGGCCGTAGTCACCGTGAAGCCGAACGCCTGGAATGCCGCCCACCTTCTCGTACTGGCGGTCGATCCGCAGCTCCGCGAACTCCGGGGTCTCGTCGCGCAGCGCCTGCAGCCGCTCCGAGAACTCGCGCAAGCCTTCGATCTTCGAGAAGGTCGCGATCACGGGGCTCGTCACCGCGGAATCGGCGATCCGCATCAACTCGAAGGCGATGTCGGCGGCGACGATCGTTCGTGTCGTGCGACCTTCACCGCCGAGTGCAAAGCTCGGGTCGTTCTGGAACAGCATGCCTTCTCGGAGATCGAAGCGATAGGCGACGCGCCCCCTCTCGAGCTCCTGGCGCTCGGGCACCGCGACCGAGAGACCCGGCATCAAGGTGTAGGGACGCTTCAGATAGTGGTACTCGAGCAAGGTCTCGTAGACGTTCGCGGTGACCTGGTGCTCGAGAGAGCTGTAACTGACCGCCGGATCGAGGGTCTTGGTCGGACCCGGGAGCGTCTTGTAACGCACCTTGAGCTCGTCGTCGGATTCGGAGTAGGGGTTGTTGGAACAAGCCGCGAGCGCGACGAGCATCGCGCACACAAAGGTCGCCCGCCCGGGCCTCCCCCCCGCTCGCCGCAGCCTCACCCGCCCTCTCCTTCGATCGCCCCGGCATCCGCGGGCGCGCGAAGCCGGAAGATATCGGTCGGCAGCGCGGGATTCAGCTCGAGGTCTTTCAATTCGATTTCGGCGTGGGTGTCGCCCTCGCTCACGTCGAGGACGATCACGTGCGGGAGCTGCGACGCGCCCACGAGTGCATAGCCGTCGAAGGCCGCCCGCCACCGGGGTGAACCATCGTCGCCGAGCACCGCGAAACTCCGCAGCCGATCCGAGGCATCGAAGCTGGCCCGTTGACGTCGCCGGCCCTCGCGATCGACCAGGTCGACCTCGATCCAATCGTCGTGCGTCCGCACTGCGTTTGCGAGCGTCAGGTCGGCCCCGGGCTCCGGCACGCCGAGCAACACCGAAACCGCCTCCGCGGGCTCGAGCGCGAGACGCGCTTCACGCCAGAGCAGGTCGGGGCGCACGCTGCCGGTCTCATACGAGCGATCGCCAACGCGGAAGACCTCGAAGCGATCGCCATCGGTCGTGATCACCACCGCAGTCTGGTTCATCAGACCCAACACCTCGACGCGCAGCTTCGCGGGGCGCTCGAGCACAACGGTCTGCCGGCCGCGCAAGCGCCCGGCCTCCGAGTCGACCGCGAAGTGCGCGCGACCACGCAGTGCAGCGCGGGATGCGACCTCGGCTTCCCAGCGCGCGAACAATGCGGCGGGGCGTGGGTCGTCCGCGGGCAGTGGTACCACGGGCGGAATCGTCCGACACGCGAACGCGGACACCAGGGCGACGACGAAGAGCGCCGCTCGAAGCACGCCTATTGGAGCTCGCGGCGGAGATTCTCGAGTTTCTCGAGCAGGTCGGGCTGCTCGCCGAAGCGCGGCTCCATCCGCAGCGCTTCTTCGAAGTTGTCGAGTGCGCGCTGTTTCTCGTCCAGCAGCAAGTAGGTATCCCCGATGTGCTCCGACACCACTGGATCTCCCCCGGTCAGGTCGTCCGCGCGCTCGAGCGCCGCGAGTGCCTGATCGATGTACTTACGGGCCGCCGGCAGGTTGCCGCCTTCGACCAATGGCCGGGCACGCATATAGAATACCCAGCCGAGACTGTCGGCGATGTAGCCGTCCTCGGGCCGCAACACCAGGGCGCGCTCGATCATCTGCTCGGCTTCATCGAGGTTGACCCCGCGCTCGGCCCAGGTGTACCCGATGTAGTTGAGCGCGCTGGCGTTGTCGGGGTTCGCGGCGAGCGCGCGCCGCATGAACTCGACGGACTCCTCGGTGCGATCGGCTTCGCCGTAGATCACGCCGAGGTTGTAGAGCAAGTCATCGTCGTCCGGCTTCGCCGAGAGCAGGCTCTGGATCTGCTCCACCGCGCCCTCGAAATCACCCGTCTTCGCTCGCAACGTGGCGGCGTAGAGGTCGAGTTCCTGCGACGGCTTCGCGACATTCGCTTTCTCGACCTCTACGAGCGCTTCGGCGAATCGTTCGCGGCGTTCGTAGAGCGCGGCGATCTGGGTGCGCGCATCGGGGTAGTGCGCGTTGCCCTCGGGGATCCGTTCGAAGGTCGCGATCGCTTCGTCACCGAGACCGGAGCGGCGCTGCGCGATTCCGAGGAAGAACACCACCTCGTATCCGCTCGGATTCGCGGCCAGCACCGATTCGAAGCGCTCGCTGGCCTCGTCGTAGCGACGATCTTCGTAGTAGAGGAAGCCGAGCCGCACGCGCGTGCGAAGATCGTCGGGATGCTGGGCCTCGATTGCCTCGAGAGTCGCGATCGCACCCTCGCGATCGTCGGCCTTGAGCTGCGCGTCCGCGAGTGCCACCAACGCAGCGTGGTGGCCGGGGCTGCGATCGAGAATCTGCCGGTAGACCGCGATCTCGCCGGCCGAATCGTCGCGTTCACGCCGCGAGCGCGCGAGTGCGACGTACAGGGCGAGGTTGTCGGGGTCCCCCTTGATGGCAAGGCGCAGCACGCGTTCGGCCTGCTTGGGCTGATCGAGCACATCGTACGCGCCCGCGAGCGCGAGTTGGCTGCGCGTCGTATCGGGTTCCACTTTCGCCAGCCACTGCGCAATCGCCAGCGCTCGCTCGCTGCGGCCGGCGTCCATCTGGATTTCGTACAGCAGGTAGCCCGCATCGGCGCTCAGCGGATCGCCGCTCTCGCCGACCAGCAAAGCCTCCGCGGCCGCAGGCGACCGCCGGAGCCGATAGAGCTGACCAAGGAAGATGCGCGTCGGCAGGTCGTCGGGCTCGAATTCATGGGCGCGCTCCGCGTAACGAATGCCGTCCGACAGACGGTTCTGGCGCACCAACGACGCGGCGAGTTTCCGCTGGAGATAAGCTGAATCCGGGTCCTTTGCGACCGCCCGCTCGTAGGCCGCCAGCGCATCCGCCAGCCTCCCCTGCAGCTCGAACTGCTGGGCGACCAGGAGATCGTATTCGGCTGCGGCGTCGGGCCGGATCACGGCGTCGACGCGCGCCGAAGCCATCGGGCTCGAGGACCAGAAGGGGGTCGCACAACCCACCAGCCCAATGCTCACGAACAGAGCCGCTGCTGCTCTGAGATGCATCCACGATCTCATCGATCCACCCGACTCTCCGCTCACGACGCCCGGCCCTACGCTGCGCTCGAAGCCTCCCTGAGGCTAGGCCTTCGCTCCCAGGTAGCCACCCTTCTCGAGATACGCGACCAGCTGGGCCACACTCTCCTCGATGCTCTGCGTGTTGGTGTCGAGAACGAGTTCGGGGTTCTCGGGCGCCTCGTAGGGAGCCGAAATCCCGGTGAATTCGGGGATCTCGCCGGCCCGCGCCTTCTGGTAGAGCCCCTTCACGTCGCGGCCCTCACACGTCTCGAGACTCGCATCGACCAATACTTCGACGAAATCGCCCTCGCTCATGAGCCCCCTGACATTGTCGCGGTCGACCCGGTAGGGGGAGATGAACGAGGAAAATACAATGACACCGGAATCCGTGAACAGCCTCGCAACCTCGCCGATCCGACGAATGTTCTCGCTGCGGTCCTCCGGCGAGAAGCCGAGGTTCGAATTCAGGCCATGGCGGATGTTGTCGCCGTCCAGCACGTAGGCGAGGCGGCCGCGCTCGACGAGCGCATGCTCGGCTGCGACTGCAATGGTCGACTTGCCGGATCCCGAAAGCCCGGTCAGCCAGACGGTCACGCCCCGCTGGCCCAGAACGGACTCGCGGTCCTCGCGCGTGGTATCGCCTGCGTGCCAGGTGATGTTGCTGCTCTTGTTCTCCGCCAATGAG
>CAXMSF010000219.1:0-4208 GCA_964196055.1 uncultured Gammaproteobacteria bacterium | reverse complement strand
GCGCGCGGCCACTCGTCCACGCTGACACCCGTGGTCGCGAGCAGCGTGCAGCCGGCTACCCCGGCTCGCTCACGCGCGCGCAGGACCTCGAAGCGCGCGGCGTACACTTCGTCCAACAGCGCAGCTACCCGCCTCGGCTCCACGAGCCGTTGCTGCCACCAACGATCTGCCACGGCCTCGGCCGAGCCCGCCAAATCGAGCAGGCGCTGCCACTCGTCGGCGCGCCGCTCGAAGTCCTGGATCACCGCAAGCGCCGCCTGACTCGCCTGCACTCGGTCGTCCAGCACCTTGCGCCGCTCGCTCGACTGCCCCCGTGCTCGCGCAGCGTAGCGGCGTTCTTCGGCGCGCTGCCTCTGCCCGAGCGGCACCTCGAACGCGACGCGCCCGCCATACGAGATCGGTTCGTCGGGATCCGGCAGGGGCTGGACCGCGAAATCGACGAACTTGAGCGACGGCCAACGAGCCATCCGCTCACGGCGTGCGAGCGCCTCGTAGCGCTCTTCCATCGCCGTGTGCAGGGAAACCGACGGATTGTGCTGCTGCACCAGTGCTCGCAATACCTCGGGCTCACCCTCGAGCGGCGCGGCATGGGCGACCACGCCCGGCAGGACTGGAATCACCATCTCGGGAGCGACGACACTCGCCGGCCAACGCGAGCGCAGCTTGGTATGGCTCTCGAGTTCGAAGCTCGTGTAGCGCAACTCGTCGACCAGGCCCGCCTCCATCAGCTCACGATTCCAAGCCTGGAGACCCGCCTGCCGCTCGATGAAAGCCGAATAGATGGTCAGGTGCTCCTCCCGTGCAAGCTGATCGAGCGACGGCAGACAGATCTCTGCGCGCCGCTCGAGGACCACCTCCTCCATCCGAGCCACCGCAACCTTGGTCTCCGCGCGCAGCGCATCCTTGCGCGCGGGCATCTCCCATTGGTCCCGGAAGGGCACACGGAAGAGCAGGTTCACGCGGGGGTCGTCTTGGTAAACGACGCCGGTGCGAACCTCGATCTCCTCGACTAGGACCTCGGTCTTCTCGCGTTCCCGCGCGGCCTCGATCTCGGCGACGCGAGCTTCGACCGCCGGATCGTCGACCACCCCGTCCCGACTCAGACTCGATTCCGCCCTGGCGATCCGTTGATCCAAACCGTCCGGCGGGGGAGACGCGCAGCCGAATGGGGTGCAGGTGAGCAGCAGAACCGGCAGGCCGAGCCACCAGCCGGAAGCCGGTCGGAATCTGTGCGGGCTCGGACGGAGGCTGGGGCCGCGAAATCGGAGCATCGGGATCACCCGACTAGCTCACGGAGTGCAGGAACTCGACGGTGAGCACCTGACCAACGCCGAGCCGGCACTCCTCCGGAACCGAGATGTGCACGGGCAGCCCATGCAACGGGTCGCGGAAGAAGCCGTTCAGCTGCGGCGGCGCTTCGTCGACGGCGGCGCCGCGCCGCAGCACGACCCCCGGCCGGCTGCAGGCTGCCGATCCGGGCTGCATGATGTACGCCATCGCGCCTTCCGCGATCATCGCGGGGTCGGTGGCAGCCGGAACGTAGGCGACGATCTCATCCGCGAACTCGGGACGGATCGAGGCAACCGACCTCCCCTCCCCGATCGACTTCCCCTGCCAGGACACCGACGCGACGATGCCGGAAAAATTACTGAGGACCGTGAGGTTCTCCCGGTCCTCGAGCATGAACCGCCGCCGGGTCTGCAGGACCTCGATCTCCTTGGCGTAGAGTGCCTCGGTCGGCGACCTGAGGGAGGGCGTGTCCGGGCTGATTCGCACGCGGGGATCGACCCAGAGCTTCTCCCTCACGACCAGGCGGGCCTGGGCGAGCTTCGATTCGTTGATGGCCTGCTCGATCTGGACGTCGAGCCGCTCGAGCCGCTGGTCGATGAAGTGAGACGAGAGTTCGACGACCGGTGCGCCGACGTCGACGTGATCTCCCGGCCTGACGAAGACCTCGGTCACGAAGGATGCCACGCGGGCGGGATGATCGATCAGCTGCGCATTCGCCACCGCCTGGGACCGGGTCGTTCCCGCGTGGAGGTTCGAGAGATAGAGCAGCAGTCCGATACTCCCGGCGAAGACGATGATCCCGAGCGGTCGTAACCCGATCCCGTCGAAGAGACCATCCGTGATTCGTCTCGTCCAATTCACGCTCTTTCTGACCAGTCGCGGCATGTCGTTCCTAATATTCCGACGTCGAGTCCTGCAGCATCAGTCTGGTTTCCTGCGCGTTCAGATCCTGGCGAAGCGCATCCAGGAGTGCCCCGCGATCACCGCGTCGGAAGAACTTCACTTGATAGACGTGCTCTGTGACGCGCCCATCCCCCACATCGGTGGTGCTGAGCAACACTCGCCTTCGGCAATAGTCGCGCATCAGCCGATGAAGCGCGGGCTCCATATCGCCCGTGGCCGGGAGCCGGAACCGCAACACGCCGTCGAAGCGAGTGCGGGAGCCGAACGGGCCGGCGGCGAGATAGATCGCTACCACGCTGAAAGTCACCGTGCCGAGTACCGCCTCCATGACCGCGCCGACCCCGGAGGCAACGCCGATGCACGCCGAGCCCATGATGAAGACCAGATCGCGGGGGGTCTTGAGGTCGGTCCTGAAGCGGATCATCGACAACACACCGAAGAGGCCGAGGCCCGCAATCAGCGAGTGACGCATCGCCAGCACCAGGATGGCCGACGCGACACAGACCAGTACCACGGTATGGCTGAAGCCACGCGAATAGCTGAGGCCCCGATAGGTTCGTTCGTAGGTCCACGCAAGCACCTGTCCGAATACGAAGGCGGCGACGAGCGCCGTCAGGGGGAGGATCCAGGCTCCGCTCGAGGAGAGCTCGGTCACCTGGCCCGTCAGAGCATCCAGATTCATCGCATCACCTTGGCCGATCGGCTGTAGGCATCCCGATGCCCCAGTCGTTCACCCGTCAGACTGATGCCGATCGAGTACTTCGAGAAGCTGGATCGGCTGAGGTTGTTTCGCCTGATCAGGTCCAGCAACCAGAGCGGCACCGCCTTGCGGCACTTGATCTCCATCACGATCGGCAGCGTTACGTGCTCCGTGCGCCAGTAGTTATCGAAGCGGCACCACATCTCGTCTTCCGACAGGGCGAGATCCCAGGTCTCGGTCCGCCGCGCGCGAATCTGACGATCGAATGTCACACGCGCATAGTCGTCCACGACGCTCGTATACGCCTCGCGATCGTACCTCACCGTGAGCGTCGGGGCGGCTCCGGAGGTCGCTACCAGCAGACCGAGCTGATTGAGAAACGAGGCCGTGTGATCATCGAGATCGAGCCCGCCTAACAGCCCGTATACGCAGGATTCGACACGGTCGCGGTCGACGACGGCGCGCACCTTGTCGATCACGTCCGAGTGCCGCCGCTTGACCTCGAGTGTCGCCCGGCTCGTCTTCGAGTAGGTACGCACCCGGAGCTTGAGGCGGTCGGCGTCACCGCGTTCCTTCGCGCGGTGGAACGCGAGAGAGGGGGTGTCGAGATAGAGAGAGCTGATCTCGTAGCCGATGTGTCCGTCATCCCGCCGCGGATGGTCGAGACTGTGCGGGTCGATCTCGCAGTACGGTTCGATCTGCCGGCGGATCAAGTCTGCCTTTGGCTCATCGATGAGGAACTTCAGCTCGAGCCGTTGAAACCTCGTTTCGAATCCGGACATTCAGAACAGCCCCTTCGGATGCGGCCTTCACCGCATCAGAAGTCATCCCCAAATCAACTCCACGACCATTTCGACAGTCCTCCATCGCCCCGCCTCTGGCAGGGTCGCCCGCGAGCTGGAGGTCCACGAAACGGCCTACGGCAGAAGCGCGCGGACCGGCCCGAAAGCACGGCCTTCGCACGCAACCCGGCCTCCACCCTACGCTCAGGCCCCAAAAAGGTCAAGAAAATCGAGCACTCCGGGTCGACGGGGGCGCGGAATCAGGAGCTTTCCCCGCTGGGAGCTGCCGGGGCCTGGCCCTGCAGCCGCTCCACTGCCTCGATCCGAACCTTCGCCCGGGAGATCTCGAGCGTGCGCGCCTCGGCCTCCTTCTGCCAGATCCCGAGGGCCCTTCGGTACAGGATCTCGGCCTTCGCGTACTCGCCCTCGGCCCGGTAGCAGTCGGCCAGCCGCTCGAAGCCTGCCGCCACGTCGGGATGTTCGTTGCCCTGCTGCCCTTTGCGAAGGCGAACCGACTGTTCGAGGCTCATGCG
>CAXMSF010000218.1:0-3046 GCA_964196055.1 uncultured Gammaproteobacteria bacterium | reverse complement strand
CGATCACCTCGATGAAGGACTCCGAGTCGACGACCTTCACGGGTTGGAAACCATCGGTTCCGATGACCCCGCTCACCACGACGAGTACGAAATGCCGCGCCGGCGTCGTCGGCGTGGTGTATCCGATGACGTCCGTCGGATTGAATCCCTCCGTGATCACGACCGAAGGCGTCCCCGTCAGCGGCAGATCCGGAATCGGCCAGACGCCACCCCCGGCGAAAGCGAAGGCCAGCACCGTCCCGGGCCGATAGAACGGCGTGACGGGAGTGTGCAATGGGGCTTCGTTGCTGAGCGATACGAAGAGCTTGCCATTGATCACCGTCGCACCCGTAGTTTCCGACGAGTAGAAGCTATTGGCCACGCCAGGTGCGCAATCATCCCCTTTCAGGGGACTTCCTTCGGACAATTTCGCACCGGGAGCCCGGACACAGGCCACCGTCGACACAGCAGTTCGGGCTTGGGCAGATGCGCCCGGCTCCGGCAGATTCGGATAGTCGGTCGCTAGGAATACGTCGCCACCGGGGACGGAAACCAGGTAACGCGTGAGCCCGCCGTCCAGCGTGTTATCGACCTCTCCCAACGCGTTCAAGAAGAACAGGACTTCATCGTAATTGTGGGCGGTGATGAGACCGAGCGTATTCGACTCGATCCGAACCCCATTGATGATCGGCAGGCCAGGGGCTCCCTCGTCTACCCCGTCTCCATCGCTATCGGCCGGAATGGCGACGTCCCATGAAGGTACGCGCGACGCGGGCGGCAACTCGTCGACGTCGAATGCGAGCAGGCCCTGAGAGGAAAGAACGGGATTAACGACCCAGAGCGGGCCGGGAACGACGGCGCCGCCCACGCGCGGGATGAAAGCGAGGCCCGGCAGAATCGGACTGGGCAGCGCCGTACAGCGCCCTTCCGGATCGTCGATGATGTTGCCGTCGTCCTCGCCGGCGCCGCGCAGGCCGCCCGGGCCCGGGTACCAGCAGGACTCCGCCTGTAGCACGAGCGAACATAGGAGAAGCAGCAGGAGCAGCGATCGGTACGGCATCAGGCCTCGCAACACCGCGATCTGGAATGGTTTTTCGCAACCTCACCCAGTGCGCGGTGGAACACGCTGGAGCGTTCATCCACCCGAGAGCCTAACTCAAGCGCCGCGATCAGGCCGGATCGAGCCAGCGGCCGTGCTCGCGGATCAGCTCGACGAGGCGGTCATCCGCCGTGGCGGCGGGCACGCTGCGCGCCACGAGTTCGTGGCCCACGTAGAGGTTCACGACGCCCGGCCCCGCCCCCACGTAGCCGAAGTCCGCGTCCGCCATTTCGCCCGGGCCGTTCACGATGCAGCCCATGATCGCGATCTTTACGCCCTTCAGGTGCTGTGTGCGCGCCTTGATGCGTGCGGTCGTGCTTTCGAGGTCGAAGAGCGTGCGGCCGCACGACGGGCACGAGATGAATTCCGTCCACGAGGTCCGCAGGCGCGCACCCTGGAGGATCCGGTAGGCGAGTTCGACGCGGCGCGCGGGGTCGTCGTCGCCCGCCAGCACCACGACGTCGCCGATGCCGTCGCAGAGCGGCGCCCCGAGGTCGACCGCGGCGCCGATGAGCGCGGCCTCGTCGTCGCTGTTCGGGTCGCGGCGATGGCGCAACACGATGGGCGTATCGGCCGCGCCGGCCGCGCGCAGCCGCGCGGCGACGATGCGCGCCGCGTGGACGGGCAGTTCGGCGTCCGCGGAGACGAGAAAGTCCGTGAGGCCCGCCGCCGCGCTCGCCGCGAGCGCGCGGTCGACCAGCGGGATCAGCTCGGCCAGGCGCCCGCGCAGCTCCCACTCGACCGCGATACCCGCCGCCGCGGCATCCTTCGCCACCGCAACCATGCGGTCGTCGAGCACGAGCACCCCGACCAGTACCACCAATCGCCGCGCCACCTTCTCGGCCGTGTACGCGAAACCCGCCTCGCAACGCACCGCGAGTGGCAGATCCACTCCCTTCGCCGCGAGTGCCTCGGCGAATTGCACCAGGCGATCGCCCGCATCGGGGTCGTAGACGTCGACCAGCACCCCCTCGCACGCAACGTCCCGCAGTTTCGCCAACGAATCCGCCAGGGTCTCGGCGGCCGCTATGGCATCGACCGGGACGGGCCCGACGTCGACTTCGACCCGCACCGGGTGATCGCCGCCGATCTCGCAGCCCGCGCCCCCCGTCGTGCGCGTGGGGCGCCGCAGGTGCGCGATCGGGTCGTCGCAGAACATTGCACCGGGGTCGCCGACTTGCTCGGGGCGGCGCGCCCAGCGCGCCTGGCAGCGACGCACCAGCGAAAACGCGACCGGTACTTCGTGCACGGGATTCTCGGTGAGCGAGACACGGATGGTGTCGCCGATGCCGTCTTCGAGCAGCGAACCGATTCCGATCGCGCTCTTCACGCGACCGTCCACGGCATCCCCCGCCTCGGTCACGCCGATGTGGAAGGGATAGCCGGGCCGTCCCGGGGCGCGCTCCTCGAGCCGCGCCGCCAGCAGCCGGTAGGCCTGGATGGCGACCTGCGCGTTGCTCGATTTCATGCTGAAGACGATGTCGAAGAAACCCTCGCCTTCGCAGACGTCCAGGAATTCGAGCGCACTCGCCACCATGCCCGCCGGCGTGTCGCCGAAGCGGTTCATGACGCGATCCGAAAGCGAGCCGTGGTTGGTGCCGATCCGCAACGAGCGCCCGAGCTGCTTGCAGCGCCGCACCAACGGCCGGAAGCGCTCCGCCACGCGCTCGAGCTCATCCGCGTACTCGCTGTCGGTGTATTCGAGCACCGCAAACTTCTTCTTGTCGGCGAAGTTGCCCGGATTGATCCGCACCTTGTCGACGTGCAGCGCCGCGACCATCGCCGCGTTCGGCGTGAAGTGGATGTCGGCGACCAATGGAACCTTCACGCCGCGCGACTCGAGTCCAATTCGAATGTTCTCGAGGTTTTCGGCATCGCGGATCGACGGCGCCGTAATGCGCACGATCTCGCAGCCCGCTGCAACGAGTCGCTCGACCTGATCGACCGTCGCCTGCGTGTCCTGGGTGT
>CAXMSF010000217.1:0-9549 GCA_964196055.1 uncultured Gammaproteobacteria bacterium | reverse complement strand
ATCCAGTCGCCGTCACCAGTGGCGCGGCGCATGTCCTCGCCATACGGTGCGGGCCACGCGTACCACCACATCTCGAGCTGTTCGGGGATCGGGCCGCGCGCGAGCGACGTGCTGAACTCCTCCACGATCAGCCGTTGCGAGCGGTTGAAATCGCCGCTGTTGGCGTAGAGGTTCGACAGCGCGAGACGATCGGCGAGGCTTTCCGCCTGCGGGTAGAGATGGTCGAGTTCACGCCGACCTTCGGCCTCGAGCCCCGCCTCGAGCAGGATGCGCGGCCGTGCCATTGCTTCGGGACCGAGGCTCTCGCTTCCGAGGTCGATTGCGCGATCGGACTTTCGTCGCGGTAGTGCGCGGTCGTCGACCCGCAGCCGCGCCCGCCAGCCGTAGTAGCTGAGCGGGAATTCTCGGGCGAGTTCCGCGAACGCGGCCTCGGCGGCGAGGTCGCCCTGCGCTTCGCGCGTCCGCGCGAGCCAGTATCGCGCCCGTAGCGCCGACACCCCCTTGGCGTCGTGCGACAGCAGGCGCTCGAAGCTCCGTCGCGCCTCGTCGATCCGCCCCTCGCGATACGCGCTCCAGCCGAAATTCCAGAGCGCGACATTCGCGTAGCTCGTGCCCGCAGCCGTGCGAATCACGCGCTCGAAGAGGCTGCGAGCGCGCTCGGACTTGCCCTCCCCGTCCCAGAGCAATCCCGCCAGGAAGAGCGCCCGCGCCGACACGCGGCCCTTCGAATTGCGTGCGATCACTTCGAGCTCACGCGCGCCTGCCACCGGGTCGCCCGCGCGTGCGATCGCGCGCGCGCGTTCGGTCAGGTATTCGGGCGCGGGCCGCAGGGCCCCGTAGGCCTCGACGGCCTCGGGGTAGCGACGCAGGCGGAACAGCGTTTGTGCGCGCTGTCGACTGGCGCGCCGTGTCTCGCTCTTGCCGAGCATTCCCATTGCGAGTGCCCGCTCGTAGTCCGCGAGCGCGGCCTCGTTATCGTGCCGGCGGAAGAACACGTCGGCACGGCGGCGATAATGTGTCGCGGTGCGCGGGTCGCTGCCGCGCTCGGCCGCGATCCGATCCAGCGCGGCGTTCGCAGGCTCGGCTTGTGGGCTCGTCGGATGCCCGGTCCACACCTCGAGGAAGGACTTCAGTGCCGCTGCGAAGTCACCATCGGCAGTGAACGAATCGGCGAGCTTCAAGTGCAGCCGGGCGTGGTTGGCGCCGAGTGGATCCCCGGCGATCGCGGCCTGCCAGGCGTTTCGCGCAGCCGTGGAATCGCCGAGCTCGGCCCGGGCGTTGCCGAGGATCTCGCTCACCTCGGCCCCGAGCGACGGATCGGCGTGATCCCAGGCCGAGGCGAGCTCGGCCGTTTCAGCGGCGTCGCCGACCTCGAGCGCGATCCGCAGCAGCAGCAGATCGGCGTGATCCGCGACGACTGGATACCGCCCGGAAACCCCTTGCAGCAGATCTCTCGCGAGTTCCCAGTTCTCGGCGCGCCAGGCCGCCACCGCCGTGCCGAGTGCGGCGCCGGGATTGCCACGCTCCCGCGATTCGACTCGCAGCACGTCGAACTCGGGGCCGTCCAGGGTGATTTCGACCGCTGCGCTCGCGACCATCGCGGTGGCGAGCGAAAGCACCGCCGACGCGACCCCCGCGCTTGTGCGCCGCCCCGCGTTCAGCCCGGTGGTGTTGCGTCCTCGTCGAGGTCGGCCGGGTGTCATCCCCATCAGAGGCTGCAGTGTGCGGGACGCTTGCGGCGTGTCAACGCAGCCAAGCGCGAAAAGGCGCACGCGTTGTCGCTCCAGCCCGCCTCGGGTAGCTTCGCCGCGCCTTGGCCGTCTCCACCGCTCTCATTCGTCTTTGCCTCGCGATCGCGCCACTTGTGCTTGCCGCCTGCGGTGACGCGACGCCGCCCGAGAAGCCGAACACCGATCTCGCCGGTGGTGTCGAGTCGATTGCGAGCGACAGCGACCTCTCGCCTGCGCCTGAAGCCGCTTCGACGACGCCTAGTGGCGAGCGGGCAGAGCCCCCTCGTCGCGGATTGTGGGTTCTCTGCGAAGGCAGCCAACGCATTCTCGAGCACCCCGAGCGTTTCCCGGAGCTGATCGAGGATGCCCACCGACTCGGCGCGAGCGACCTGTTCGTGCAGGTCTACCGCGGCGGTCGCTCGTGGTTCGACTCGAGTCTCGCCGACGCAACGCCTCACCGCGCGATCGTCGAAAGCACCGGCCGTGACACCTTCGCCGAGTTGATTCCGCTCGCGCAGGCCGCGGGCTTGCGCGTCCACGCGTGGGTCAACGTCTTGTCGCTGGCCGGAAACACCGATTCGCAGTTCGTTCGCGATCTCGGGCGCGGTGTCGTGGCGGTCGATCGCAAGGGCCGCTCGATTCTCGATTATCCGAAACTCGAGGTTCCGAACCCGGACCGCGCCTATTACCGCATGGGCACGCCGGCGGTCTGGCTCGACCCCGCTGCTCCGGGCGTTGCCGAGCACATCGCCGCGATCTTCGCCGAACTTCCGAATCGCTACCCGACGCTCGACGGGATCCATCTCGATTACATCCGCTATCCCGACGTATTGCCCTTCGTGCCGGGCTCGCGATTCGGGGTCGGGCTCGACTTCGGCTACGGCGAGGCGACGCGCGCGCGATTTCAGGCCGAGACCGGGCTACCGGCGCCCTTCGATGAATCGCTCGCGAACGCCAACCGCTGGGACGCCTGGCGCCGCGGGAAGCTGACCGAGTTGGTGGCGATGATCGGCGGTGCGGTTCACGCGGTCGCCCCCGACCTCGCCTTATCGGCCGCCGTCTGGGCCTACGCCGACCGCGCCTACCTCGCGCTCGGCCAGGACTGGCGCGGCTGGCTCGACGCGGACCTGATTCATTTCGCGGTCCCGATGGCGTACACACTCGACGACGCGCTGCTCAGACACCTCGCTAACGCATTTGCAGGTGTGCCGAGCGGCGATCGAATCTGGCTCGGACTCGGCTCTTGGCTGTTCGAGAAGAAGCCCGAGCGCGCCGTCGCGCAGGTCGAGATCGTGCGTGCCGCAGGCGCCGGCGGCGATGCGTTGTTCTCGTGGGACTCGATCGCGGCAGCCCCCGCGCTGCGCGACGCGCTGGCCGGCGGGGCGAGCGATGCCCACTGACATCGACCTCGCCGACTACGACTACCCGCTCCCGCCCGAATCGATCGCGCAGCACCCGACGCCGGAGCGCGACGGCGCGCGCCTGCTGGTCCTCGATCGCGCGGCCGGCCGCCGGACACATGGGCGAATTCTCGATCTGGCGAATTGGCTGCGCTCGGGTGACCTGCTCGTCGTCAATTCGACTCGGGTGTTGTCCGCACGCCTGCGCGGGTACAAAGACACCGGTGGCGCAGCCGAAGCGCTGATACTCGGTCCGATCGCGCAGACCTCGGGCCATTTTCGCGCGCTCGTGAAAACTCGCGGCAGACTTCGAAGCGGTTTGAAGTTCCACTTCGGGCGAGACGGCCGCGGCCTCGACGCGGAACTCGTCGCTCACGCGGACGACGGCGAGGTGACGCTCGCGTTCGAAGCGGGTGCCGATCCGTACGCGATCGGCGAAATGCCGCTGCCGCCCTACATCCGACGCGCCGAGGCCGAAGCGGGAGATTCTGAGCGCTACCAGACCGCCTACGCGCGCGTCCCCGGCTCGGTCGCGGCGCCGACCGCGGGCCTGCACCTGAGTGAGCGCCTGCTCGCCGAACTCGGCGACCGGGGCGTCGAGCGCGCCGAAGTCGTATTGCACGTGGGGGCCGGGACCTTTCGACCCCTGCGACCCGAAGACCTCGCGCGCGGTCGCCTGCATTCCGAGTTCATCGACCTGCCCACCGCAACCGCCGAGCAGATCGCCGCGACGCGTGCGCGCGGGGGACGAGTGATCGCAGTCGGTACGACGTCGGCGCGCGTACTCGAATCCTGCGCAAGCGGCGACGGCCAGGTGCTCGCAACGCGTGGGGACACCGATCTCTTCCTGGCGCCGGGCGCGAGCTTCCGCGTCGTCGACGGGCTACTCAGCAACTTCCACCTGCCCCGCTCCTCCCTGCTGTTGCTCGTCGCGGCGTTCGCGGGACGCAAGCAGGTGCTCGACGCCTACGCCGATGCCGTGCACGCGGGCTACCGCTTCTACTCCTACGGCGACGCCATGTTGATCGTTTGATGCCGGACGGCATCTGCTTCGAAATTTCCGCACACGACGGCGAAGCTCGGACCGGCGTGCTGCACACGCCGCACGGCGCCGTGCACACCCCCGCCTTCATGCCGGTCGCAACGCTCGGTGCGGTTCGCGGTGTCGGACCGGACGATCTCGCCGAACTCGGTGCCGAGATCGTACTCGCGAACACCTACCACCTGCACGAGCGTCCCGGGGAGGAGATCGTCGCGAAGCTCGGCGGACTGCACGGATTCACGGGCTGGTCGGGGCCGTGGCTGACCGACAGCGGCGGCTACCAGGTGACTTCACTCTCGGACCGCAGCCGAGTCGATGAAACCGGCGTGACCTTCGCTTCGCCGCTCGACGGTCGCAAGCGCCTGCTCACGCCCGAAAGTGCGGTCGCGATCCAAGAGGCGCTCGGCGCCGACATCGCGATGGTGCTCGACGAGTGCCAGCCGCCGATCTCCGAGGCGGATCCTCACGGTGACGAGCCAAGTGCGCGAGTGCGCGCTGCCACCGAGCGCACACTGCGCTGGGCGGAGCGCTGTCGCAATGCACGCAGCAGAGGCGACCAGGCGCTGTTCGGGATCGTCCAGGGGGGTGCCTCGGAATCACTGCGACGCTCGCATGCCGCGAGCCTCGCGAGCCTCGGATTCGATGGCTACGCCCACGGCGGACTCGGTCTCGGTGAAGCGGCCGAGCGCCGCATCGAACTGATCGCCGCCACTCACAGCGAACTTCCGAGCGACCGGCCGCGTTACCTGATGGGCCTGGGACGACCCGTCGACCTGGTGAACGCGATGGCGGCCGGGGTCGACCTGTTCGACTGTGTGATTCCGACTCGTCACGCGCGCCACGGCATTCTCTACACCAGTCGCGGGCAGCTGCGCGCGCGTACGGCGCGCTTTGCCGACGATGATCGACCGCCGGATCCGGACTGCGATTGCCCCACCTGCGCGCGACATTCCCGGGCGTATCTACGCCACCTGCTGCGAGTCAACGAGATCCTCGGCGCGCGCCTGGCCTCGCTACACAATCTCAGGTACTACCTGCGCTTGATGCGCGAAGCCCGCGACGCCATTGCGGAAGGTCGCTTCCAGGCGCTGCGCGACCGAATCATCACGCTGGGCGAAAGCCCGATTCCCTGAATCCGCTTCACCTTCCACTCGCAGTCAACTCGGAAACTCCACGACTCCAAAGGCCTTTCCGCTCAAGAGCCCGACCCCGCTCGCCGATCTGCCTGGCTGCAGGAGTGGATTCGGATGGAGGGGAGTGGGTGAAGCTCGAATTGCTGACGGGTTCGACCTGGCGCGGCACATTGGTGATCCTCGCGTTTGCGATCGCGGGCACCGCCATCGGCGCCGCCGCGCTCGCCCAGGCCGGCGACGACTTGACTCCCGCGGTCGGCCTCTCGGTCGCGCTCGCGACACTCATCGCCCTGCTGGTCAACCGGGCGGTCAGCGATTCCCGCAGGCGTATCCGGAAGATCCGCGCCGCACTGCGCGCGATCGGCCGTGGCGACATGTCGCATCGTCTGGACGTGGAGGGCATGGGCGATTTTCACAGCGAGGCGCTCGCACTCAACCACCTGGCCGAGGCCGTCGGGGGTTCACTCGATCGCATGAACCGCATCACCCAGAACCTCCAGCGGCTCCCCGAAGAGATCGCCGAGGCGATGGCCGAGATCGACCAGGGAGCGGAAAACCAGGAAGCCGCGGTCGAAGAAACCGCGTCCCTGCTCGCGACACTCAATACTTCGATCCAGGGCATCAACCAGGAGATCGAAGAACTCGCGCGACACAACGAAGAGAGTTCGTCTGCGATCAACGAAATGGGCACCGCGGTCGACCAGGTCGCGCACAGCGCACTGACGGTCGATCGCGTGGTCGACGCGTCGGCATCTGCGGTGCACGAGATGGGCGCGCAGATCCGGCGTGTGGCCGAGAACGCGGACAGCGTGCAACAGGTCGCGGAAGAAACGGCCGCATCGATCGCGCAGATGGACCACGCGATCCAGGAAGTCGGCAACCACGTGCACAGTGCCTCGGAGCTGACCGAGAAGGTCACCAGCACCGCAGAAGACGGCACTCGCGCGGTTGGCGCGACGATCGACGGCATCGCGCGGATCCGCGACATGACGCTCGATGCGCGCTCGGCTCTCGCGGGCCTGGACGGGCGCATCGCCGAGATCGGTGAAATTGCGACCGTGATCGGCGGAATCAGCGACGAGACCAACCTGCTGTCGCTCAACGCGGCGATCATTGCTGCGCAGGCAGGCGAGCACGGCAAGGCGTTCGCGGTCGTCGCAGAGCAGGTCAAGACTCTCGCGCGCCGCACCACCACGAGCACCAAGCAGATCGAGGAGCTGATCGCCGCAGTCCAGGAGGAAAGCGAGAACGCGGTGAGGGCCATGGGCGCCGGCATCGAGGCGGTCGAAGAAGGCGTCGACCGCTCGCGCGTAGCCGGCCATGCGCTCGAAGCCATCATGCTGTCGTCCCGTGAGGCGAGCGGGCGCGTGAGCGAGATCGCACGCGCGGCCGAGGAGCAGTCTCGAAATTCCAAGCACGTCGCCGCGTCGGCACAGCGGACTTCCGACCACATCCAGCAGATCTCGTCGGCGATGAAGGAGCAGACTCAGGCCGCGGACCAGCTGCTCTCGAACTCCACCGAGGCGGTCGAGATGTGCCGTCAGGTCAGCCGGGCCACGGAGGAGCAGCGCGAGACGGCGCTGTTCATCTCGACCAACGTCACGTCCATCACCGAGATGATTCGCTCGATCCAGCGCGAAACCACGGCGCACGAGCGGAGCAGCTCCATCGTCGGGACGACCATCGACACGATCCGCGACAACGCCAACAAGAGCTGTCAGCGAATTCCCGAGGTTGCGCGGATCGTGAGTGACCTGCAACGCCAGAGCCAAGCCGTCGGAGACGAGGTCGCGCGCCTCGAAGCCGACACGCCCGACGACGACACGGCTGCGACGTACTGACAGCGGTTGGCGAAGGATCTTCGGGACACGGGCCCGAACGGGCGACCTACCCCGCCCCGCGATCCGCTCCGACGATCTCGAGTGCTGCGCAAATCCCCGCCAGGTCCGCCAATCGATCCCCGAGCGCGGCTGGCACGATCTCGAGGCCCGCTGCGATATCGGGCCATACCAACTCGCGCACGCGCTCGCGCAATGGCGCGAAGCAGAGTTCTTCACCCGCAGCGATGGCAATGGTGCCGAGTACGATGCGCTCGGGAGCGAAGGCGAACGCAATCGTCGTGATTCCACGCGCGACGGTTTCGCGCCAACGTGCAAACTCGCCGAGCGCGAAGGAATCGCCCGCGTGTGCGGCCTCAACCAGATGCTTCGGCGTGACATGCTCGGGCCCGCCCGCCAGCTCGGCGACCGTGCTGCCCACCGGGGTCACTTCGCGCAGCCGTTTCGCCCAGGCGGCACCGCCCGCGTAGGCTTCGAAACAGCCCCGCATCCCGCAAGCGCAGCGTTCTCCGCCCGATTCGAGCGGGATGTGGCCGAGTTCGCCCGCATTGCCCTGATGACCGCGGTAGAGCCGGCCGTCGAGAATCAGACCGCCGCCGACCCCGGTCGACATGGTGAGATAGACGATGTCGCGGTGCCCACGCCCCGCACCGAATCGCCACTCCGCCAACGCGGCCGCGTTGGCATCGTTCTCGAGTGCGACCGGGCCACCCAGCTCCGCTTCGATCCACGCGGCCAGCGGGACCCGCCCCCAGCCCGGCATGTTCGGCGGCTCGACGACCTCGGCGCGTCGGGCGTCGACCGGCCCGGGAGCCGAGACCCCGATCGCGGCGATCTGCTCGCGCGCAACTCCCGCAGCGGCGAGCAACTGCTGCGCATCTTCGACTATCCGGGCGACGTCGCGCTGCGCATCGCCGCTGGCTTCGATCGGCCGACGAAAGCGCTGCACGACCTCACCCTGCGCGTTACCGAGCGCCAGCGCGAGTTTGGTGCCGCCAATGTCGATCCCGAGCAGCAACAGGAAAAAACCCTTTGTATCTCGGGGGGTTCCGAGTCTTTGGCGAGAATATCACAGGCTGACTCAGGAAGAGACGCTTTCCGACCGATAGAAAACAGTGTGAGAACCGGAACCTGCGCGTTCCGCTGCCGGTGTGAGGAGGGAGTTCCGAATGTTCGATCGAATCATGTCCGTATTGATGGTGATGTCGTTGGCGATGGGCTTGGGCTGTGCGTCCACGCTCGCCGATCCGACGGGCCGGTTCAACTCTCTCGAGGAGGCCCAGCGCCGCTACACCAAACTCGTCCGCTGGGGCGAGATCAAGCGCGCGAGCATGTATGTCGAGCCCGAACTGCGAGAGGAGTTCGTGAGTTACGCGTTGGTCTTCGAGAAGATTCGCATTACCGACACCGACACCGACGAGGTGAGGCTGGATCCGGGAGAAACCACCGCGAGCGTCGACGTGATCTACCACGGATACTCCAACGCGACTTTCGTCGAGAAGCGGATCTTCGAGACTCAGCAGTGGACTCGGCACGACGGCCTGCAGAACGTCTGGCTCGTGAAGCCCGAGATCGAACAGATTGCCGCCGCCTTCGTGGGCAAACGCGACTGACGGAGGCGCTGTGCGAAACCGGGACGAGGACGCGGATACCGGGGGTCGGATGGATTTTCAACACAAGATCCTGATCGTGGACGACACCGCGATGTTCCGCGAACTGAATTCGATCTTCCTGGCCCGCTTCGGGTCCGTCATCACGGCGAGTTCGGGCGAAGCCGCACTCGAACTGATTCAGAAGCAACGCCCTTCGGTCATCGTCACTGATCTCAATATGCCCGGCATGGGGGGAGATGCCTTGTGTCGCGAGGTGCGGCGAGATCCCGACCTGGCCGGCACTCCGGTCATCATCCTGACCTCAGCCGACTGCGCTGCCGATCGCGCGCGCGCGGTACGCGCGGGTGCAAGTGACATCGTTGCGAAGCCCATCAGCCGTATGACGCTGGTCGAATCCGTGAGTCGCTTCTTGCGCTCGCCGAATCAAGCCGGGCTCGCGCGCGTCGAAGTCGAGACCAACGTTCGTATCCGTACGGCCGACATCGAGGCGTGGGGGCTCAGCGCCAATCTCTCGCGCGGCGGTATTTTCATCGAGGCCGACGCCGTCATGCCGAGCGAAACCGAGGTCGAGCTCGAATTCGAGCTACCCGAAACCGATCTGCCGCTGCACTCCACGGCGCGAGTCGTCTGGGCGCGCGAAGGCGACCCCCAGGGCTCGCGTTCCGGCATGGGCCTGCAGTTCCTCGCGATCGACCGCGAGGCATCGCAGCAGATCGAGAGCTTCGTCTTCGAACGCGCAAGGCACGAAGTGCCCGCGGGTTCGACGCCGTCGAGCAGCGCAGCATGAAGCCTT
>CAXMSF010000216.1:0-4162 GCA_964196055.1 uncultured Gammaproteobacteria bacterium | reverse complement strand
CACGTCAAGGCACCGATCACGGGGCGGGTCGGACGCCACCGGGTCGACGTCGGAAATCTGGTCGGCGCCGAGGGCACGACGCTGCTCACGAACATGATCCGCTACTCGCCGGTCTACGTGTACTTTCACATGAGTGAACTCGACCTGCTCGCGCTGCAGAGAATGAGCCTGCGGCGGCGCGAATCGCGGAATGCAAAATACGACGATCGTGAGATGACGACCGTTCAAGTGGGCCGGGCCGACGACGACGGTTACCCCCACGAGGGGGTCATCGACTTCACCGGACTTCAGGTCGACCCCAGCACGGGCACACTCGAGGTCCGCGGCGTTCTCCCGAACGAAGGCGCACTCGATGAGGTCATCGTTCCGGGCACCTTCCTGAGAGTCCGGGTGCCGATCGGCGACCAGAAGGACGCCCTCCTGGTCACCGAACGCGCACTCGGCTCCGATCAGAGCGGGCGCTTCGTGCTGGTCGTGAACGACGAGGGCGTGGTCGAGCATCGAGTCGTCGAAATAGGCCCGATCGTCGACAAGCTCCGATTGATCGAGAAGGGGCTCGCGCCCGACGACCAGGTGATCGTCAACGGTCTCCAACGGGCCCGACCCGGCGCGCCCGTCACCGCGACGCTCGACGACGCAAAGGAGAAGGCCACCGCGCCCGCCGAAGCCGGCGCACCCGACCCCGAACCGGCTGCCGCCGGCGAGAAGTAGACGGCCGGTGTTCTCCCGAATCTTCATCGAGCGGCCCATCATGGCCACCGTGATCGCCCTGGTGATCGTGATCGCGGGTGGGATCACGGCCCCCAACCTGCCGGTCGCCCAATATCCCGAAATCACCCCGCCGACCGTCAAGGTGTCCACCACTTATCCGGGAGCGAATGCACAGATCGTATCGGACACCGTCGCCGCCCCGATCGAGCAACAGGTAAACGGCGTCGAGGGCATGATCTACATGTCCTCGACGAGCGCCAATGACGGCTCCTACGCCCTCACCGTCACCTTCGAAGTGGGCACCGACCTCGACATGGCGCAGGTGCTGGTACAGAACCGCGTCGCGATCGCTGAAGCCCGTCTCCCCGAGGAGGTCAAGCGACAGGGCGTCACGACCAAGAAACAGTCCACGAGCATCGTGCTGATGATCACGCTGACCTCGCAGGACGGTCGCTACGACTCCCTCTACCTGACCAATTTCGGCACGCTACGAATCGTCGACGAACTCAAGCGCGTAAGCGGCGTCGGCGAGGTATCGATCTTCGGCGGCGGCGATTACAGCATGCGCGTCTGGCTCGACCCCGAGCGACTGCTGGCCCGCAAACTCACCACGGGCGATGTCATCGCCGCGATCCGCGAGCAGAACGTCCAGGTTGCGGCCGGCCAGATCGGGCAGCCACCCGCGCCGGCCGGCCAGAGCTTCCAATACGCGATCAACAGCCTCGGTCGACTCGAGAGCATCGAACAGTTCGAGCAGATCATCGTCAAGACCGGTGAAGGTGGGCGCGTCACCCGGGTCCACGACGTCGCTCGAGTGGAGCTCGGAAGCCAAAACTACAATCAGGCGGCCGAGCTGAACGGCAACCCGACCGCCGCCATCTCGATCTACCAGCTCCCGGGCGCAAACGCGCTCGAAGTTGCCGCCAACGTCCGATCGGTGATGGCTGACCTCACGAGAACGCTGCCCGAAGGCCTCGAATGGAGCATCCCCTTCGACACCACCGAGGCCGTCGAGGCTTCGATCGCCGAGGTCTACGAGACCCTCTTCATTGCGATCGCACTCGTCTTCCTGACGATCTTCGTCTTTCTTCAGGATTGGCGTGCGACTTTGATCCCCGCCGTAGCGATTCCAGTTTCACTCATCGGAACCTTTGCAGTGATGGGTGCGATGGGTTTCTCGATCAACATGTTGACGCTGTTCGGACTGGTACTCGCGATCGGCATCGTGGTCGACGATGCCATCGTCGTGGTCGAGAACGTGACCCGTCTGATCGACGAGGAGGGGCTGTCCTCGCGAGAAGCCGCGCTGCGCGCGATGAAGGAAGTCGGTGGACCGGTCGTTGCAACGACCCTGGTGCTGCTCGCGGTCTTCATCCCGGCCGCCTTCATGGGCGGAATCACCGGCCGCCTGAACCAACAGTTCGCGCTGACGATCGCCGCGGCGACCGTGATCAGCTCCATCAATGCGTTGACGCTCAGCCCCGCGCTCGCCGCGATCCTACTGCGGCCCTCCGAAGCCAAGACCACCGGATTCTTCGGCGCATTCAACTCCGTGTTCGACCGCATCGCGACCCGCTACGTCGCGCTCGTGAAACGAGCCGTCGAGCATACGGCGACGTCGATGCTGTGCTTCCTCGCGCTCGTCGTAGCAGCCGGATGGGGCTTCATGTCGCTTCGGACCGGCTTCCTGCCCATCGAGGACCAGGGCTATTTCTTCGCCGCCGCACAGCTGCCCGAAGCCGCGTCCCTGGAACGCACCAACGAAGTTGCAGAACGCATGACCGAGGCCTTCCTCGACACGCCCGGAATCAGCGATGCGATCACGGTCACGGGATATTCGCTGCTCGACGGCGCGAGCCTCTCGAACGCGGTAACGGCCTTCGTCGTGATGACTCCCTGGGGCGAGCGGAGCGACCCGTCGCTCAGTCTCGACGCCATCATGGCCGGCGTGCGCAATCGCTTCCAGGCGATCGAAGCCGCCATCGCGTTCAGCTTCGCCCCGCCGGCCATCAACGGCCTCGGGGTGAGCGGCGGCTTCCAGATGCAGCTCCAGGATCGCAGCGGGATCGGCTTCGACATGCTGCAACAGGTCGCGATGGGAATGGTGGACGACGGCAACGCCCAGAGCGGTCTCGAGGCACTCAATACCAGCTTCCGCGCGCGCGTTCCCCAGCTCTTCGCCGACGTCGACCGCACCAAGGCCAAGACCCTGGGCGTTCCGCTCGATGCCTTGTTCGGAACGCTTCAGGCGGCGCTCGGATCCGCCTACGTAAACGACTTCAACATTTTCGGCCGCACCTACCAGGTGACGATGCAGGCCGACTCGCGATTCAGACAGGAACGCGACGACATCCGAAAGCTCCAGGTCCGTAACCTGAACGGCGAGATGCTACCACTCGGAACGCTCATCCGGGTCGACGACGCCTTCGGACCGCAACTCGTCCAACGTTACAACCTCTACCCGTCCGCAGCGATCAACGGCGAAGCCGCAGCCGGCTTCAGCTCCGGCCAGGCGCTGCAGCTGATGGAGCAGATGGCTGACGACAAGTTGCCACTGTCGATGGGCTACCAGTGGACCGGCATGTCCTACCAGGAAAAACAGGCCGGCGGCGAGACAATGATGATCTTCGGCCTCGCGATCGTACTTGTATTTCTCGTGCTGGCGGCGCAGTACGAGAGCTGGTCGGCACCGGCGGCGGTCATCTTTGCCGTCCCGCTCGGCCTGCTCGGTGCGGTAGTCGCAGTCGCAGCACGCGGCTACACGAACGACGTCTACATGCAGATCGGCGTCATTCTCCTCGTCGCACTCGCGAGCAAGAACGCCATCCTGATCGTCGAGTTCGCGCGCGAGAAGCGCGCACAGGGGCTCGGCATCCTCGAAGCCGCGACCGAGGCCTCGCGCCTGCGATTCCGGCCGATCCTGATGACCTCGTTCTCTTTCGTGCTCGGCGTGCTGCCCCTCGTCGTCGCCAGCGGCGCGGGTGCGGCGAGCCGCCGCTCGCTCGGAACCGTCGTCCTTGGCGGGCAGTTGTCCGCGACGGTGATCGCGGTCGTACTCGTCCCGGTCTTCTTCGTAGTATTCCAGCGCCTGGGCGAACGCTCCGACGTCGACGTGCAAACCCCCGACACCTAGACACGGACTCTTCCGGAAGGACTATGCCCACGAACGCGATCCACAAGGCGAACCTCGCCGCGGCCGTCGCGATCGGCATCACCGGTACGGGCTTTCTGCTCTTCCGCGCGCAGGCCCTCGCCTTTACCCACGACGAAGCACTCACCTACCTGCACGCGATTCGGCCGGGAATCGGGCGCCTGTTCGCGTTCGGCTACCCGAACGCGAACAACCACCTGCTCAACAGCGCGCTCGGTTGGTGTTCGTACCGGATGTTCGGCAACGCCGAATGGGTGCTTCGCCTTCCCAATGTCCTGGCATTCAGCATCTTCCTCTTCG